>JAUSAB010000070.1 GCA_030653035.1 Desulfocapsaceae bacterium | reverse complement strand
GCATGATACAGGAGAACTGTTGACTTTGGCAATCGAGGAAAGCGTTTTGTTGTACTCTTTCAAGAAATACTCTCGGCCATAATATCAAGTAGGGTAGGATGGGCAAAGGCCGACAGGCCGTGCCCATCGATTCTTGGGGGTGGCCACAGACATGATGGGCACGCTCCGCTTTGCCCATCCTACCGCCTAACCGCTCATTAATGCAACTATCTGAAATTCTAAACTCCAGGTGGAAATCTAAATGCCAGCAAACCAGAAAGCGTGGTACATCCCCATTGCTCTCAGCCGCATTGCAAAAATGCCTTGAATATTTGCAATGCAGTTGATACAAATACGGCATGAACAGCATCAAACGCTCAATAACCGATACCATCGTCACCCGCCTGAACCATGAGCAGGTTGTGGCCCTGACCGGCGCGCGCCAGACCGGTAAGACCACGCTCTGCGAAATGCAACTCCCCGAACGGCTTGACCTTTCGTTTACCTACATCTCCTTCGACGATCCCGACGAACGGCTTCGTTTTCAACGCTCGGCCGTGCAGATCCTGGGAAACATAACGACACCGCTGGTGGTGCTTGACGAGGTGCAGAAAATCCCGCAGTTGTTCGACCCGCTGAAGCTGGTGGTGGACCGGGAACGGAAAAAACCTGCCAACGAGCGGAAACGCTTCGTTTTGACCGGATCGTCACAATTGCTGATGATGAAGAGCATCCGCGAGACCCTGGCCGGGCGGGTGGCGCTCTGCCAGATGTACCCGTTTTCCCTCTTTGAACTGACCGGTGGCGGTAAGCCGCCGCTTCTCTCCCGAATATGGCAGGATCAAGCGCTTTCGCCACAGGACGCCGGGCGGCTCCCCCTTGTTTCGCCTGGGCAATTGCGTACCCTGCGCGGGGTGCGGGACGAACATCAACGATGGGGCGGTTATCCGCCGGTGTGGCAGCGCACGGGAGAAACGGAGCGGCTGAACTGGCTCAAGGATTATCGCAAGACCTATCTGGAGCGGGATATTGCCGATGTGGGGCAAGTGGCGAACATCGATACCTTTGCCCTGGCGCAGAAGCTGTTATGCAGCCGCACCGCCAATCTGTTTTCAATCAGCGAGGTGTCGCGGGATCTGGGAGTGGCGGTCAATACCATCAAGCGCTATCTGGAACTGCTGACCATGTCGTTTCAGTGCGTTCTGCTCCCCCCCTGGCATGAAAACGTCAGCAAACGGCTGGTCAAGAGTCCGAAGCTCTTCTTCCCGGACGTGGGGTTGAACAGGGCTATAGTTGGTGAGCTTTCTATCAGTAGCGGCGCGGCCTATGAAACCTGGCTTTGCGCTGAACTTCTAAAGTGGAAACAGCTCCAGCCGGTGGAGCCGGAGCTGTATTTCTACCGTACCGCCGCCGGGCTGGAGGTGGATTTTCTGCTGGCGAGTGAGCGCGGCATCATCCCCATTGAGGCCAAATCATCGGGACGTGTGACCGCAGCGGACGGCAGAAGTGTGGAGACGTTCATGGCGGAACATCCGGATGCGGCCAAAGTAGGGTTGGTGGTCTATCCAGGGGACGAGGTCGTTGAATTACGCCGGAACGTCTGGGGGGTGCCGGACTGGTATCTGCTGGGGGCGTTGTAACTCTTGCCGCCAACGGCAGAGCCAAGATATTGAAAGAGAAGGACACTTCCCCTATTTCTTAGAAAATAATCTGCGAAAGGCACTTATCCCGTTTACCGGGGTTAGAGTTCTTTCGGGAATAGGCTTGGCGCCTGAAAATGGTTTTGTTTATCGTAATGCAGCACGATAGGATATCTGGACTTTCGTAAATCAGAGATTCACTGAAGACATGTCAAGTTGAGGTGCCTGCCAAATTGGTTTGGGTTCAGTCTGGTAACCTCAAGGTACATCTATCGTATGAAGGACAGAAGTAGTGGGAGAAACCATTGTCCTCTTTGTCGCAAGACACGACTCGGACCGTAGCAGCACAGCACCAGGAACTTGTATCATATGAAGTTTTCCAAAATTGCATATCCTTTCATTTTGGAGGATATACAGAAGGGTGAAACTGTTCGATTGTCGCAAATTTTTCAAGATTATTTAACGAGAGATTGGTAGATTACGAAAATTTCTTAGGCTGGCAAGGCAAAGAGCCTGAGTTTGTCGGTACAGGAAAACATCCAACATTCCGTGCGAGTCGGGATGATATGCAGGTCAGCAGAATTACTTGTTAGCCCTCACAAAACACATGAAGAGCGTACTCATCAGTTTGATTATGTCCCTCTCCCTGATCGCCCACGCCGAAACAGGAGGTTGGGTAACCAGAGATGGAAAGCCCGTGCCGAACTCAGATGCAATGAAAAGCATAAATGGGTTTGGTGGTTGGCTGGTCGTAACACCAGATTCTGACTGGGAAGAAAAATGGAATACCTCGCCAGAAACGGTACCTAACTTTTCCGAGGCCAAGGATGTTTCGTATGGCGAAAAATTAACGATTCTCGCTTTCTACGTAAACCCAAAAGCTAACGCCTCCGGTGAGCTTGACGTACTTTGTGACATTAAAGTAACAAGACCAGATGGCAGCTCTTCTGCAAATGCCAAAGGTGTTCAGTGTGCCGCCGGTAAACTTCAAGGTGATCCGCGTAATGTGCGCTTGTCCACGGCGGTTATAAAGTACGTTGGAGAAAAAGGCGATCCACCCGGGAAATGGGTTGTAGAAATAGCTCTTACCGATAAAGTGAGGGGCACAATAATTCCATTAAAAGCACACTTCAACTTGTTAAGCAAAAAGGCTAACCTCTCGGTCGAGAGGGACGCCGCAAAAGCGCGGCGCCCCTCACCTTAACGTTTTATGCACCCAAAACAACCTACGGTTAATCATGAGAAAATTACCTATCACAGATGAAGAGATAGAAGCCGAATGCAAACGCCTTAATATCACCCAGCACAGCAGTTGCGATGGAACTGGCCTTGACAAAGCAGAGATGCAGAGGAGAATACTGGCAGCTTTAACGTACCAAAGGGGCGAAAGCATGTGGATAGTATCTCTTCTTTCAGCAATTGCTTCTGTTATTAGTGCTGCAACTGCTATCATTGCTGTTTGTCTTGGAAAGTCTTAAGCGAAGCTTTTCACGAGCAGAGAAAAAAGCATTTAGGGGTTAAAAGGGGTCAGTCAGTTCCTTTCACCCAACGAAATCAAGATAGTTATCAGGCGTCACAAGTTCATAGGTCGCACCAGGATAAGACTCCAGCCATTTCGCGGGTGGCTTGACCCGCTGGTTGACCGACCATTTGCACTCAAAACCAAATAGCCCACCGTCACGATCTTCGACATAGTCGATCTCTTTGCCGTTATAGGTGCGCCAGAAGTGGTAGGTGCCGTAGATGCCGGTGTAGGCGCGTTTTTTCAGGCGTTCGGCTACTATGAAGTTCTCCCACAGCGCGCCGATGTCATTCCTGGAATCGAGCAGGTTGTACTGGCCGATGACGGCGTTGCGCACTCCGTTGTCGAGGAAGTAGTATTTGGCCTTGCTGGTCACCTCATTCCGCAGGTTGCGGCTGAAACCACCCACCCGAATCAGGACGAAGACCTTCTCCAGGATGTCCAGATAGCGGCCAACCGTCTTTACATCCAGCTTGACTTGCGTGGCCAGCTCATTCAGCGACACTTCGCTGCCCACCTGGAAGGCGACGAGCTTCAAGAGGTCGAGCAGGGCGCGCGAGGAGCGGATACGCTCCAGGGCCAGTACGTCTTTCAGCAGATAGGAACCGGATAGTTCCTCCAGCAGTTCGATCTTTTCCTTCCGTCCTTCGGTCACTACAATTTCCGGATACGACCCGTAGATCAGATACTCATCCAACCGTTGCCGCAGGTCATAGCTGTTGAACTGCTGTTTCAACTCCATCTGGCTGATTGGGAACAGGGTAAGGGTTCGTTTGCGGCCGGTCAGCGGCTCCCCAATCGCACCGGCGGGATCGAATGATGAAGAACCGGTGGCAATGATCCGCAGATCGGGGAGATGGTCGACCAGAATCTTCAACCCCATGCCGATGTCCGGAATCTGTTGGGCCTCGTCAATGGCCACCAGGTCATAGCCTTCAGCAAAGGCGACAATCTGCTTTAAGTCGCCAGAGCCGAGTAGATGGCGGATGCGGACATCATCCCCCGTTTCCAGACGGTAACGTAGCCCACAGGTGGCAAGATACGATTTGAGCAGGGTCGTTTTACCGGCCCGGCGCGGCCCGTAAATGATCAGTGCCTTGCCGGGCACGAGAAATGAGGCGAGCGAGATCGCTCGATTAATAAATTTTGTCATTGTATCTCCATACTTTAGTGTTAATTTATGGATTAATGACTCGGATATTCGGATTTTGCAAGAAAAAAGCGCCCCCTGTGTGAAAGCGATAGTGACGCATTTTATTAACTTAAGCTATGTACCTAAATTCCCAACTTAACGTATTTCACTGTAATAACGAGAAAAACAAGACATGCTGTTGTTCCAAAATTTCACTGCTTGCAGTACTATTATTATATTCCCTTCGAACCGATTATCTTAGGTTACCAACAAGCCTTTGACGACGTCAAAGTCAACATACTTCCAAACATACTGGATCGGTAGATAGTTCTACTTTGTCACATTCAACATCAACCACCCCTAACCCCTCCTTATCAAGGAGGGGAATAAAGTTTCCCCCCTGATTCAGGGGGGATTAAGGGGGGTTAAAATGGTGCCGGATACGACGGTGAAACAATGTGACAAAGTAGTAATAGGGAATAGTGTAACTTTGGTAATTGCTGAAAGAGTTTCGTCTTCCTGTTTCAGAAATACTTTCGACCATATAATCAAGGGTACCGAATTGGAACTCCCGGTGCATCAATTTCCGCCCGGGCCAAAACACTTTTCTCAAGTATGCTGCCCGCAAGGCAATGGGCAGCATACTTTATTTCTCTTACTTGCCGGCAGGTAGCGAGCCCGACAGTTTGCTTTTAGGTTGTTTATCGGCCTTGCTCTGATCTTTTTGTTTCTGTTTGTCGCCGCTTTGCTTCTGACTTTTCTCTTTGTCCTTTTTGCCGCCCTTGTCGCCCATGGTCGTGCTCCTTTCTTGAAAGATTAACCTGCTGATTCCACGAGTAAGCTAATTATGATGGTCTCGCAAAAAGTCAATAAAGCCTGTCATTTCGTGCGACAGCGAGAAATCTTTCTTCTTAATCACTTGGTGCCATTAAGATTTCTCCCGATGGTCGAAATGACATTGTGGCAGTCTGGACTTTTTGCGAGATTGTCAATTATTCTCATCTGCAATATGTTCAGCCCGTAATCGTGGGGCTCCCCATCCTGATCCGAACTTGATGGATCACCAGTCCTTGTTCCAGCGGAATGATACCATCGCTCAGCCGCTGTCCGTCCAACTCCACCCAGGCGACACCGTGCTCGCAACCGTCCGGGTTCTCCACTGCAACGTTATAGATCGCCTCTCCGTGGCGATAGCGGAGGCTGAAACCAGGCCAGGATGCCGGGATAACCAGATCAATCCGCATGTGCTCGCCTCGGATCTGGACACCAAAAACCTCTTCCACCCAGGCTCGATACATCCATCCCGCCGAACCGGTATACCAGGACCAGCCCCCCTGGCCTATCCGGCCGGGTAAGCGGTAGACATCGGCCGCCACGACGTAGGGTTCGACCCCGTAGTGCCAGGCCGCCTCGGCATCGCGGGCGTGCTCGATCGGATTGAGCATGCGCAACAGCTGCACCGCCCGCTCGCCGTCTCCTTTGCGGGCCATGGCCATGGCCATCCACAGGGCGGCGTGGGTGTACTGGCCGCCGTTCTCCCGCACCCCCGGCGGATACCCCTTGATGTAGCCGGGTGAGGGTGTCGATTGGTCAAACGGCGGCGTGAACAGCAGGGCTATGCCTTCATCCGGCCGGACCAGCTGCTTCCAGGCCGATTCCAGGGCCTGATCGGCGCGCGCCGGATCAGCAGCTCCAGAGAGCCAGGCCCAGGATTGCGGCAGGCTGTCGATCTTTGCCTCCCGGTTGGCGGCAGACCCGAGCGGGGTGCCGTCATCGAAGGTCCCACGCAGATACCACTCGCCGTCCCAACCGGCCTGTTCGACCCGCTGGATCAGGGCGTCTCGATCTGCCTGATAGCTTACAACCAGTTCCGGTTGCCCCAGGAGCTGGGCGAGTTCCGCCATCCCCTGCAGGGCATCGCAGAGGAACCAGGCAAGCCAGACGCTTTCCCCTTTTCCGCCAGCGCCCACCAGGTTCATCCCGTCGTTCCAGTCCCCGGTCCCGATCAAGGGCAGGCCATGGGGGCCGATGGTCAGGCCGCGGTTGACCGCACGCCTACAGTGTTCAAAGAGAGAGGCGCGTTCAAAACCAACCTCGGGGGTGAAGAATTGCTCGTGTTGATCATCGGCCAGGATGGGGCCGTTGAGAAAAGGCACCTCTACGTGCAGGATTGCCATATCGCCGGTGACCCGGACGTAGTGGGCGACCACATAGGGCAGCCAGAGAAGGTCGTCGGTAATACGTGAGCGGATCCCGGCACCTCCTGGGGGATGCCACCAATGCTGGACATCGCCCTCCTTGAACTGCCGACCGGCGGCGAGCAGGATATGGTCGCGTGCCAGTTGGGGCCTGGCGTAGAGGATGGCCGTAACGTCCTGTAATTGATCGCGAAAGCCGAAGGCGCCGCCGGACTGGTAAAAGCCGGAGCGGCCCCAGATGCGGCAGCTCAAGGACTGATACTGCAGCCAGCGATTGATCATGAGATCGACGGCCAGCTCCGGGGTCTGCACCTCAATCGTGCCGAGCAGGTCATCCCACCAGGCCCTGCTGTAATCGAATGCGTTTTCAAAGGCGAGATCCTGCCGGAAGCTGCCCACCCATTCCCGGGCCTGGGCCGCAGATTCGGCCTGACCGAGCATGCAGATAATATCGCGTTGCTCGTGCGGCGCCAGTTCGAGGGTCACGCGCAGCACTGCGCACGGGTCAAGGCCGGCCCCGGTCCGGGGTGACAGGCGGGTCATCTCCATGGCGACCGGACTTGCCAACGACCGGTTCCGGCCGATAAAGGCCGTGCGGTCGCCGCTGAAGGCCTCGGCCTCGGGCGTGATGGCCACGAACGTCACCCGTTCCGGGTAGTCGGGGTGGTAGCGGTTCCGGGCCAGCAGGGCCTGGGCCTCGTCATCCCAATGGGTCTGGACGTGCATCTGCGAGGTCTCCCGGTTTTCGCCCAGAGTCAGCTCCACATAATAGGTGACCGAGAGGTGTCGCCTTCGGGAAGAACCATTGGTGAGCCGCAGTCGCTGCAGCTTGATCGGCGTCCCCCCGCTGTCATCCACCGGGACGAAGACGGTCAGCTCTTGCTCGATGCCGTTGCTGTTATGCTCGAATACCGTATAGCCCGCTCCGTGCCGGGCGCGATAGGCGGTCTCTTCCCGGATCGGGGAGGCGGTTGGCGACCAGAAGGCGCCGCTCTCCTCGTCGCGGATGTATAACGCCTCCGATGCCGGGTCGAGCACCGGGTCGTTCGACCAGCCGGTCAGACGGTTGCGCTGACTGTTCCCGTACCAGGTGAATCCGGATCCGGTTTCGCTGATCATCGTGCCGAAGGTGGGCCCGGCGATGACGTTCACCCAGGGGGCCGGAGTGCTGGTGCCGGGACCGAGGTAGATCGCGTATTCCCGGCCGTCCGGGGTGAAACCGCCAAGGCTGTTGAAGTAGTTGAGCTCCATGAAGGGCAGCGGGGCCGATGGTTCGCGCACGCTGCGTTTTCGGATGAGCCGCTTCAATTGCTCGGTCGCCTCCACCGGCAGCCCCAATTGCTGGGGCAGGGTGCCGCGACCGGCCACCAGCACCACGCTTGCCGCCGCCTTCAAAAGCTTGAGATCATCCTCCGGGATGAGCGCCGCGCTTTTGAGGAAGATCCCGCCCGATCGATCACTTGCTGCCGAGAGGGCATGGGTCTGGATCAGTTGCTCCAGTCGTTCATGGAGAGGCCGCTCATAGCTTGCCGCCTCTTCGTTGAGGATGACCAGGTCGGTGGAAAAGCCGTGCATCCGCCAATAGGTATGGGCCTGGAGCAACTGGCGGACCAGACTGATCTCCCGCGCCGCGCCGATGGTGATCAGGACCAGAGGCAGGTCGCCGGAAATGGCGTAGGGCCACAATCCCGCCTGGCCCTTGCGGTTCTCCTCCAGACGTTCCGCCGGGGCGCGCAGCAGTTGGCCCGGAAACAGCAGATGACTTGCCAGTTGCTGGAAACGACGGGCCTCATCGGCCTTGATGCGCAGTATCTGCAACTGCTGTTGGGCCGAATGCCAGGCAAAATCCATGGCCCGTTCGGTTGCATGGGGGGCGCGGTACTTGGCAATCAGCAGCAATACCTGTTCGCGTTCGGCCCCGGCGGCGAGCACCAGGGAGACCCGGGCGCGCTGACCGGGCTCAAGGGTGAGGACCTGCCTGGAGCTGAAAACAGGATCGAGGACAAACCCCTGCGAATTCCCGAGTTCCTGCACCGCCCCCATGGGATGGGCCAGGGTCCGGCCGCGGCCGATGAACCTGGCCCGGTCGGTTTCAAACTGCCAGTCGGGTACCGGCGGGGCCTCGCCGCCTTCCTGCTCAAGGATCAGGCCATGGGCCACATAGAGCGGCGCTTCATTTTCGCTGCGCGGCCGCCGATGGGCGAGCAGCGCCTGCTGCTCGGGCAGGGCTTCGGTCTCGATGAACAGCTTGTTGAAGGCCGGATGCTGGCGGTCGGCGTTGTGGGCGGCCATGGACAGTTCCACATAGCTGGTGAGGTTGAGGCGGCGGGTGCGGGAGGAACGATTGATCAGGGTGATCCGGCGCACCTCGACATCGTCTTCCGGCGAGACGATCACCTCGGTCTCGGTGTGGATCTTGTCATCAGAGCGGTGAAAAACGGCCCGGTCCAGGGTGAAATCAACCGAATAGCCGTCGATCTTGCCGCCGACCGGCTGCGGGGTGGCGGACCAGAGGTGATTGCCCTCAACCTCATGGATATAGCAGAAGGTGCCCATCCCATCACAGGTCGGATCAGACCGCCAGCGGGTCAGTTCCTGGCCGCCCCACTGGCTGTAGCCGCCGCCGCTGTTGGTGATCATCAATCCATAACGGCCATTGGAGAGCAGAAGTGTCCTGGGGATGGCGGTATTGGGGGTGGTGCAGATACTGGCCGCCGGGGCGACCGAATCGCTGCCCAGGAGCTGCGGCTCGTTCTGCCGGGTCGAGATCAGGTGCAAGGGCGGCAGGGTGGGGATGCGTTCCTGGAGCAGGGCCTCAAAGGCGCGGACCCGCTGGTCGCTGTGGAAACGGCGCGGGAAGGGGTTGCCATGGAGGAAGTTGGTCAGCGCCAGAAATGCCATGCCTTGATGATGGGCCATATAGGCCTCAATGATCACCCCGCGTTTTCGCTTTTCTCCGCCGCTTTCCCGCTTCGGGTGCCGGCTGAAATCCATGGCCTCAAAATAGCCATAGTCGCCGAGCAGGCCCAGCCTGGACAGTCGTTTCAGGTTTTCCACGGTCTCATTGGGCGCCAGGTTCAGGGCCAGCAGGGTGGCATAGGGCGCCACCACCAACTGCTCCTCGATTCCGCGTTTCAGGCCGAGGGCCGGGACGCCGAAGGCCTTGTACTGGTAGGTCTTGTTGAGGTCCAGGTCGGCAAAGGCGGACTCGGAAATACCCCAGGGCACGCGGTGGGCGCGGCCATAGGCGATCTGAACCGCCACAGCCTCCCGTGCCGACTTGTCGAGCAGTGAATTGCCGTAGGAGTGCTGGAACAGCAGCGGCATCAGGTATTCGAACATGGTCCCGGTCCAGCTGAGCAGCACCCGTTGCCGACCGATGGCGCCGTAGGGGCGGCTCATGGAGAACCAGTGCTCCAGGGGGACATCGCCCCGGGCGATGGCGACAAAACTGCCGAGCCGGGCCTCACTGGCCAGGAGATCGTAACTGGAAAGGTCGAGCCGATCGGTGGAGACGTTGTAGCCGATGGCAAACAATTTGCGCTTGGGGGCATAGAGAAACTGCATGTTCATTCCATCCGCGAGCTCGTGGATGTCACGGATCAGTTGCTCGGTCTTTCCCAGGGTCTCACCCGCCAGCCATTGTGTTGTGGCAAAGGCGGCCAGCAGACGGTCGATCCAGGCGGCAAGGGTTGCTTCGACCGGGGGCAAGCCTTGCCGGAGGGCACCAAGGATGCTGATCGAGTCAATTTGGCCCTGCGCCAGCGCATGGAGCGAAGGCGGGTAACAAAGGTCCTTGCGGATGGCGAGCTGGGCCGCCGAACCGAGCGGCGCCAGTTCCTCCCCGCTTTTTTCGGCAAGGATCAGGGTCCAGGCAAGATAGCGGTCGCTGTTTTCCACCCAGACCGCAAGATGTTGGACCAGCTCAACGACCCAGACCATGCCGCCAGACACCGTGGCCATCTCCGCAATAGCGCTCTGCACGCGCTGTTGCAGGCGGAGGAGCTCGATCAGGTCCTCCGGTGGCGTCATGCACTCAGTCAGGAGTTGGTCCAGCAGCGGATGACAAAAGTTGGCAACGCCCTGGTCGGTCACGACCCGCTTTAAGACGAGGCCGGTGTCCGCCAGACCGGTAAAGGTCTTGCCGCTCAGGATCGGTTGGTGCGCCAGTTCGGCCACCCCCTGCTCCAGGGCCCAGAGGGCGCCGAGCAGATTGCCGCTGTCGACGGTGGAGACGTAGCGGGGTTCAAGCGGCGCCAGACTCTGGATGTCATACCAGTTGAGAAGATGCCCCTGGTGACGCTTGAGACGGCTGATGGTTGCCATGGTATGGCCCAGTTTGTCGACGGTCTGGTTGATGGTCAGGTAGCCGCAATCATGGGCGCCCAGGGTGCTGGTCATCCAGAGGCCGATGTTGGTCGGGCTGGTGCGCATGGCCAGGTGGTTCTGATGGGCTTGCTGGTAGTTGTCGGGCGGCAGCCAGGAGGTCTCCTCGCCCACAAAGGCCGAAAAATAACGCCAGGTCCTGCGGGCGACCTGTCTGAGGAAAAGGCGGTCCGATTCCGGCAGCGGATGTTCACGCAACGATGCCACCGGCCGCAGATTGAGGAGCCAGCCAAGCAGCGGGGAGTACAACCAGAGGACGAGCCAGGGCAGGGCCTGGGTGAGGCTTCCCGGCATGAGGGCCCAGATCGCCCCGCCGACGGCGAGACTGAAGAGGCTGCTCAAGGCCAGCCCGGCTACGAAAAGTGCCTGGTGATGGGAGCCGCGCCAGAGGGTAGCCTGGGCGCTCCATTCCAGGAGTCCGCGCCCGGAGATGGCGCGCCGGTACCAGACCCGGACGATGGCATCCAGGCTCACGGCTGCCTGGTGCGGCAGCAGGGCGGCATCGGTGGCCGCCCGCAACAGGTCGTGGAGGACCTTGGCTGGGTCAAAATATTTCAGCCCCTTGCGGGTGGTGGCCATGGTCAGGGGCTGGGCCAGCGGATGAAAAAGGAGCTGCATGCCGACCACCAGCGAGGCCAGGCCGCCGAGTCGCGGGGAGATCAGCCAGGCCATCAGCAACAGGGCCAGGCTGGTGGCGGGCAGGAGGCTGCGGCGCAGGTTGTCGAGGATCTTCCACCGGTTGAGCAGGGAAAGCGGATTGGCCCCGCGTCCCCCGCTACCTGTGGCAACGCGGGGGAAAATCCAACCCGCGATCTGCCAGTCGCCGCGAATCCAGCGATGGGTCCGTTTGCTGTAACTCTGGTAGCCTTGCGGAAATTCATCAAAGAGTTCAATGTCGCTGGCCAGTCCCACCCTGACGTGGGCCCCTTCGATCAGGTCGTGACTCAGGATCCTCTCTTCCGGAAACCGCCCCGACAGCACGCGACTGAAGGCGCGCACGTCGTAGATCCCCTTGCCATGATATGATCCTTCGCCGCTTAAGTCCTGATAGACATCGGACACGGCCTGGGAGTAGGGGTCGATGCCGACCGCATCGGCAAAAAGCCGGCTGAAGATCGAGACGCTGGTGCTGGCCAGGGTCGGGCTCACCCGGGGTTGGATCAGGGTATAGCCGGCCGTGACCCGTCCCGCTTCATCAAAGCGGGGCAGATTGAGGGGATGCGCCAGGGTTTCGACCATCCTTCGGGCCGTGGCGTGCGGCAACTGGGTGTCGCTGTCCAGGGTGATGATGAAACGGACGTCCGCCAACTGGTCCTGATCGCCCACCTCCACCAGGCGGGGAGCGTTTTGCGGGCGTGTACCGTCGATCAGGCGGTTCAGCTCTTCGAGTTTACCCCGTTTGCGTTCCCAGCCGATGAAATGCTGTTCCGATTCGCACCAGGAGCGCTTGCGATGAAACAGGAAAAAACGCTCGCCATGGCGGGCATTGAGCTCTTCCAGGCTTTCGCGCACGAGCTGGAGCAGACCGCTGTCCTCTTCGCGGCTCGCGGTGTCGGAATCGGTGTAGTCGGAGAAGAGGCTGAAAAGCAGATTGGCCTCCTTGTTGGCCAGGTAGCGGATCTCCAGCTTCTCCACCTCGGCCCGGATCGTCTCCGCATCCACCAGCATCATCGGTACCACCACCAGGGTGCGGAAGGAGTCGGGAATGCCGGTCTCCTCGAAATCCATCTTAGGCAGGGGGCAGGTCGGCAGCAGACGGGTAATCAGGTAATTGACCACCTCGATTGCCAACTGGCTGACCGGCACCAGCAGGAGCAGCACCAGGCCAAGACGGAGGGCGGGTGACGCCGGAATCCGGGACAAGGTGACGATCAGCCCGACCAGCAACGTGGTGACGCTGCCGATGCCCAGGAAATAAACGGCGCTGTGATGGTTGTAAGTCCATTGCAGAAAACGATAGTGCCAGGTCTCGCGGCAGGTGAGCAGCCGGGCCAGGGTTGCCCTTTTCTTGCCGATCAGCCAGGCGCCGACGTGGTTCTGCCGTTCATCGGTGGTTGACGTGCCTGCAGCCGTTGCCAGCTCGATGACCCGTTCTGCGACCTGGACCTCCGTCAGCATCGCGGCGTGGGCGAGCTGTTCAATCGCCCGGCGGCAACAGTCACGGGTGGCAAAATCCATGCGGGGATAGATGCCGGACGGATCGTGGCGCAACAACTGCTCCACCCGGCTGAGTTGTTCGAAGATCTCGCGCCAGTCCAGTTGACCAAGCTGGCGCAGGCTGGTGAAGGCGTTGCCGCAGGACAGCTGCTCTCTCGTCTGCCGGTTCTGTTCCTGCAGGTTGAGGTCGTACATGGGGGTTTTGAGCGTGCGCTCCAGCCAGCTCTGCACCGGGGAGAGGGCGGCCGCCTCGTCGTAGAGCAGGCCGACCAGTTGCACCCCGAAATAGGCGCTGGGCTGGGGCTCCGCCTGGGCAAGTTCCGCCAGGACGACGAAGAGCTGGTTGGAGTCGCGGCGATTGGCGGTGATCAGCCGGTTGGCCCAGAAGTCGGCCAATTGCCGTTCGCGCAGGTCTGCCAGGGCGATCACGGCCAGGCTCTGGATGCTTTCGATGAGTGCCAGGCGCATCATCTGGGGTAGCGCCCACAGTTCGCCGCTGGTCAAGGTGCGGACCGATTGATAGGCCTCGATAAATGCCAGGATGTTCTCCCGGTCCAGACGCATCTCCGTATGGGCGACGAGGTCCTTGGCCAGACCGTAGATGCAGGGCAGTCCATGGTAGGGATCATTGGAGAGGACGGGCAGTTGCCGGTAAAAACGACGGGGAAGGTTGAGCAGGATATCGCGGGCATTCCCTTCCAAGATATACTCGTTGTCAAGGATCCAATCAACCGCCGGTGTGGTTTTTTGCTCGAGATTACTGGCGGCGGTGAGATCGGCGCAGACCTGACGGATCCATTCCCGCGACTGTTTGAGACGACCCAGTAGTTCGGTGCTGTGTTGCGGCTTGGGATCCACCCGCTGCTCGCCGGCGTGACGCTGGGCATGTTCCAGAATCTGTGACGGGGAGAGCTTGACCGTGGTTGCCCGCTCCTGTACCCGCCGCTCAAGCTTGGGATAGAGGACGAACAGCGGAGGTGGCGTATCCCCGATCTCCCGGAGCAGGGTCACCGGGCGTTGTAAAGACGCAACCGGTGCCCGCAGGATGAGGCTGTACTCGCCGGGCAGGAGCCAGCGGCTATGATTACGGATATCTCCGGGGTCAGCAGGCTGCAGAAAGTGTCGAAACCAGAGGAAGGCCACCGCCGCGCCGATGGCGGCACCGGCAAAAATCAACCCCAGGGAAGCGGGAGTGTTCCAGAGTGGAAACAACTTCAGCCCATAGAGGAGGAAAGGAGCTATCCCGGCGATCCCTGCGAACAGGCAGGCCGCAAAGGTTATCCTGAGACTAAGGCGTTGGATGGAGAGATTGACGAGATGGACAGTCCCACCGGGATCCTTATGCACCAAGGCGGTACGGTTGAACCCGTGCTGTGTGAGTTTCCGGAGCGCTTTCCGGGCTTGATCTTGTTGTGTGAAATAACCAATGAGAATGCCAACGCCCAATTTTTTCGTCCTTTGTTCGCTAAATGGTCAGAGCCCCCGGCCATGATGAATTTCTCATGTCGGAAAAAAACTCAGAAAGGAACAAGAGAAACAGTTCCGGGTAAATTGACAGATTTTTTTTTGGGGGGGGAGGAATGTTATTTCCTGAACAATGGAAAGGGGGGGCATCAGAATTGCAAAAATAATCAGTATTATATTTCTGCATAATTTTGACACAATATTCATTAGTTATGAAAATGCAACATGCCTTCCTCTATTGATTTATAGAGGGTAAAGAAGCTGTCTGCAGTTGCAGCAGAGTGAGTGCAGCGTTCTTGCTGAAAATTTGAAGAAGGCTTGTCGTGATGGCAGTACGTGAATAACACCCCTTTTATCGGCCCAATTCCCGACTGATTGTTGGGTGATGATTTTAATCGCCGGGCTCTTTCTCTCAAACTCAATCCTGACAATCTCGCAAAAAGTCCAGACTGTCATAATGTCATTTTGACCATCGGGAGAAATCTTGATAGTACCCAGTGCTTAATTCTTCTTTGTCACATTCAACATCAACCACCCCTAACCCCTCCTTATCGAGGTGGGGAATAAAGTTTCCCCCTGATTCAGGGGGGATTAAGGGGGTTAAAAGGTTGCCAGATACGACGGTGAAACAATGTGACAAAGAAGAATTAAGAAGAAAGACTTCTCGCTGTCGCTCGAAATGACAGGCTTTTTCGACTTTTTGAACGACCATCAATCCTGCAATCTTAAAATAGCTGATGACATATCTGTCTCAAAAATCGGCTCCCTTTCACTCCTTACTCCCCCAAAACCTTCTCAACCTGACCGATTTTTCCTTGAACTTTACCGGCGATCTTTTCACTGGTGCCTTCCTCTTCCAGCTTCGGATTATCACTTATTTTCCCGGCTATCTCCTTGATCTTACCCTTTACTTCGTGAAACGTACCTTCCGCTTGGTCCTTAGTGCTGGATTTCATGGTGTTTTCCTCTTTAGAGTTTTATATGGCCGGCTGAAGCTTGACAATCTCGCAAAAAGTCCAAACTGTCACAATGTCATTTCGACCATCGGGAGAAATCTTAATAGTATCCAGTGCTTAAGAAGAAAGATTTCTCGCTGTCGCTCGAAATGACAGGCTTTTTTGACTTTTTGCGAGACCATCAAGCTTTAGCCACATTATATGCCAACTTTTTTATCAAAAATTTTATCGGAACCTGTCTATATCCATTGCCAGGGAATCAAGTCGACGGGAGATGTCTCTTCTCTCTTCGTGTGTAGCGGGTCGGCCTCCTTCGGTGATCCGTATATATTCTCTCCGAATGGAGTCTAATCTGGCCTGAAATTCCCTTTCCTCTGTCGGAGGCAAGCGCCTGCTGATTCTTCCATCATCAATTCTCCTTTGGAGTGTGGCAATCGTGTCCCCATTCCTTGGATCTTCAATTTGTGTGGTCCGGGTAAGTGACCGGTTTATATCTTCTTCAAGTATGTCAAGTCTTCTGTGAAGGTTGTTCCATTCTTCCTGATAGACAATTTTGTCTCTCAGCTCCGTATAGTCAGCTCGTATGCCCTGTAGTGTCGACAAAAATATCTGGGACTGATTAAGGCTCAGTGCACCGGTTTTCAGGCCATCCCCGATCCTTTCCTGGATTACAATCATTTTGTTCTCAGCGCTTCTTTCCTGGTCCGGCCATGTGTGCATCATAGGGGCACAGCCCACAAACAAGGACAATCCAAAAAGCATCAGCACTGTTATGAAAATATTCTTTTTCATTTTGTTTCTCCTGTCTTTAACGGATTATTGTAGCTGTTTTTGGAGTCTTTTCTTTCGTCGTTGTGGGTGTCATGTCTCAAAAACCTTCTCTTGTTTATAAGCACTGTGTGATTTGACGTGTGCCAGTATTCACTATTTTTATTACAGCAATTCTTATGCCAGATTTTTTTACCCAGCATTACGTCACCTATCATTATGATTATTAAAAATAATTAGCTGAGAAAGGAGTATGATGGCTGTTGTTAATAGCCATAAAGGAAAGGTTGTATATAACCAATGGTTACATGCAACCTTTTTCCCGTTTTTTAGGGTGGGGGGATGAGTACGGTGAGGAGCGGCGTAGCACAGCCGACAAAGTGAACGCTTGATTTAGAACTGGAATAAAAGGCATTGATAAGAACCGGGATGTGCGGGGCACGATGCTCGGTCCATTTTTTTCAACCTACTTCAAAATGTTTTTGGGAATAGGCGTAGCGCCTGAGAGTGCCTACTGTTCTGTCAGAGTAGCCAGTTTTGCACGGTCAGGCCGGGAATTCTGGCAAAATGACGGGAGTTTCCGGTTACCAGCACAAGCTTGTTGGCCAGGGCGATTGCGGCAATCTCAAGATCCGCAAGGGCCAGCGGGGTTCCTGCCTTTTCGAGTTCAGCACGGATGCGGCCGCAGGCATAGGCGGCCTTGCTGTCAAAGCCAAGAATATTGACTGCCGGCAGGAGGATATTCTGCAGGTTGGCCAGGTGATAGTCCGGCCTGTCGCTTTTGTAGGCCCCGTAGACGATCTCCGAGACAGTGACGGTGGAGATGTGTTGCTGATTGCGGGGGATTTCAGCCAGTCTGGTCAGCAAGCCAGGGAACGGCTGTTTCTTGAAGATATTGGTAATGATGTCCGTATCAAAGAGATACATCGCGGCCTTCTCCTCCCTGCTTCCGAAGTTCGGTGAGATCGAGCAGGGCCGTGGCCACTTCCTCAAAATCCGGCCAGGATGAGGCCACAGTCGCAAGCCCCTGTCGTTCCTGATACTGCTCAATGATTTTCAGATCATCAAGGCTGACTATCGCCGCTACCGGCTTATCACGGCGGGTAATAATAAATCGTTCATGCCCGTGGGCGCTTTTGGCGATGATTTCAGAAAGATGGCTTTTGGTCTCGGCAACAGATACATGCGGCATAATAAACCTCCGGTGAGCAAAAAGGATGATAATGGTCAAGATGACCACTATGACTATATGGTAATCTTTCTGCGAGGTTCTTGTCAAGAGGGCCTGGTCAAAATGAGAGGACAATACGCACAGGAATTACAGAAACTCCTCGAAATAGTCCAGGTCCTTATGAAAGGTCTCTTCCAGTTTGGTCAGGGCCAGGAGGGCGACTGCCATGCACACGCCTCCGACCAGTAAAGCGCTGGTCTCCAGGCTGAAATAACCGCGGCAGAGCTGGAAGGTCATGGTAATGGGCACCACCATGCCGCGCACGAAATTGGGAACGGTGGTGGCGACCGTGGCCCGAAGGTTGGTGCCGAACTGCTCGGCCGCCACGGTGACGAAAATGGCCCAATAGCCGCCGGCAAAGCCAAGGAAGCAGCAGACTCCATAAAAGAAGGCCGGGCTCCTGCTCCCCTGGAGGAAATAAAGGCCGACGCCTGCCATGGTCAGCAGCATAAAGAGGAAGACCACTTTTTTCCGGCTCTTCAAAAGCTGGCTCAGGAACCCGCTGCTGAAATCTCCGAAAATCAGCCCCAGATAGCAGAGCATGACCGCGTTCCCGGCGGTGACGGAACCGCTTATACCCAATGATTTCGCGAACTCCGGCGAAAAGGTGATCAGGATGCCGACCACAAACCAGATCGGCACCCCGATGAGAATCGAGTTCAGGTAGCGGATGAAACGCTGCCAGTCAGAGAACAGGGCCAGGAAATTCCCCCGGCTGACGCCCTCCTTTTCCTCCATAGCCCGAAACATTCCGGAATCCGCCACCTTGATTCGGGTAACGAGCAGCACGAGGCCGAGAACACCGCCGATAATAAAGGCCTTGCGCCAATCAAAGGTGGTGGCCACGAGGTTGGCGAGGATGGCGCCGGAGACCCCCACGGAGGCAACCAGCATGGTGCCGTAGCCCCGGACGCTCTGGTGCAGGACCTCGGACACCAAGGTGATTCCCGCCCCCAGTTCCCCGGCTAGGCCAATGCCGGCGATAAAGCGGAGCGCCGCGTAGGCCGGCAGCGAGCTGACCATGCCGTTGGCGAGGTTGGCGATGGAGTAAAGGAAAATGGAGGCGAACATGATCTTGAGCCGCCCCTTGCGGTCGCCGAGCACCCCCCAGATAATTCCGCCGATCAGCATCCCGGCCATCTGCATGTTGAGCAGAAAGACCCCGGAACTAATCAGTTCCGGGCCGGCCAGGCCAAAGGACTTGAGACTGGGCACCCGCACGATGCTGAACAGCACCAGGTCGTAGATATCGACAAAATAACCGAGGGCGGCGACGATGACCGGCAGGCTGAATACCTGCCGCAGATTTGCGGTGTGAGGTGTTGGCATGGTGTGGATGTTTTTTGGGAAAGACCTCAGTGAGTCTGGTTTTTAAAGATGGTTATCGAGAAAGATCATATTCTTGTTCGGGGAGACTTGCCCGGTAGGTAGGCGCTTTAATACGTATATGCCAATGTTTTTCATGGTCACATGGAGAATAAATGAAAAATCCGGGGAGTGTTCCGTATTGTCCTTAGGCCTGATCTTTGCTAAAGATTCCATCTCTGAAGGTTTTGCAAAACGGCATCAGCTGCTATTATTTGCAGTTTTTTGGCGAGATATTTGGGCAAATTAGCCGTATATCTGACCCCCTCCGGACTTTCACGAAATAATGTTGCATAGAAAATGCAAGCTGCCAGATATGCTCCCTGTTCGTTGGGGTGTCGATCATCCATCCATGGATTAAGTTGAGGGATATTCTTCATTGCCACAGACCAGGCGTAACCGAGCGGAGCTACCGGCACCTGCAACTCTTGAGCGATTTCCGAGTATCCCTGGATAATCTCAAGCTGCATATTTTCATATCCCGGCAGACCATTCTCCGGCCATCCATTACGATTTCCCGATGTCTGGAAAAAGACCGGGGTTGCACCAATAGAACGAATTTGTCGAACCAACTCCCGAGCGGGCGGATACATTGTCGAAGGCCGAAGGCTCGCATTTGAAGGAAGCTGGCTTTGCTCTTGTAAAACGACAAAATCCCATTTTGATGATTGCATTGTCTCCCGCACCGCAACCGATTGAGCATAGGCAGCGAAGGATCCACCCTTGTCGGCCCCGATCCCAACTTCCACTTTATGTCCGCCAGAAGCGGCCAATTCTGCAAAGACAGTGGGGATGTTGGCAGTATTGGTGTAGCTGTTGCCGATAAACAAAACTCTTTTACTTGAACCAAATCCCGGAATAATGTCGCAACCTGCCAGGGCTAAAAGCATGATACAACAAACTACCACCATCTCGGATTTCTTGAAGAATGCGGAGTATTTCTTATTCGTACAACTAGCTTGTATGTTTATGATTTTTTTCATCATGAGATTGTTCTTGTTGTTTTTTTAGTTGTTGTCATCCTTTAAGGATCTGCCAAACATACTGATTGTGGTGCAATGGGGTAATATCGGGAGTGTCCCGAATTATCTACTGGTTGGGTTGTTTTTTGTTATTTACGAAAAATAAATCTGACCCCTTTTTTTTTGACCCCTTTTTTTTGGGGGGGGGAAAGACTCTCAGTGAGTTTGGCCCTTAACGATGGCTATTGTCTCGGAAGCGTGCATTAAGTCAGGAAAGAACCAATTCATAACGTGAAAGGATACAGCAAATTGTATATTTATACAGACTCAACGTTCCAGTTCAGCGACGCCAAAGTAAAGATGTTCCGTTCAAATAACTGCATTGCTCCCGGCGTTCGCCACGAGCCGGTTGTTAGAATGTTGTTACTCGATGTAGAGATCGACAACTGCCCTTTTTTTCTCTCTGTCGGTAAATATCCTTACAGTTCCTCCGTTTTTAAACTCAGTAGGATAGGAAATGTATAGTTTGGAAACTGGAAATTCGGGGCCAAGTTTTGGGATCCCAACGGTATAGCTTGTACCGGAATCCTGGTGTTCAGTGTATGTATGGCCTGCGAGTAATAATGGAAATTCGCTTGGATCGATTTCTATTGCACATGTAATTATTACATCTGTGATATTGCCAGTCTCGCACTCGATTACATGAATGGATTTTGGTGGAGCCGGAATATTGAGCATATAGGCAACCCTTGTGGGGTTCTGATAGGTATCGATAATACTAATTGTGCCAAAAGCGACTACAATGAAAAGTACTGTTCCAATCAGTAAATATTTGGTCCGAAGCTTCATTTTAAAGCCCTAACAGTATTATTATAACAAATTTGACATGGCAATATCGTAAATACTGCTTCATTATATTGTTTGTAACATGATGCATTGTTTCTGCGGAGGTTGAGTGCTTGGCGATTTATTGCAGAATCTTCGTTGCCGCTATTCCTACAACAACACGCCGTCCTTGAGGGTGAGGCAGCGATTCATGCGGTCGGCCAGGGCCATATTGTGGGTGACCATGACGGTGGCCAGTTTTAACTCGGTGCAGAGCCTTTGCAATAATTCAAAGACGATATCGCCAGAGCGGCTGTCCAGATTGCCGGTGGGTTCGTCGGCAAAGAGCAGGGCCGGTTTCATGATCAGGGCGCGGGCCAGGGCGGTTCGCTGCTGCTCGCCGCCGGAGAGTTCGCCGACTTTGTGGTGCAGGCGGTGGCTGAGTTCCACCTGGGCCAGGAGGCTGGTGGCGGGTTCGATCATCTCGGCCTTTTTCCTGCCGGCGATGAGACCGGGCATCATCACGTTTTCGAGGGCGGTGAATTCCGGGAGCAGGTGATGGAACTGGAAGATGAAGCCGACTGCGCGGTTCCGGTATTCGGCAAGCTCCACATCTTTCTTTTTGGTCAGGAGCTCGCCGCGGAAAAAGAGCTCGCCGCTGGTGGGGGTGTCGAGGGTGCCGAGAATCCGGAGCAGGGTGGTCTTGCCGGAGCCTGAGGCCCCGACAATGGCCGTCATCTCGCCGCTTTTGGTCGCCAGATTCACCCCTTTCAGGATCTCAATGGCACCCGCGCCTTGCCCGTAATTCTTGCGGAGTTCCCGGGCCTCAAACAGCGGCTGGTTAGTAGTACTCATGACAGCACCTCGCCGGGGTGGACCTGGGATGCCTTCCAGGAGGGGTAGATGGTGGCGGCGAGGGTGATGACGATGGCGGAGATGGCGACGATGGTCACATCCATGGGCAGGACCTTGATCGGCAGGGTGCTCATGGGATAGACATTGGAGGGCAGTTCGATGAATTTGTAGCGGGAGAGCAGGTCGCAAAGCCCCAAGCCGCCTGCGACCCCGAGGATGGTACCGGAAAAGGCGATGACCAGCCCCTGGAAAAAGAAGATCTTCATGATCGAGCGGGAGGTGGCCCCCATCGATTTGAGGATGGCGATATCCTTTTCCTTCTCCATCACCACCATGATCAGGGCGCTGATGATGTTCAGCGCCGCCACCAGGATGATCAGGGTCAGGCAGATGAACATGCCGATCTTCTCCAGCTTGAAGGCGGCAAAGAGGTTGCGGTTCATCGACATCCAGTCCTTGGCGATATAGGTGGTGCCGATCTTGTCAACGATCCGGCGGGCCACCTTATCGGCCTGGTTCAGCTCATTCTCCTGGACGGCGACCTCAATGCCGTGGACAATGTCCTCACTTTCAAGGAAATTCTGGACATCGGGCAGGGTCATGTAGGCGAGGCTGGAATCATACTCATACATCCCTGATTCAAAGATGCCGGATACCCGGCAGGTCTTGATCTTGGGGATCACACCCATGGGGGTCAGCGGCCCGGACGAGGAGATGAGCCGTACCTTGTCACCCATCTTGACATGCAGCTCGTCCGCCAGATTCTTGCCGAGGATCACATGCGGCACCCGGTTGTCCGGCTCCGGGGTCAGGTCATTGATGGAACCGCGAATCATCTGGCTTTCCAGTTTGATCACCCCTTGGGCGGTTCCGGGGTCAATGCCCCGGAGGATGACGCCGCTGCCGCCGCTGGCCCCGCTCATCAGGGTCTGGGTGTAGAGATAGGGGGTGGCCCCGGTGACCCCGGCGACGGTGAGGATCTGTTTGCGTACCGATTCGTAGTCACGAATGGAGCCGCCCGGCAACTGGACGATGATATGGGAATTGATGCCCAGGATCTGGTCGCGCAGACCGTTGGTGAAGCCTGAATAGACGGCCAGCACCACGATCAGGGCCATGACCCCGACAGTGATGCCGGCAACCGAGATCAGCGAGATCAGCGAGATGAAACGCTGCTTATGCCGGGCCCGCAGATAGCGGAAACTGATAAACCATTCGTACATATCCTTATAATCCCTTTGTGGGAATCAGGCGTACTTCAAGTTTACAGCCAACCGCCGAGGCGTATTTGCGCAGTGTCTCAATGGAAGGAGAATGCTTGCCTCCACCTTCAAGGCGAGCAATAGCAGGAGCTTTGGTGTGCATCCGACTGGCTACTTTGGCTTGGGTTAACCCGGCGGCTTCACGGGCATGTAATAATTCCCTGGCAAGAAAGTATTCATCAGCTAAGGCGTCATATGCGGCCTTCACTTCAGGCTGAGAGAGTGCCTTTTTTTTAAATTCAGCGTGTGAAAGCATTTTTCACCTCATTCATACGTTTCAAGGCCACCTTCAATTCACGACGGGGTGTTTTTTGATCTCCCCTTAATGCGGGCGTTATCCCTTGCATTTTTTGCACGATCCGCCCTGTTCTTTCTGCCCTTTCCCTGCTGTCTTTCCGCTCTTTTCCTCTGTTTCCGGTTTCATATGGGGAAAGAGGATGACGTCGCGGATGGATGGGGAGTTGGTGAGCAGCATGATCAAGCGGTCAATGCCGATTCCCTGGCCGGCGGCGGCGGGCATCCCGTATTCCAGGGCCCGGACAAAGTCTTCATCCATCTCGGCATGAATCTCTTCGTCATCGCCTTTCTCGGCGATCTGCTGTTCCAGGCGCTGGCGCTGATCAATGGGGTCGCTGAGCTCGCTGAAGGCATTGGCGATCTCGCGGCCGGTGATGAACAGCTCGAAGCGGTCGGTCACGGTCGGGTCCTGCTCATTGCGGCGGGCCAGCGGTGAGACCTCGATGGGATAGGAGGTGATGAAGGTGGGGTCGATCAATTTCTCTTCCACCAGCAGTTCAAACAGCGCTGTTCTGGCCTTGCCGGGGCCGGCCAGGGGCTCAAGTTTCACCCCTTTGGTTGACCGGGCCAGGGCCAGGATCTCATCATCGTCTTTGACGATCTCCGGGGCAATGCCGCCGATCTCAGTCAGGGCCTCATTCATGGTCAGACGCCGCCAAGGCGGGGTGAGATTGACCTTGGTGCCCTGATAGTCGATCTCCATGGTTTCGTTGACTTCTTGAGAGAGCCAGGAGACCAGTTCTTCGGTGATGTCCATCATGTCATGGTAGGTGGCATAGGCCTGATAGAACTCAAGCATGGTGAATTCCGGATTGTGCCGGGTGGACAGCCCTTCGTTGCGGAAGTTGCGATTGATCTCAAAGACCCGCTCAAAGCCGCCGACCAGCAGTCGTTTCAGGTAGAGCTCCGGGGCGATGCGCAGGTAGAGGTCCATGCCCAGCGCATTATGGTGGGTCATGAACGGTTTGGCCTGGGCGCCGCCGGGGATCGGCTGCATCATCGGGGTCTCCACTTCCATGAAGCCGCGGTTGCCGAGGAATTCGCGGATCAGGCGGATGATCTCCACCCGTTTGCGGAAAATGGCCCGGCTTTCCGGGGTGACAATCAGATCCACATAGCGCTGACGATAGCGGGTCTCGACATTGGTCAGGCCGTGCCATTTCTCGGGCAGCGGCCGCAGGGATTTGGTAATCATCACCAGCTTGTCGGCCATGACCGAGAGCTCATCGGTCTGGGTCTTGAACAGCTTGCCCTCAATGCCGACGATATCACCAATGTCCCATTTTTTGAAGGCGGCGAACTGTTCTTCGCCCACGGTATCCTGTTTGATATAGATCTGGATCTGACCTGAGTCGTCGGCCAGATGGCAGAAGGCCGCCTTGCCGAATTTGCGCATCGACATGATGCGACCGGCAATGGAATAGGTAAACCGGGTGTCCTCAAAGGTCTCCGCGGCCAGATGTTCCCCTTTGGGCAGCAGTTCCTTGATCCGGTTGGCCGGCTTGAAGCCGTTGCTGAAGATATTGATGCCGAGCGCGGCCAGGGCCTCGGCTTTTTCCCGTCGTTGTTTCAGTAGCTGGTTTTCTTGACTCATGGTGGATTATAGTAAGTAGTTTGTAATAAGTAGTGAATGGTAAGCAGTGTGCGTCCCACGCGCCAGTTTGCTAATTGCAGGAGGCTGCGTCAAAGAAACAGCCGGAAAAGATTGCTGTTTCTTTGACGCAGCATAAGAAGCCGTTATAAAATGAACAAGAAAAGCTTTGTTCATTTTATAACGGCTTCTAAGTATTTTTCTTTGAGTGTCCTGGATACGTCCCGGGTCAGATCCAGCACCTTGCGGGCCAGGACCGGCGGCAGCGAGCCGGTGCCGCAACTGGGGGTGATCAGGGTCTGTTTGAGAATGGCGGCCAGATCCCGGCCCGGTCGAACCAGTTGCGCTGCCTGCTCTTCCCACAGCCTGACCAGTGATTCACAGCTCTCTTTTTCGATGGCCTCATGATCAGAGGTGGGGACAATGCCCCAGGCCAGGACCTTGCCCTGATCCAGATAGCTATGCAGCTGTTCTTTCAGCAGTATCAGCCGGTCAAAATAGCCGTAGGCGTCAAAGCTCAGGATATCGATATCCGAGCTGAGCAGCAGATCCCACTCGGTGTTGGCGCAGACATGGACCCCGGCCAGGGCCTCGACCGAGTGGATGGCGGCGCAGACCTCATTGATGTCGGCCTTGATGTCATCTGCGGCAATCGAGATAAAGGCTGAGGAACCCAAGCCCGCCAGGGCCGGTTCGTCGATGAAGATCAGAACCGGCAGATGGGATTGTTTTTTCAGGAACAACGCCTGCCAGGCGGCCTTCATCGCCAGTCCCTTGACCACGATGTCGCGGATAGTGGGGTTGTAGTAACCAATCCGGTCTTCTTTGTCATGGACCCCGGTGAGCATGGTAAAGGGGCCGGTGATCTGACCCTTGAGGGCGGTGGGGCTGACAAATTCGCCAGCCGCATCGGTCAGGGTGTAGATGCCCTGGGCACGCTGGCGGCTCACGGCAAAGCGGGAATGCAACAGGAGTGCCGGATGTTCGACAATCTCCAGGTATTCCTCGTAAAAGGCGAGCTGTGCCTCTTCAAAGCCTGCGGCCTCCGTATCGTAAAAGATGCGGCTGTCATTGGTCCCAATGGACTCTTCGACCACGCCCGGCAGATCTTCGGCAAACTGGTGCAGCATGTGTTCGTAGGGGTTGGTGGGCAACTGCGGCCAGATGGGGATCTGTGGGGTGGCCGTCAGGATCCATTCACGAAGGGCGATCTGCGGGTCATTGACCGGCAGGCTGCCAATGAGCAGCGGCAGACCATTGGCGATAAAGGGGGGGGATTGTGGTGTGGTCATAGTGTTGTTGTGAAAAGAATATCAGTAATCCTGGCAGCCGGGCTTCGTTGTCAGTCATAGGGATGGCGAATGAGTGACAGGAGGCTTTTCTTTGACGTGAAAGTCGAACGCATTTTCATCCTTCATTGTGCCGGGTATCTTGGCTGGCTGCCGTAAAAATATGAAGAGAGAAAAGAGTGTTTATCGTTTACCGAGAAACACTCTTTCTGTCAATTCTTTCCGTGCATGCTGAGACGGTTACTCGGCAGTTCCCCCTCCCACTACTTTGTACAATGTGACCCGGTTCAGGAGCCGGGTCAAACGGGAGGTGATCAGCCCTTGCTGGGCGCTATAGAGCGAACGCTGGGCATCCAGCTCCGTCAGATAACTGTCGATTCCCTTTTCGTAGCGAACCTGAGAGAGATGGTAGCTCTTGGCGGTGGCGTCGGTGAGTGACTGTTGCGCCGCCACCTGCTCGTCGATCGTTCCTCGCTGGGCAAGGGCGTCGGCTACTTCCCGAAAGGCGGTCTGGATCGTCTTCTCGTACTGGGCAACGGCGATATCCCGATCCGTCTCCGCCGCCTTTAACTGCGCCGTGCGGGCGCCGGCATCGAAGATCGGCAGCTCAATTTTCGGGGCAAAGGACCAGGCGCCTGATCCTGACTGGAAGAGCCCGGACAGCTCATCACTGCCGACACCAAGAGATCCGACCAGGGTGATGCGCGGGAAAAACGCCGCCCTGGCCGCGCCGATATTGGCATTAAAGCCCTTGAGCAGATCCTCGGCCCGGAGGACATCCGGGCGCTGCAGCAGCACCTCGGACGGCAGGCCCGGAGGGACATCCTTCATCGCCGTCAGGGTGTCGGAGAGCGATGGCGGCAGGAGTTCAGCGGGAGCCGTGGAGCCGACCACCAGGTTGAGTCCGTTCTCGTCCTGGGCCACCAGAGTGGTATAGCGGGCGATATCCACCCGTGCCGCATCGACCCGGGTTTGCGCCTGCTGCAGATCCAGCTCGGACGAAGCGCCCAGCTCAAAGCGGCGCTGAATCAGCTGGTAGGAGGTCTGCTGGGCCTTCAAGGTATCCTGGGCCAGCTTCAAGCGCTCACGATCGGCCGCCAGATTCAGGTAGTTGGTAGCCACCTCGGCCACCAGGCTGATCTGGACCGTGCGCCGCGTCTGCTCAGTGGCGAGATATTGATCCAAGGCCTGATCCTTCAGGCTTTGCACCCGGCCGAACAGGTCAAGTTCGTAAGAGCTGACACCCAGACCGACGTTGTATTGGTGGGTTGTTTGCGCCTGGCCGCTGCTTGAGAGCGTCTCCGGGATGCGCTGGCCGCTGCTGCCGGCAGTGGTGTTCACCTTCGGGAAGAGATCGGCCCTTTGGATCTGGTACTGGGCCTGTGATTTCTCAATATTGAGGGTGGCGATACGCAGGTCTCGGTTATTTTCCAGGGCGAGGGCGATCAGCTTCTGCAATTGCTGATCGACAAAGAACTCCTGCCAGGGAATGTCGGCCGCTTTCTTGTCGGCCGGGTTGTCAACGCCCTTTTGGTAGGCCGAACCGTTTGGCCAGGCGGCCGCAACAGGTGCCTTCGGCTGGGTGTATTCGGGGGCCAAGGTCGCGCAGCCAGTCAGGCAGAGGGAGACGCCGAGGATGCAGAGCAGGGCGGTTGTCGTCATTGGTTTCATATCAGTTCACCTCAGGGGAGTTGCCGGCAACGCCAGGTTTGACAGGGGGCTGCTGCGGTTTTTTCTTGGTAAAGATTCTCGAGATGAGGACAAAGAAAAACGGGATAAAAATCAGGTCGATGAAGGTTGCCGAGAGCAGCCCGCCGGTGACGGCGGTGCCGATGGCGTTCTGGGCTGCGGCCCCGGCGCCACGAGTCAAGGCCAGCGGCAAGGTGCCGAAGAAGAAGGCCAGTGAGGTCATGATGACCGGACGCAGCCGGATCTTCACCGCCGCCAGAGTGGCCTCAACCAGTTCATGGCCCTGACTCATCTGCTCCTTGATGAACTGGATGATCAGAATGGCGTTTTTGGTGGAAAGCCCGATGGTGGTGAGCAGACCGATCTGGAGATAGATATCGTTGGGGAGCACCCGCAGCGTAACCGCCATAACTGCCCCCACCAGCCCCAGCGGCAGCATCAGCAGATTGACAAAGGGGATGGTCCAGCTCTCATAGAGTGCCGCCACACTCAGGAAGACTACCAACAGGGAGATGGCGTACAGGGCTGGCGCCTGTTTACCCGCCTGTTTTTCCTCGTAGGAGAGACCGGTCCATTCGGAACCGATTCCTGTCGGCAGCTTGGAGGCCATCTTCTCCATCTCGGCCATCGCCTCGCCAGTGCTCACGCCCGGGGCAGCCTGGCCCATGATCTCCATCGAGGGAATACCGTTATACCTTTCCAGACGTGGCGAACCGTACTGCCAGTGGGCGTTGGCAAAGGCTGAAAAAGGCACCATCTCGCCTTTGTTATTGCGGACATACCAGCTGTTCATGTCCTCGGGCAGCATCCGGTACTTGGCGTCGGCCTGGAGATAGACCTTCTTGACCCGGCCGCTCTCGATGAAGTCGTTGACGTAGGAACTGCCCCAGGCGGTGGCCAGAATGGTATTGACGTCGGCCGGGGAGATCCCGAGGGCGCCGGCCCGTACATCATCGATATCGAGCTTGAACTGGGGTGAGTCATCCTGACCGTTGGGGCGCACCGCTATCAGCTTGGGATTTTTCATGGCCATCCCCAATAACTGGTTGCGCGCTTCCATCAGCTTATCATGTCCCAGGCCGCCGCGGTCCTGCAACTGGAAGTCAAAGCCGTTGGCCTGACCCAGCTCCACTACGGCCGGGGGGGAAAAGGCAAAGGCCATACCGTCCTTGATCTTGGAAAAGGCCCCCATGGCCCGTTTGGCAACAGCCGGCGCCTTCAGATCAGTCGATTTGCGCAGCTTCCAGTCCTTGAGTTTGACAAAGGCCAGTCCCATGTTCTGGCCGCGCCCGGCAAAGCTGAACCCGGCCACGGTAATAATGGCCTCGACGGTCTTGGTCTCCTGCTCCAAAAAATGCTTTTCAATCTGCCGGATCACCTGGATGGTCCGTTCCTGGGTGGCCCCGGCGGGCAGTTGCACCTGGCAGATAATGAACCCCTGGTCCTCATCGGGCAGAAAGGCAGTGGGAAGACGTAGGAAAAAGAAGACCATGGCGGCGACAATGGCGCCATAGACCACCAGATAGCGTACCGGTTTGCCGAAGGAGCGACCGACGATCCTTTCGTACTGTCCTCTGGCGCGGTCGAATACCTTGTTGAACCAGCGGAAAAAACAGCAAAACCAGCCGCATTCACCAGGCGTGTGTCCTTTCTCCACCGGCTTGAGCAGGGTGGCGCACAAGGCCGGGGTCAGGATCATGGCCACCAGCACCGACAGGATCATGGCGGAGATGATGGTGACCGAGAACTGCCGGTAGATGACGCCGGTGGAGCCGCCAAAGAAGGCCATCGGCAGAAAGACCGCCGTCAGCACGGTGGCGATGCCCCAGAGGGCGCTGGTGATCTGGCCCATCGATTTGATGGTGGCCTCTTTTGGGGGTAATCCCTCCTCGGACATGATCCGTTCGACGTTTTCCACCACCACGATGGCGTCGTCGACCAGCAGGCCGATGACAATGACCAGGGCGAACATGGTCAGGGTATTGATGGAAAATCCGCCTATCGACAGCACCCCAAGGGTCCCGAGGAGGACCACCGGCACGGCAATGGTGGGGATCAGGGTAGCCCGAAAGTTCTGGAGGAAGAGAAACATGATGATAAAGACCAGACAGACCGCCTCCAACAGGGTCTGGACCACCTCTTCGATGGAGATTTTGACAAAGGGGGTGGTGTCAAAGGGGTAGACCACCTTCATGCCGGCAGGGAAGTATCTTTCCAGCTCCGCCAGCTTGGCCTTGACCCGATCGCCGGTATCGAGTGCGTTGGCGCCGGCAGCCAGACGGATGGCCATGCCTGCCACCGGTTTTCCCTTGTAGAAGGACTGGATATCATAGTTTTCCGTGCCGATCCTGCTTTCGGCCACATCCTTGAGTCTGACGGTGGAGCCGTCGCTGTTGGTCCGCAGGATGATGGCATCGAACTGCTCCGGGGTCTGGAGCAGGGTGCGGGCGGTGATGGTGGCGTTGAGTTGCTGGCCCGGCGCCGCTGGGGTGCCGCCGAACTGACCGGCGGAAATCTGGGCATTCTGGGCCTGAAGCGCCGCAATCACATCGTTGGTGGTAAGGTGGAAGTTATTCAGCTTGGCCGGGTTCAGCCAGATTCGCATGGCATTCTGGGAGCCGAACAACTGTAATTCCCCCACGCCTTCCAGGCGGCTGATGATATCCTGGAGGTTGGAGACCATGTAGTCGGCCAGGGCATTGCGGTCCATGGAGCCGTCTTCCGACACCAGCCCGAAGATCAGCAGGAAGTTTTTGGTGGATTTGACCACCGAGATCCCCTGCCGCTGCACGATTTGGGGCAAGAGCGGGGTGGCCAGCTGCAGCTTGTTCTGCACCTGCACCTGGGCGATGTTCGGGTCGGTGCCGGCCTTGAAGGTCATGTTGATGGCCACGGCCCCTGCCGAGTCGCTGGTGGAGGACATATAGATCAGATTGTCGATGCCGTTCAGCTTCTGTTCAATGACCTGGGTAACCGTATCCTGCACGGTCTGGGCGGAAGCGCCGGGATACATGGCATTGATGGTGATCTGCGGTGGCGCAATCGGCGGATACTGGGAGACCGGCAGGGTCTTGAGCGCCAGAAGACCGGACAGCATAACCATGATGGCGATGACCCAGGCAAAGATGGGACGATTGATAAAAAACCTTGGCATGGAAGGGCTCCTTTATTTTTTTACGGCTGCGGGTGCGTCCGGTTTGCTGTCGAAAGGTATAGCCTTAACCGCAGTTCCCGGACGTGCTTTCTGGATTCCTTCCAGGATGACGCGGTCGCCTGCCTTCAACCCATCACTTACCAGCCAGTTGTCGCCGATCGTCTGGGAGACCTTGATGACACGCGGCTCCACCTTTTCTTCCGCGCCGACCACCATGACCATAGCATTACCGGCCGGATTGCGGCTGACGCCGCGCTGCGGCACCAGAATCGCATCTTCCTTCGTTCCCTCTTCGAGAATGGCGCGGACAAACATACCGCTGAGCAGCAGTTGATCAGGATTGGGAAAGAGCGCCCGCAGGGTGACGGAACCGGTCTCCTGTTCCACGGCGACCTCGCTTAATTTCAGGGTTCCCTCTTGTGGATAGGCACTGCCGTCTTCCAGCAGCAGCTTGACCTTGGCCTGCGTGCCATTCTTCCCTTTGATCTCGCCATTAGCAAGATTTCGCTTCAGACGGAGGATCTCAGCGCTCGATTGGGTCACATCCACGTAAACGGGATCGAGCTGCTGGATTGTGGCCATGGGCGCCGCCTGGTTCGCCGTGACCAATGCCCCGTCGGTCACGGTCGAGCGGCCGATCCTGCCGGATATCGGCGCCTTGACACTGGTGTAGTCCAGGTTGATGCGGGCGGTATCAACGGCTGCCTGACTGACCGCTACATCGGCCTCAACCTGCTTGAGCAGGGCGCTGACATCATCGTACTCCTGTTGGCTCACCGCCTTGATTGCCACCAGCTCCCGGAAGCGATCCGCCTTGAGTCGGACCGTGGTCAGATTGGCCTCGGCCCGCGCCAGGGCGGCCTTGGCGCTGGTGTGGGCGGCTTGATAGGTAGCAGGATCAATCTGATAAAGTATCTGTCCGGCCTTCACGTCAGAGCCCTCAGTGAACAGCCTTTTCAGGATGATCCCCCCCACCTGGGGACGCACCTCGGCAAGCATATGGGGAGAGGTGCGCCCTGGTAGCTCAATGGTCAAGGTGACCGGCGCGGTGGTGATGGTTATGACCCCTACCTCGGGGGTACCGGCAGTTGGTGGTCCTCCCATTGAGGCTTGTTGTTTGCAACCGGTCATGATGAGCATGCCGGTCAGAACTCCCATCAGGGCGACCAGTTTGACTTTGTAAGTGGTTTTTTCCATCAATAGTTACCTCAATAAGGGTTGAGTGATTTTTTTATTTGATAGTTTGGGTGATCTTGGCTTCATCCAATTCGATGGAGCCAAGGATATGGTTTCGTGTTACTGCCAGGAGCGGGCCAAAGGTGAGGGCAAAGAGTACGACCACAGGGAGATTCTTAGTGACCTGCTGGGTCATCTCCTCTTCAAAAAAAAATTATGCGGTACAGGTTTCCATCTTCTTTTCCAAGAATCAGCTCCAATGCAGTATGGAGTATTTCTTGACGTTTTTCAGAAGTTGTCATCATAGGCGGCCCCCACAGGAATGAATGTTCATTCCGTAAATAGGGCGATATTCATTTTTTGTCAACTTGTTTTTTTTGATCTTATTGACTGATCTGCCTCGTCGCTGCTCGCTCGTCGATGGGTCTACGCCCACCCACTGCCTTCGCGTGCTCGTCTTGATTTAGAAATGGAATAACTGTTCGGTTTTAGGGGATGGCGGTGGTTGAGGCGGGCAGAAGTGCTTCAGGATGGTTTTGGAGAGGCGTATGGTGGGTGGGTAGGGCTGTGATGTCTGAATCAGTATGACGTGGAACGGTTGTCCCTGGAGTGCTTATTGTCGTGGCCGAGTGACGAGGAGAGGCGACTGTTTGTTACTCATAGCGTTGGGAGGGATCAGCAATATGATACTCACGTTTTGTTCCGTCCAGCATGGTCACGGTGACCGTGATATTGCTCGGATAGTTGGAGCCTGGCTTATTAAAGCGGAAGATGGGACGACCATCGTTAAAGGTGCCGAAGGGATCACCGGTCTCAAGAAGCTGGCCGGTACTATCGGTAAGGGTTACGGAGGCCACATTCTGTTTCATGGCAGCGGGGAGGAGAATGACCAGATTCCTGTTGCTTTCGGAGATCGGTTTGAAGAGGAAACCATCTCCGCCGACAAAAGCGGTGGACGTGGTGGCGGGAGCGGTGGCAAGGGCTTCTCCGCCGATAAATTCGGCAGGTCCCTTTTCCTGTTGATAATTAAGGGAGAGCCGGCCCGCCTGGAGCTCACCCGAATCAAACTGGGCCATCAACTTTTTGGAAGCGGCCAGGGCCAGATTGACCATGGTTACGGCCATGGTGTTCCCGAAACTATCGTAGAGCGCTTTGCTGTTACCGTCAATTTGGGCGGCCCGGAAAGCTTGGGCATGAATCTTTTCCGCCTCTTCGGTGGTAAGTGTCCCCTTTGTCACCAAGTCACTGAGGGCGGCCCTGGCCGCTTCTTCGATTTTGGGCGAACCTTTTGCGTACACCATGGACTCTTGATAAGAGGTAAACAATTGGTGATAGGCCTTGGCGCTTTCCGTCCCCTTGAGGGTGGTCAGACGCTCCTCGATGAGGGCCGCAAAGAGCTGTTCCTCATTGATGTTTTCTTTTTGGTTGGCGGGTAGAAGGTTGCCTAGTATCGTCGAAAATGAGGAGGTGGCGCTGGGCTTCGGGATGTCCTGGGAAGAAGATAATTTGATTTCAGAGAGCGACGAACTCTTCGCCCCATATCCCAGGATCCGGTTGAGGGCCGCATTGGTAAAACTCTCGACAGGGGCAAGGATTGAGGTGGATGGCGTGATTCTGGAAACAGTGTTGACAATACTCATAGCTGCCTCATTCTTTGATCGTTGACAAGAAGCTCTGCTGCAAGCGGTTAACAGAGGGGGTCATTCTTATTATCGGTCAAGAACGGGAGGATCTTTACTCTCTTTTGTCGGACGTATGTATTCGTAAGGGTTGCCTGGCAACTACTTCCAGATGGCAATTTCTGGGGAGGGCCGTCAGTATCTATAGTGGACAGCAGGGCAGGGGTTATAGGTCTATAAAGAGCGGGGCGCTGGCAACAGAAGCTCAGGGCGTATAGAAGCGTAGTGGCTCAGGATTGATGATACAGGTACGACTGAAAAATCAGCAACTGTCAGATCAGGTTTGGACGTATCCAATAAATGGGAACCTTGAAAAATGGTTTTGTCGTTTAGTCTCTGCGTTGTTTTTAAAATTCTATCATCGGGATATTAACATTCTGCCCGTGATAAATTTTTTGTATGCCTTGAGCGTAAACGAACAACTTGATTTTTTAAGGTTCCCTGAATAGTTGTTACCGTCCGAGGATCTCATTAACCTCCACTTGAGTCGGCACTTGCGCCACATAGTTGCCATAGCCGATGATGGTTTCAATGCTTCTGACATAAGCACGCCGATGATTTTTCGATCGGTCAAGGAGTATTGTGTAGGCTTTGATCAGCGATTTTTCATCGGTATACTCAAGGCCACATTCTCCTTCGTCAACACTGTTATCCGCCTCAACAATGACTGTTGGGCATTTGACTATGTCATGCATGCATGTTCAGTTCTTCGATGAATACTCCAACATAGAGAGCATCCAATAAACTTGTTGTTCCCCAGTCAACCAACACCACTATATGTTTCAGTGAAGTACCAGCCATACTCTATACCGGTATAGATGCCGACCGTGTCGTTGGTATTTGGATCATCAATATTATACTTATCGAGTTCCTTCGCCATGGTATCGGTGTGCTGCTGCTCAGAAACGGCAATGTTGCTGAAAACTGCAACCTCTGGATAGAGTGTACCAAGGGTCAAATACACATCACGGGCAAGTTTTTCTTCCTCTCTCGTAAATTTAAGGTGCCGGTGTCTCACCGGCATCAAGTGTTGCTTCTTTAGAAGCAAAGCTTATCCCGCACAATACAAGTGAACAAAATACAAAAAACAGCAGTCCAAAGTTCGTTGTCTTCTTCATGATCGGGTCCTCCCAAATTTGTAGGTATCAATCATTGATATCTCATTATTAATGTTCCCTTGTTACTTGGACACATAATGCTTGCATTGACCCCAGAATTTCGGACCGTCTCAGTAATCTGATACCCCTGGCCGTTCCTGAGGTGGAGGGCCAGGGGGTTACGCTGCGGGTTGGGATGCGGTTACCGCAAGCCAGGAATTTGATAGGTATGGATATAACCAATAGTCCGCACGTTATCATCAGCCATAGTGGTAAAGCCGGAGATATTGGTGCCGAGGGAGATATTGGTGCCGGGATAGGGTACGCTGCCAAATACTGACTCAAAGATCGGCATCGCTGTGTCAACCCAGGTCCCTGGATGAAGTGCATCTTCTACAAGCACATGCACTTTACCATCATAGGTTGTCGGACTACTTTCTACACCCGAAAATTCAAACACCCCGCCCCGATTCTCAAATGTGTCCTGTCGTCCATAGTTATACAAGTTGGCGAAATTGAAATAGACCGGATTTTTGCTGTAATTGATGGTTCCGTCAGCGCTGAGCCCGACGACCTTGTTGATTCCGAGGATGGAGTTGAGATAAACAATCTGGTCCATGGTGATTGATCCGCTTTTATCGGCCGCCGAAGCAAAAAATGTGGCGCCGAAAGGAAGGTCGTCCCCTTTGCAGACATCGGACGTCGCACGCACCTTGATCCCGTATGCTTGCTCGTAACCCTCAAGAGGTTCATCCGAGACAAGCACTTCACCCGACGTCTTATCAAATTTTATATAGTAGGTAGTCGGGTTAGAGGCATCGACCAGACTGCCGAGCCCCATACTCCGCATGAGCGCGATATTGATGGTCGGACGCAACGTCGTGGACGGGCCGTCCTCAATTACATTAGTGTTGCCGCCCTTTATCGACATGTCGACGGGTGCTCGCTCATTCGCTGGAGTGATCAGGTTGCCGTCCTTCATCAGCTTGACGTAGATCGCCAGGTTTTCCCGGGGTGAGTCGATGGTCTTCGTCACTGTTTTTAGCAAGAGGGGAGAGCCGTACTCGTCGGTGAGAAATTCATCATAAACGTCGGTGGTCAACACCAACCGGCCGGTAGCATCAAGGACAATTTTCTTTGCATTGTTCAGATTTGAGATCGCCTCATCAAAGGCCATAAGGTGTATCGCCTCAGGGGCCCGTGCCAGACTGAGGCGGCCGAATTCGACTGCCTGGATAAGCTGAGGATAGGAAATTGCTGTGTAATAGGTGACAGTATTCCATACCTCGCCAGCTGCCAGGAAAACAGCATTCGTTACAGCGCAATCGGTTGTGGAGTGAGTTGCATCATAGATGTAATCCAGAGGAAGACGGTTCTCGGTGAGCCCGGTCTTGGTGGATATGTCGCCCCAACGTACTGAGTCCGCCACCGGTTGCACACACTGACTGGGGTAGGGAGCGGGGTAATACAAAGTCCCAGTAGCTGGATTGGGTACAGCCACACCATAATCATCCAGTACTTGGTACGTGGCAAATATCTCGCTCAATTTCGGTTCACCACCAACGGCAATTGCCGTGGTCCACTTCTGCTGCCATACTTGGCAGGGAGTGTTGTCACAGACCAGCGAATCAGCAGGCAACAGCACCTGCTCCATGATGGGGTTACCACTTGCGTCAAATGCCGGCACGTTTTTGGTTTCCCCTCCCATATAACGGGCAACGACATAGAGGTCACCGTAGAGCTGGCCTTGCTCCGACGGTTCGTTACCTCCGGTGCCCCCACCTCCGGCTATTACTGTCGTTCCGCCGCCCCCACCTCCGGATATTACGGTCATTCCGGTGCCCCCACTTCCGGTGACTCCACCACCTCCGCCGCCTCCATTTCCGGCTATTACTGTCATTCCATTGAGAGAAAGGCTTAAAAAAAAGAGGCATGCTACAACATACAGTGAACTTTTCATGATTACCCCCCATGAGTAAAAGAAAATAGTACCAGAGCTTTTTACGCTCCCCTCGTTGAGCAACGCATTGTGTAAATTAACAAAAATATGTTCATTGAGACATTCGTCCCGAAGTTTGCCATTAAACCTAAAAACGGCAGTTGGGTATAATGATTTTGCAATAACTTTTTACATGGCCAAATTTTTTCCCTCACCCCGGCCCTCTCCCAAAAGGAGAGAGAGCTTTCACCCTTCTCCCTGAGGGAGAAGGGCTGGGGATGAGGGGGAACGGCATTTACATTATGAAGTAACTGCCGTTTTTAGGTTATAACTTTCTATAAAAGCATTTTGAACCGGTTTCCCCGGCGCAATAAATCGGAGTCTGACTTTGTTCTCAACTGCCCAGAGATCAAGGGCCTTACTAATAAATCTTTCTATGATGGCCACCTGTGGGTCATTGACTGACAGGCTGTCACCGGCAATCCCTTACAGGGTGTTCCAATCACATATGGCCATCTGGCTGTACCCCCTGTCCTGCAGGATGAGATCCAGATGGGCCAGACTGATGGCGAGGATCTCGGGACACGGCGCCTGGAGACTGCCGGCCTGGTTAGTCGTGATCAGGTATTTTTGGCAATTTTCGCAGACAAAGGCCTGTTCTTCCGGTTTCCCGTTCACGTACAGGTATGTCGTGTCTTCAGGGGCTGCATGCTCGCATGCGGGGCAGGTTAGCCGCGCAAATTTCCATTCATGACTGCAGCGTGAACATTGCAGCCATTGCTGCCCCTGTTCCCTGGTAACAGCGAGCATCGGCATGGAGGCGCAGACAGGACAGTAGCCCCTGTTCCAGGTCAGGGGCGCCAGGATATCCTTCATGTCGGCCGCCCGTTTGCTGAGAATGACACTTTCCACGGTTCTGAGAAAGAGTCCCAGCGCTGCTGTTGAAACCGAACATTTAACCGCCCATGTCATGAGTTGCAGATCATCATCTTTGGTCGAGGAGTCCTGAAAAAAATCATAGCAGTTCAGTTCTCCGGTCTCGATCTGTCCTTCAAGCAGCCGCATCTCCTCCTGCAGGGCAGGAAAACCTTGGGGGATGGCCCGGCTTACAGAAAGAGCGATGAGTTTCCATGGATCATCCGAGAAAATAAGCTGAAACTGCTGGATCAGGGTGATTCCTCCCTGGAATTTGATGGTGTCCGGCGTAAATGTTTTTTTGTGATCCTGCATGAGTTGGAGAAGACGGTCTTTTTCGAGAAGAATGGGGCGAAAGGCATTGAGCAGGTTTTCGACATGGGGGTTGCGCTCAATAATCCGGTCCATGGAATGCTGCATTGCCTCTGGTTCGTAAGTGGTATTTTCCATAATTTAATGACCTTAATTCTGTCGTATTGACTTGTCCAGTGGTTTTTGTGAAACTTTTTAAGAGGAGAGCGGGGAATCTGTGCAGATCATCCGCTCTCCTTCTTGTGAACCAATCTTAAGCCGTTACAGATGAAGCCTCAGCTGTCCCATAGGCTTTCCCCATTATTTCCGGACGGGAGGCTGATCCTTACCTGAGACAACCAGGGTCCCCTCTTTTTCCATCTCTTTCAACCATTTGGGGTGCTGTTTTTTCACCCAACCCTTGGTGACCCAGCCGGTGAACATCGCCGGTGCAGAACCCGGCGCGCCGATGGTGACCAGATAGAGATGGACAAAGAAGAAGCCAAAGATCACCACATAGCCAAGGGCGTGCAGGACATACATGGTCCGTACCAGTTGTGGCGAGTAACTTAAGGGGAACCACATGACCAGGCCGCTTACGACCATGATCATGCCAAACAGGGCCACAGCCAGAAAAAACATCTTCTGTCCGGGGTTGTATTTGCCGACCTCCGGTACCTGGTCAACGTCCCAGAGATAGCCGCCGGCGGCCTTGAGCCATGCCACGTCTTCAGGGAAAGAGAAGAGACCCGCCTCCTTCCACCACATGATAATAGCAAAGAACAGGCTCACGCCAAAAAAGATGCCGCCAAAGTTATGGAGCATTTTCAGATTGCCCATGCCTCCGACCATGGAGCCGATAAAGTTGAGGGAGTGATACATCATTCCCATCCCGGTGACGCACAGGTGAAGGCAGGACAGGGCCAGACACCAGTGCACGACGCGCTCAAAGGACCCGGTGGCCTTGATCATTCCTTTTTTCATAGTTCTTTGCCTCCTTCACATGTGGTTTCGTCATCCGAGGTTTCATCATCCGGGGTCTTGGGGCCGTGGGTGATATAGTGGAGAAAGGCGCCTGCCACCACAGTGCCGGCAACCAGAAGGCCTGCCGGTTTCAGGATATCCTTCCAGATAATAATCGACAGGGGAACCTGTGGATTTTCCGGCAGATTGTCGTAGACCTGTGGATTTTCCGGTAGGACGTAGACGACATGGGTGCCGCCGACAAATTTGTCGCCGTAGACATTGGCGTCTCCACCCAGCTCTTTCACCCGTTTGTACGCCTTTTTCAGCATGGCGTCCTTGTCTCCGATCTGCAGGGCCCCGGTCGGGCAGGAGAGAACACAGGCCGGCGGCTGATTGGCCTGAAGACGGGTATAGCAGAGATCGCATTTAAGGATCTTGTTGGTTTCTTTGTTATATTTCGGCACCCCGAACGGACAGGCGGGAATGCATTCCTTGCAGCCGATGCATTTATCCACGTCGAGGCTGACACTGCCGAATTCGGTGTGGTACAGGGCCTTGGTCGGGCAGACCTTGATACAGCTTGCATCGGTGCAGTGCATGCAGCCATCCTTGCGGAACAGCCACTTCAGCGTGCCTCTTTGGTCAACATATTCCTGAAACCGGATCAGGGTCCAGGTATTCCACTGCAGGTCCGGCGGATTCTGGTAGCTGCCGAAATTTTTGGTCCTCTTAGCCGGCAGCTCATTCCACTGTTTACAGGCGACCTGGCAGCCACGGCAGGCGGTGCAGAGCGATAGATCAATTAATTTTATAAGTTCCTGTTTCATAGCTCTCTCCCTTAAGCCTTGCTGACGTTAACCATGAATGCCTTATACTCGGGACAGAAAGTATTTGGGCAACCCACGGCTGAGGTCAGGAGGTTGACAGAATCGTCTTTGTTCTCTACAGGATTGAACCAGCCATAATTGCATGGCATACCCACCTGATGGACAATCTTGCCTTCCACCTCGAATGGTGTCATCCTTTTCGTGACCATGGCCACCCCTGTCACTTCTCCGCGGACAGAAGAGACCTTGACACGTTCTCCGTTCTTGAGACCCAGTTGCGCGGCAAGTTTTTCACTTATTTCGACATAAGCCTCGGGCATCGCTTCAAGGAGCCAGGGCTGCCAGCGGGTAAAACCGGAACACCAGTGCTCGGTGGCGGAGTAGGTTGTGCAGACATAAGGGAATTTCTGGTCAGCATTGGCGACCTTGTCGAGATCGCTTTTGAAGAGCTTGACGGCCGGGTTAATAAGCTGTCCTGACATCGGGTTCTTGGCGAGCGGTCCTTCCAGGGGCTCATAGTGTTCCGGGAAGGGGCCTTCGACCATGCCCGGACCAAACAGGGCGCCTACGCCATCCGCCTTCATGATAAAGGGGTACTTGCCTTTTTCCTTATTCGCCATCGGCGGCCAGGGACCATCCGGGACATCGCCGACCCACTTGTCGCCTGTCCATTCCAGCAGCTTCATTTTCGGATTATAAGGTTTGCCTTCCAGATCGCAGGAGGCGCGGTTGTAGATAATCCGCCGGTTGAGCGGCCAGGCAAAGCACCAGTCGGGATAGAGACCAAGGCCGGTTGGATCTTCCTTGCCGCGTTTCTGCATCTTGTTTTCACCCTTCTGATCAAAACTACCACTCATCAGCCAGTTGCCGCAGTTGGTCGAACCGTCGGCCATCAGTTTGGCAAAAGAAGGCACGGTTTCCCCCTTCTTGTTGACTTCCTTGGTGCCGGCGGCCGCATCTTCGATAGTAACATCTTTGATATAGTGACCGTTGATCAACTTGGCGACCTTGTGGACATTAAAGCGGCCGAAGGCATCTTTATAATCCCACTTCAGATTGAGCACCTGCTCAGGATAGGCGCCCCCTTCCTTTTGGTAGAGTTCACGCACGGCATCTAATATCCGCATGGTGATATCGCCATCGGACAGGGCATCTCCCGGCGGGTTGGCCGCCTTGTACCGCCATTGCACCCAACGTCCGCTGTTGCTCTGGCTCCCTTCCTTTTCCATACTGGCCGCTGCCGGCAGGAGGAAGACCTCGGTGTCGACACTTTTCGGATCAACACCAGGACCCTTCCAGAAGGAGGAGGTCTCGTTATCAAAGATATTGACGTTGACCATCCATTTCAGCTTTTGCAGCCCCTTCCTGACCTTGGTCGTATTCGGTGAGCTGACTGCGATATTGGAACCGTAGGCAAAAAATCCCTTCATCTTTCCGGCGTACATCACATCAGTGGTATGCATGATCGAATAGGCCTTGCCGTCGTCGATCTTGGGAAGCCAGGAATAGCCGAATTCATTTTCCGGAGTGGCCTTGTCTCCCCACATGGCTTTCAGGAAGCTGACCGCATATTTGGGATAGTTCTGATACCAGTTCGCCGATTGTGGGTCGGTGGACTTGGAGGTATATTTTTCAATGTATTTCGCCAGGGTATCCACCGGCCCGGAAGGCATCTTCAGGTAACCCGGCAGTATGTTGTAGAGGATGGCGTGATCGGTTGATCCCTGGACATTCGGTTCGCCGCGCAGGGCGTTGATGCCGCCGCCGCAGACGCCCATATTCCCAAGGAGTAGCTGGATGATCGACATGGTGCGGATGTTCTGGCTGCCCACGGTATGATGGGTCCAGCCGAGGGCGTAACACTCGGTGCCGGCCTTGTCTTTGGCGCCGGTGGCGCCATAATCGTTGTAAACCCTGAGCAGGGTCTCTTTGGGAACCCCGGTGATCGAAGAAACCTTGTCCAGGGTGTAGCGCTCATAGTGCTTTTTCAACATCTGATAGACACAGCGTGGGTCCTGGAGGGTGTAGTCACGCAGGGGGATTCCCTTTTCGTCCTTTACCGTGGTCCAGGTCTCTTTGTTATATGAATGTTTCTCCGAATTATAACCGGAGAACAGACCATCCTCGAAAGAAAAGCCGGGACTGACGATCTGCGAAGCATTGGTGTAGTACTGGACATACTCTTCCTGGATGAGATTGTTGTCGATGATGTGTTTGATCATCCCGCCCAAAAATGCGATATCGGTGCCGGATCGTAGCGGCACATGGTAGTCGCAACGGGCAGAAGTACGGCTAAAGCGGGGATCAACATGGATGATCTTGGCGCCGCGTTCTTTGGCGCGCAGGATCCATTTGAAGGCGATGGGGTGATTCTCGGCGGCATTGCTGCCCATGATCAGGATACAATCACTGTTCTTCAGGTCAATATAGTGGTTTGTCATCGAACCGCGTCCAAACGACTCTCCCAGAGCCGCTACAGATGGACTGTGTCAGACGCGGGCCTGGTGGTCGATATAGACCAGCCCCATGGCCCGGCAGGCCACGGATAAGGTCCAGCACTCTTCATTGCCGATATTGGAAGAGCCGTAATGGCCGATGGTCTCTACCCGGTTTACCAGCTCGCCTTTGTCGTTGTGGGTCATGAAATCGGCGTCGCGGGTATCCTTGACAAGGCGGGCGATTCGCTTGAGTGACCAGTCCCAGTCTTTTTCCTCCCACTTGTCGCTCTTTGGCGCCCGGTAGAGCACCTTGCGCAGGCGGTGCTCATTGACCTCGGTCAATCCGAAGATGCCGGCCCCCTTGGAGCAGAGCGAGCCTTCATTGATGGGATGGTCGGGATCGCCTTCGATATTGAATATCTTCCCCGTCAGTTTGTCGGCGCTGCAGATCAGTCCGCATCCCACGGAACAGTAGCAGCAGATGGTGGTTGTCTGTCTGGCCATCCGCACCTGGTCCATCTTGCTGATCCCGGCGGCATGGGCCTTCAGGGCGGTCAGATCCAGTCCGAGCGATGACAGGGCAACGCCCGATCCAATGGCGCCGGACATGGTGAGAAATCTTCTCCTGCTAAGTTTCATACAGTCTCCTTTTTGTGGTGTTGAATAACCCGGGAAATAACCAGCATCGACGATGCTGATCCCTTGATTTTATACTGAGGTTCTCTTGTCGGACGGCGTCTTTGCAGACACGAAAGAAACCGACCTGAATAAAAGGGAACGGCTTCTTTTCAGAACTATAGTAATTATATGAAATAACAGGAAAGAATGAAATCGGGAGAGGCCCTATTTTTTTGTAGGGCGAAATATTAAAAATCAGTAGGGAATTTGCTTACATCGGGGCCGGTGTGCCCGGTATTTTCATGGGGATTTCTGCCAAAGCACTCTTTTTCTGTCCACAGGACGGCCCGGTGGGTTAGTTCCGCTGCACTTTTGAGGCAGAGTTTCTGCTTGATTCGATCCCGGTAGGTACCGACGGTTTTGATGCCCAGTTTCATCTGCACCGAGATCTCGCGGGTGGACAGGCCCTGGCCGATCAGTCTAAAGACCTCGAACTCGCGGTCTGTCAGCAGGTCGGTGGTGGTGGCCCCCTGGCAATCGGGGTTCCGGTGAATCTTGTCGAGGAGGGAGGACATCATGTTGGCGCTGACATGCATCCTGCCGTCTAAAATATTGCGGATGGCGCCGATGATCGTCTCCGAGGCCTCTTTCTTCATGACATAGCCCCTGGCCCCGGCCCGGATCGCCCGTTCGGCCCAGACCGATTCGTCATGCATGGAGAGAACCAGCACCGGAATGCTGTTTGCCTCCATCGTTATTTCCTTGACCAGGTCCAGCCCGTTATCCTGGGCCAGGGAGATGTCAACGATGGCCATGTCCGGGCTGGTTTCCCGCAGAGCCTTTCTGGCGGAACGAATATCTGCGGCCACCGCGCAGACAGAGAAATCCTCCTCTTGATCGAGCAGCTCCTTCATGCCCATCCTGAAAATGGGGTGATCGTCAACAATAAGTATTTTGGGCATTATTCCTGTACCTCGCCTGAGAGTGAAACAACGGTTCCCTTTTCTGCGCCGGGGCGAATGGACAAGGTGGCCTTGATGGCCTTGGCCCGATATTTCATGATGTGCAGGCCCATGCCCTTCTGGTGTGCGGTATCGGTGATTCCCTGACCGTCATCCTCAATGGTCACGAAAAGCCGGCTCTGATCTTTTTCCAGGGTAATGGTGATGTTCCCGGCCTTGCCGTGCCGTGCGGCATTGAATACCGATTCCCGGATAATATAGTAAACATGGGTTGCCGCATTGTTGTCAAGGGGTTCTCCGCTGCTGTGGCAAGTAAGGCAACATTGCACAGGATAGAGGCTTTCGATTTCGGCAATGAACTCCTCAATGGAGGCTTCGAGTCCCTGTTCGATGATATGGACCGGATAGAGGCCGTGGGCCAGCCGCCGGGTCTTTTCTATGGCCTCCCGGATCAGTCTGCGGATTCGGCCAAGCTCTACTGCTTTGTCAGGGGTCTCTTCTTCCAGCTTTTTCTCCAGAACCTTGCTCAGCATCTCCACGCCGCTGAGGTGCGAGCCGAGGCCATCGTGCAGATCGCGGCCGATCTTGCTCCTCTCCTCCAGGCTCACGGCGATGACCTGTCGTTCCAGTCGGGCCATTTCGATCTCGGAATAGACCTTCAGGACATGCAGCCACATCCCTTCCAGTAGCCTGACCACCTGCTGGACGTCGGAATTGTCGTAGTTTGAACTATTATTGCAGACCCCGGCGACGACAACGATCCTGCCGTTGCTGAAAATGGGGACATCGAGATGCCTGCGAACCTCTGTGCGGTAGGGATAGGGTGTTTCTGTCAGCCGGTCCGGGGAACCGTTGTTAATAACGGCCTGTCTCTGGAGGATGGCGGCACCCGCCAGGCCGCTGTTCTCGACTGGCTGCGATTCTGTAACCTCCGGCATTGATGCCGCCTCGCTGCCGGGGAAAAATGAACAGAAAGAGATGTGGGTCTGGTCGTCATTCACCAGCGCCAGATAACCGGCCTCGCTTCTGGTGATCTGCACAATCCGCTGCAGGATGAAATCATACTTTTTCTGCAGGGAATGTCTTTCCATCAGTCCCAGCCGTAGCAGGGCGTCAAGGCGCTGCTCATCGCGGTGCAGGAGCTGCTCTTTGTGGATGCGATCGTCAATCATCAGGTTGGCGAGGTTGGCCAGATCCTCGAACTCGGCAAAGGCCAGATCCGTATCTTCGATCTTGACCTTGGCATCGGCCGCATTGCGGAAGAAATTGGTGAAGAGGCTGATGCTGTGTTTGATCTTCCGCGAGTAGGAGTAGGCGACGTGCAGGAGGCACAAGACCACCACGCTGAACAGGAGGACAAAGAGGAAGGCGTTTTTGAAGGCGATATGGATGTAGGTGCGGGTCTCGTCAGTGATGGCCTGCTCCATCTCCTCCATGTTTATGCTGGTCACAAAAACCCAGTCCCAGTCGCTGTAGGCCTTCACGTAGCTCAGTCTCTGGATGGCCTTGCCGGAGGAGGCATTTGTTTCCGTATGACTGATATAACCTTCGGGCTGGTTTTTGTTGCCGGCCTCCCACATCATCAGGCCAAAAGGGGTGCCGTCCTTGTCGGTCAGGTCTTTTACCGATCTGCCGATCAGGCGTTCATAGCGGTTACAGATAATGGTGCCGTCGGAACGGAAGCCGAATACCTCGCCGTCCCGACTGAACTGCATCTTCTGGATCTGGTCCAGCACATCCTCCTGGATGCTGTTTTCCATATCATCGATGGAGATTCCGGCCCCGATAAACCAGTCGAACGGTTTGAAATACTTGACAAAGGCGATCTTGCGGTGGCTGCCTCCGGTGTATTCCGGCTTGGACCAGTTATAGCGGTAGATTCCCGCCCCTTTCTCCCTGATGATCCCGATGATATCACCAATGACATCGAGGTCGGTTTCCCTGGCGACTGTCTGCCGGTCCTCCCCTTCGAAAAAAGGATCGTCGGCAAAGAGATCGATGACCTGTTGATCGACCCGGCCGGCAAAGTAATTGCCGCGATTGTTATTCCACCGGATCGGCCGGAGAATCTCGATGACCATTGTTCGCAGTTCTTCCGTGCTTTTTTCGTCCCTGTACTGACTGTAAATGTGGGAGGCGATGGTGTAGGCGGTCTGGACCTTCTGGCGGATCTCGTTTTCCACCAGCATGTCTGTCTGTGAGCGTTTGAAGGCGATGAACTCATTGACATTCTGCATTTCCTCGATCAGCCGTCCCCGGTACTGTTCCTGATAGTTGTTGCGGATATTGGAGATACTCTGCTGATAGACCTCATACTCGTTGAAGGCCCAGAATGTAGCGGTAAACAGGGTCAGGGTCAGGATAACCGCCAGAGAGGCATAGAACGGGGTAGAAGAAAGGGCCATCCGCTGTGATTTTTTCATAGGCATCGCCGTCGGCTCTGTTCGTCCGGTAAAAAAATGGGAGCGGCAGCGACCTTCACTCCGGCACCTTGTCCACGGTTGGATTGATCTCAGTCAGATAGGTGTCTTCCATGCCCAGATGATCGCCGGGTCCGTACTGGAGGACTATACCTCCCAGATCAAAAACGCCGATCTGCTCCATGGTGGAGATGAAGCTCTCCCGTTGCAGCTCGCCGGGGACGGCAGAGCTGATCTGGAAAAACAGTTTACCGGCGATATAGCCTTCAAGGGAAGTAAAGCTGACAGGGGCGTCGTGCTGGTATTTGCGCATGGCCGCGGTGTATTCGCGGATCAGGGGGATGGTGGTATCTTGTGGGCAGGGAACGACCTGCGAGACAATGACATTGCTGGCGTATCTGCCAAGAGTTGCCTGCAGGTTTTTTGTTCCCACAAAGGAAATGTTGCAGTAGAGGAGATCCTTGGCTGTTCTGGCCTTGCCCAGCTTGATGAATTCAGCACAGGCCGAATAGGTGCCGACCAGCACCACCGCCTCCGGTTCAGCCTTCATCACATCGGTCAGGCCGCGCAGCACGGCCACGGTGTTGCGTTCATAGCTGCCCCGGGAAACCAGATCCAGCCCCCTTTTTTTCAGGGCCCGTTCAATTCCCTCCAGACCGGCCAGACCGTAGCTGTCGTCCTGATAAAAGCAGGCTATTTCCCGGATTTTTCTCACCTCGATTAGATAGGAGGCAAGCTTTTCCATTTCCTGAAAATAACTGGCACGGACGTTGATCACATACTTGCGAAAGGGAATTCGTAAAAATTCGGCCCCGGTAAAAGGGGCGAAAAAAGGGATCTTATGCTGTTCCACCAGTGGAATCACGGCTTCGGATGTTGGGGTTCCCACCTCGCCGATGAGCATGAAGACATTCTCGGTGTTGATGAAATCGAGAGTATTCTTCACGGCCATGTCCGGTTCATAGCCGTCATCCCGGCTGACGAGGACGATGTCCCGGCCATTGACCCCGCCTTCATCATTGATCTTGGAGAAGGCCGCCAGCAGCCCGGCCCGCATCTCCAGGCCAAGATTTTTGGCCGGACCGCTTAAGGCGCAGGACTGCCCCAGGATGATGGGCGTGGTGTTCACACCTCGGGCCGTGGCGGGAAAGAAGGATGGGGCGGCAAGAATCCCCGTGATCCCGGTCAGGGCTAGCAAGATCGCCCTGGATTTTGCGGTGATTTTCTTCTGCATGGTATATTCCTGTCGATTCATTGAGGGTTCAGTGTGGTGTTATGTTATCTCTTTTTATCCGGGATTGCCACTAGGATAATACCGCCATGCCGCCACCAGGGTGGCTGGAATAAGCGGAGAAAGAAAATGGCGGGTAGGGTGAAAACCTTGATGTCCCCGCTTCGCGGGACATCGCCCCGGATGAGTAGCGCTTTTGCTACGATCCAATATCAAGGTAAATCAAACTCCAGGACATCAAATGGATTGAGGTAGACGCAAACAACGCGCTACTCATCCGGGGCGTTATCTGAAAAAAGGAGGTAAGCCAATGTATCGTTACTTGCTGATTCTTATGTCGGTAATAGTATTATTACAACTTCCCGGTGTCTCC
>JAUSAB010000056.1 GCA_030653035.1 Desulfocapsaceae bacterium | reverse complement strand
CAGCCTGACTCCATCCATCACCTCGCCTCGTTCAGGCATGGATAGCATCCCGTTAATGGCTGCGGCCAGAGTGGTTCCCGTCTGTCTTGCGAAATTGTCCACCTGGTCTTTCATCAAGGCCTGCAAAGGAGAAATAACGATGGTCAGACTGTTGCGCCGACGATAGCGCATCAGGGCAGGGATCAGGTAACAAAGTGTTTTCCCTCCGCCTGTGGGCAACGTGGCAAAAAGCGACGCGTTGCGGGCAGCGGCAGTCACGATTGCTGCCTGCAAGCTTTGTCCGTCATCGGATGCCGGTTGTGGGCGAAAATCCTCAAAACCGAAATAGGTTTGCAGGAAAGACTGTGGGTTATGATGTGTTGTGCAATAACTACACCGGGGATTGTTGCAGGGTTGCTCCCGCAGTTGATGGAGCAAAGTGGGCACCACAGGGAAATGGTGCCGAACCCACGGTGGCAGAACCGAGTTGCCGCCGCAGACGGTCAACCAGGCGGTCACATATGCCAGCGGCGGATATTCGACCCGCTTATCAACCAGTTGTTCAACAAGTCGCTCCAGGGCATCCATGCAAACATCTTTCCGGATAAACCAGGAGAATGTTTCGTAAAGGTCTTCGCCCTCGATAAGAGGCACGCCCATTGCTCCAAGGGCAGCAGATGTGCCCGCGAACCGGTCATCCTGATGAAAGAAACCCCGGTAGATCAATGGCGCATCAGAACCTCTCTCCAGAAGCTGTAAAATTGCGTCCCATTGCTCCATGAAAATCTTACCGGCCAGCGCGGCATCTTCCGCCGGATTATTGATGCTGTCCCGGACAATCTGATAGTTTTTTACCAATCGATGGTAGGGGTTTTCCGGGAAGGCAAGCGGGGAGAGATAAAGGGTGTCAACTACAGGCTTGTGCAGAATTGCAAGGGTTGCATCTTTCTCGCGGAGATAAGGGAGGTCGTGGGAGAGGATATTGTGACCGGCAATAAACTCGGCATCACCGCCAAAGGCATCAAATTCGACAAGCAACTCTTTGCCGACTTTCCGGCCTTGTGGGGTGTTAAACTTTTTCCCGTTAAAGCATGCACCCAATCCATAGATGTCCCCTTTCTCATTTGTTTCAATATCTAAGAAGAGGCAACGATTCAGGAATTCCTGGTTGTCCATGCTATTTGGGATATCTTTCACCAGCTCTATGCGAGAGAAAATTACGGAAAATTACTTGAAGCGTTCACGGTTTGGTCGCTACGATTGCCGACCGACCTCATCAAGCGGCAAGGCAACTTCAATGAGCTTCTTGGGGGTCTTAACGGGATGGGCCATGAGATACCTTTTCGAAATTATCCGGCATATGAAATTGCATGGAGATGCGCCTCTGCGGCTTGACTGAGACAAAGGCGGATGGTGGTAAAAAAACCGGGCCAATAAGATCGAAAGTAACGCTGTGCCAAATTAGATAACCCTTGCTGGGCGTTAAATCCGGATTGCCTTTGTTTCTTTTTGTTTTGCTCGATGTCCCAAATGATACGGAGACGTGCCTTGGCAAGTCTGTCGCAGTTCAGATTGAGCATCTCAATGGTATGTTGAACCAGTGCTTCGACAGAAGCATGTCTGTTGCCGGTGTAGAGAGGGCTTGCCGCACAGGCAACAATATCTGGCAACAGGTATCCAGTGCTCTTTTCCAGTCGAAACAAGGCTGGGGAAGTTGCAATTCGCAGAGGATTAAGAATCCAGCCTTCACAGTCTTCGGTAAGTTTGTGGGCCTGGATCATCTTGTCCTTGTGGGCATCGCAGCTCAGGTTAGCTTTGGTGGGATCCAGATGAAAGCCTTCAGCGGTCTGATGAGGGTTGCCGCCGCCGTTGCAGACTCCGAGCATGTTCTGCCAATCCAAGGCCCAGTTGTGTGCAGTGGATGTATCGGACTTCGGGTGGAAGTGCTCAACCCGACATCTCAAAGGGTTGTTGTCGTGTATTGCTATCTCGCAATAAGCGCACAGACCTTTCTGGTCGCCAATGCTCTTGATCCGGCAATCCTTATAGGCTTGCTGACCACCATAGTGAGCATCATTTCGCATCTGATTCCATTCGCCATGAGGAACCATCTGCCGGTAGCTGCGTAACAATGGAGGCTCATCTCCTTTTAAAACCTTCTTCACTGCTCCAACTCCCATTTACGATTTTCGATCAGAAGGTCAGCATCCAACAAGGCAGGTTCTTCACCTTGGTAGCGGGCATCCAATTTCTGACGGAGTTCAACGGCACGAGCTGAAGCCCATTGATCGGCATCGACGAGGGTCAGATATTCATTTAGTTCTTTGGTTGCCTCATTTTCTAGAGGCCGAACGTCAACTCCCAGTACACGCGTAAGTATCCTTGAAGCCTCTGCGCCCTCGGTCCCTGGAGGGGCGGAAAAAACCTGTCCATCTTGCAAGATACGAATAGATTCAGAGGGGACGGTGCTTACCACCTGCGGACTGTGAGTGGTGACGATGAACTGGGTACAAGGAAAGGCATTCATAAGATCGCCTAAAACCCGTTGCTGCCATGATGGATGTAAGTGGATGTCGATCTCATCGACCAGCATGAGTGCCGGAGCGAAAACAGTGGAAGAAAGACCCTCCGAAGAACTCATTGAGCCTTTGTTTTTTAAGAGATATCCCCTGCTGCCAGGCAAGGTGCTTTCCAAGCATTGGCGGATGGCCGGCACGGCAAAGATATCTTCAACCGAATCCAGGTGGCTGTTGGCGAGAGCAAGCCGACGGGCAAAATCCATACCCAACGCCAACATGCTTTGGTAACCTTGGCTGAGTTGTTCGACCTGTAGGAACATACTGGGAGTTGTCTTTGACTCTACCACAAACCGGTGTTGAGTATTGAATTGCGGGTTATGGTAGGCCCCACCAAGAATGGCGTTTATTGACCAGCGAACCGAGTTGAGCGCCGAGGATTCGTCCCAATTCTCTCGTGGACATCCTTTGTTGGAACGTAATTCAGCGGCTTCCTCTTGATCAAACCATTCCAGCATCTCTTCAAAGTCACTGAGCAAATCCAGCGATCCAAATAGCGCAGAAGTAGGGTAGTCATAATTCACTTTCGATTTTCGTAGCCTGCGGGGACCCGAAATAAACCCTCTGTGTGCATCATAGAAGGCAAAGACCGGCAGCAGAATTGCCTCTGTAGTGATTAGCCTGTCCAGGATATCAGAGGCATAGGTGGAGACACTGCTTTGACCTACCTTTGTTTCGGGGTGTTTCCCCTTGGATGCGGCGCGCCAGTTATCCCACACGAGTCCATTCGTGGTCTCTATAACAACTTGGGCAAAATCGCTTGTTGTATCCCGTTTTTTCCCTTTGCCCCCTACTACTGGCATAAGGCGGAAGTCCGTATCCCCAATGCCAGGGCCAGAAAGTCGCTGGTTGGCAGACGAGAGATAGCGAAGCACAGGAGAAAGCCCAATGGCAATACCATCAAGAATGGCTGTCTTGCCACCACCGTTCTCCGCCACGAGCACAGTCAGACGTGGGTGGAGGTCAAGTGCGAGTTTTTCGAAGCAACGGAAGTTCCTTAATGTGACGTTTTTGAGATGCATGAATGACCTCAGTTTCAATTTACGCCTTGTGCGTTACCACAAGTTCAGAGTAATCGCGAATGACCTTCGCGCGTACGCTCAGGGGACATTCCTTTTTTCTATTCTGTCCGTCTTACCATTATCTTCCGGGATTCTACAACAATTCACCCAAATCAAGATTAATACTACTCACCGTCCAATCGGGCTCCTGACTGAAGAGTTCCCGGATATAGTACGGCCCCTCGGTCTGGTCGCCATCCACCATGACAATGGCCAGGATAAACTTGTCTGCCTGATTGAGGCCATATAATACATTACGGCTGACAATGTAACCAGTCTGATTTTCATGGGGTTTCTCCACTTGATTTTTTATCCAGGGTCATCAATAGATCATAAAAGCGTCTTGCCGGATAGATAGAAGTTTCTGAGCGGAGTTGTGTCTCATTTCCGCCATAGACAAGGCCGCGTCCATGGGGCAGAGAAAAGTTTCCGGCAAAGGAATCCAGGCCTTTGAAGTAATCTTTGTTGATGGTCATTCCGGCCTTGATCTCAATGGGATAGAGGTCGGGGCCGGAACTTATCAGTAAATCAACCTCATTGCCGTTGCTGTCCCTGTAAAAATGGAGGTTTGCTCGTTTGCCCCGATGGAAACGGTACTTCAATGCCTCCATGACGACCATATTCTCAAAAAGATTCCCTCGGAGTGGGTCACGGCTGACATGAAGTGTGTTTTCAATGCCAAGAAGATGGGCGGCAAGACCGACATCGTAAAAATAGAGCTTGGGCGACTTGATGAGTCTTTTGCCAATATTGACGGAGTACGGAGGCAGGCGAAAGACGATATAACTGGCCTCAAGCAGGGTCAACCAGTTACGGGCAGTCTGATGCGATACCCCGGTGTCGGCTGCCAGATTGCTGAAATTCAGAAGCTGCCCCGTCCGACCGGCGCAGAGGGTGAGAAATCGCTGAAAAAGGGTCAGATCCTTGATATTGATTAGTCGCCGGATATCCCTTTCCACATAGGTTTCCAGATAAGCGGCAAGCGCCTGTGATGGATCCAGGTGGTCTTTCCAGATTCTGGGGTAAAATCCGGTGAGCAGGAGTTGATCCGTAGAAAGATCATTCTGATATGCACACAATTCTTCCAGACTGAATGGCAACAACTTGAAAAGTGCTGTCCGCCCGGCAAGCGACTGGCTGATGGTATGCGAGACCTCAAACTGCTGACTTCCTGTGAGGATAAACAGGCCGTACCGACCGTCGACATCAACAATGGTCTGAATGTAGGAAAGAAGGGCCGGGGCCTGTTGGATCTCATCAAGGATCGCCCCATCGGGAAGAGCTGCCAGAAATCCACGCGGATCATCGATGGCGTACTGACGGGTATCAAGGTTTTCCAGACTGACATATTGCTTATCGGCAAAAACCTTGCGACACAAGGTGGTTTTGCCGCTCTGGCGCGGACCGGTAATGGTAACCACCGGATACTGACCGGCAGCCTGCCTGAGATATGTTTCTGCAGTACGGGGAATAATGTTCATGACAGAACAATACCTTTTGGCTATGTAAATTGCAAAGTCAATTTCTTATTTGCATAGACATGCTTTTTTTATTCGTAATTCTCCGATCACCCTGAAAAGAGGCTCTTCCGAAGAATCTGTGGTGATGCTTAGGTTCTGGCAACTTGCCAATTGATTGATATAGCGATATTTTAAGGCACTTGATGGTTCTGAGTCCGTAGGTTTTTCTCATAGTGAGTTTTGCCTTGAGGTTCATACCATGTTCCAAACCTCGCGCAAAATGGTTTCAAAGCTCGCGCAACGCTACAAGTGGGGGGTGGGGGATAGCGTGGGGGAAAGAAATTTGAGACATAAAAAAAGGGGTTAAGATTTTATCTTAACCCCTTGAATTTGTAATGGTAGCGGGGGCTGGATTCGAACCAACGACCTTCGGGTTATGAGCCCGACGAGCTACCAGACTGCTCCACCCCGCGATGCATTTTGTTAGTATAGCCGATTGGCGGAGGATGTCAAGAACATTCTCCTGGCGGTGGTGCGGTGGGGATAAGAAACAGCCGGAGTTTGGCTGTGATTTCAGCTGGCAACGGGGTCAGTTTCCCCTCCCGGCTAATGGAGGCCATGACCGTGAAGCCCTTGGTCAGAAGGCGGGGCCGGGAGTTGTCTGCTTCCTGCAGGATGCGGTAGCTGAAGGTGCAGGTAACTTTTTTCAGAGCGGTAAGGGTGGTTTCGATGGTGAGCAGGTCGTCATAACGGGCCGGGGCCTTGAACCGGACATGGCATTCGATGACCGGCAGAATCAGGCCCATTGCTTCGATCTCGCGGTAGGAGCAGATCCGGTCGCGCATGAATTCGGTCCTGCCCAGTTCAAAGTAGCGCAGATAATTGGCGTTATAGACCACGGCCGCAGCGTCGGTGTCGCCATAGAGGACACGGTGCTGGCAGCGGTGGATCAGCTCATCCATGGGTATGTCGTTCCAGGAGTTTTTCCATGAGCATCTCTCCATTAGCCACACTGTTGTGCCGCCGCTGGTCTTCAGCCTCTCCTGATCTTTCGCTGAAGGGCAGGCCGCTCCTGCCATCCCTGGCTCCCGCGGCATTAGGACATCCCTGTCCGTCGCCGCTCCCGCCATCCCTGGCTCCCGCGGCATTAGGACATCCTCGTCCATCGCCGCTTCCGCTATCTATCCGCCGTGAGTCGTAGAGGATGGTGGGGACCGGGGTGGCGGTATGGGTGCGCAGGCAAAGAGGGGTGTGGTGATCCATGGTGGCAATCAGGCGAAAGTCCTCACCTGCGGCTTGCAGGCCTTCGAAGATGGGGCCGACGATCTTGTGGTCAAAGTCTTCAATGGCTTGGATCTTTTCTTTGAGCAGCCCTTGGTGGCCTGTCTCATCCGGTGCCTCCACATGGACAAAGACGAAATCCTGGGTACGTAGGCAGTCAAGTGCGGCTTGGGCCTTGCCTGCATAGTTGGTGTCGAGATAGCCGGTGGCCCCAGGAACATTGATAATGGAGAGCCCGGCGTTGATCCCCAGGCCCTTGAGTAGATCGACGGCTGAGATCAGGCTACCGCTGATGCCGAAGCGCTCGACCAGAGTCGGCATTGTTGGTAATTTCCCTTCGCCCCAGAGCCAGATACCGTTGGCGGGATTCTTGCCGGCGGCAATGCGGGCGGCATTAATGGGGTGATTCATCAGGATGGCCTGGGCCTTGTCCAATAGTTCCGACCATTGGGGATCTTGGCGGTAGCGGGTCCAGCGGGCAGTCACGTCCTTGCCGGTAAAATCGTGGGGTGGGACGGTGTCCATCTGCGGATAACCGCCTTCTACCAACAGGATATGGCGGTAACTGACCCCGGCGTGGAAGTGAAAGGTGTCGGTGGCGCAGCCCTTTTCGAGGGCAGCAATCAGCTCGTGCGACTCTTCGCTGCTGATATGGCCGGCGGAATAGTCGATCATCCGTATCTGATTGTCCGGTTCATGGGCCAGGGTGACCAGGTTGCAGCGGAAGGCGGTCTGCTCCGGGGTGAGCGTAAGGCCCATGGCGGCGGCCTCAAGCGGGGCCCGGCCAGTGTAGTACTCCTCGGGCCTGTAGCCAAGCAAGGAGAGATTGGCCACATCGCTGCCCGGTGGATACCCTTCGGGAATGGTGTGGGTGAGAAACAGTTCTCCCTGACGACACAGGGTGTCCAGGAAGGGAGTGTCGGCCGCTTCGAGCGGGGTGCGGTTGTTCAGTTCGGCCACAGGCAGGTCGCCCATGCCGTCACCTACCAGGATCAGATATTTCATTGAAAATTTCTTGTGCTGAATTTTTTGGTTAGGCGTGGTGGCCCTTTTGTTATTGCTCATCCACAAGAAAACGGATCTTGACCGTCGGCTCGGTGCACACCTCCAGGGCGTCGATCTCGGCAATGGCATTTTGTACGGCGGCCTCCGATGCCTCGTGGGTATGGAGGACAATGCTGACCGGCTCATCTTGTTGCCGGCTCTTCTGGATCACCGACTTGATAGAAATGGTATGCTTGCCGAAGATGCCGGAGATGGTGGAGAGTACCCCCGGTTTGTCGAGGGCGGTGATTCTGAAATAATAGGGGCAGCGAAGCTCAGTCATGGGGGTGATAGTGGGGGTGCCAATATGCTCGGGCAGATAGGAGAGGGCCGGCACCCGGTTAATCGACCCATGAAGGATGTTGCGGCCGATATCAACGACGTCGGCGGCCACAGCGCTGCCCGTTGGCATTTTGCCGGCACCCAGCCCGTAGAGCAGGATATTGCCCACGGTATCGCCGGTGAAATAGAAGGCATTATAGGCCCCGTTGATGCTGGCCAGCATGTGGGATTCCTGCACCAGGGTGGGATGGACCCGGGCCTCGACATGGCTGCCGTGGTGATGGCTGATGGCCAGCAGTTTAATTCGGCAGCCGAATTCCCTGGCAAAGTCGATGTCAATGGGTTGGATCTTGCTGATCCCTTCGGTGTTGATATCCTTGAGCTGGACATGCTTGCCGTAGGCAATGGTCATGAGAATGGCCAGTTTATGAGCTGTGTCGATGCCCTCGATGTCATAGGTGGGATCGGCTTCGGCAAATCCGAGGGCCTGGGCCTCTTTCAGGACTTCGTCAAAGGCAATACCCTGATCGGTCATCTTGGTAAGGATGTAGTTGGCCGTGCCGTTCATGATGCCCATGATCGACAGGATTCGGTTGGTAACCAGCCCTTCCTTCAGGGCCTTGATCACCGGGATACCGCCGCCGACGCTGGCCTCAAAGCCGACCTCGACGTTATTCTGTGCCGCCGCTTCAAAGATCTCCTTGCCGTGAATGGAGAGCAGAGCCTTGTTGGCGGTGACCACATGTTTGCCGTGCCGGATCGCCTCCAGGAGGAAGGTTTTGGCCGGTTCAATGCCGCCAATGAGTTCCACTACAATATCAATCCCTGAGTCATTGAATATATCATTGACATCTTTGGACAGGATGGTTTCTTTGAATTGTTCAGGGAGCTGACCCAGGTTGATATCGACCACTCGGGAGAGGACAACCCGGGTGCCAATCTTGCGCATGAGGCGCTCATCCTGCTCGAAGAGGGTCTGGGCCAGGCCGCTGCCCACAGTGCCAAAGCCGATAAGGCCTACACGGATAACTTTCATGATTTTTTATGGATAGTTTTATGTTGAAAAGAAAAAACAGGAGCAGGAAAGAGGTGTTGAGCATATGAAAAACCTGACTTTTTCTGCTTCTTCGTTGATAGTGGCTGTGAAAATAACCCCTTTCCGAGTGAAAGTCAAAAAAGAAGAGTAGATATTTTGCTGGCCTCAATTTCTTTTTTGGTTTATACTTTTTCTTGGTTATTTTGAGTGAATGCTCATTCATACTTTATTGTATCTGGTTGATTCTTTTCGATAAGATTTCTGGGCGGTTTTTGATAAAATCGTAGAATAAAAAACATTTGATCAAGGAGAACAGTATGGCGGTAAATATTCTGGCTTTCGGGCCAAACGGAAGCGGCAAGGGTACTCAGGGCGCTATTGTTAAAGATAAGTATGGTTGTAATCATATTGAGTCCGGTGCTATTTTCCGGGAGCATATCAAAGGTGGTACTGAACTTGGTAAGAAGGCCAAAGAGTATATTGACCGGGGCGATCTGGTGCCTGATGAGCTCACCATTCCCATGGTTCTCGAGACCCTGGCAAAATCCAAGGAGCAGGGATGGCTGCTTGACGGTTTTCCACGTTCTCTGGCCCAGGCCGAGGCCCTGGATAAGGCCCTGAAAGAGGCCGGTATGGCCCTCAATTATGTGATTGAAATCGAGCTTGACCGGCAGATTGCCAAAGAGCGGATCATGGGTCGCCGTTTGTGCGCCAATGATAATAACCATCCCAATCATATTGCCTTTGAGGCCATCAAACCAGTAGAAAAAGATGGTAAGCTGGTGTGCCGTGTCTGTGGCGGCGAGCTGAGCGCCCGTGCTGATGATCAGGACGAGACAGCAATCGGCAAGCGTCATGATATCTATTATGACACCAAGACCGGCACCATGGCGGCGGTCAATTATTTCAAGAAGGCGGGTGGCGCTAAGGTGATTTCCGTTGATGGTTCTATCTCCATCAAGGATGTGACTGCCGCGATCATGAGCCAGCTCAATTAAAAGGAATAATGTTGAAGGGATCCTGGAAACTGAGTTTTTGGGTTTCCAGGTAGTATTCTCTTTTGGGACATGCCAGTACCTGCGACCGGCATGTCCTTTTTTTTTGCCTTTTTGTCCAGGATATCTTAGAGTCGTTTCTCATGCGGTTTAATAGCGGTTGGCATCGTGGACTTGTCGAACGGTCGAGCTGTCGCGCTCAACGGAACGCCTGATTTCTCAAGGTATTCCTTAAATAATTGGAGGCAAAGAAAGGGTGAGCACGATCGTCCTTCAGCCTTAGTAGTCAGCCATCTGATAATTATGCAGCACCTTATTCTCACATCGTTAAAAAACTCGATACAGGCACAAGAGGCATTCGCGCAAGAGCAGGGTGAAGTCATTATCGCCTTGGCCCTGCAGATGGTGAAGACCATTCGCCAGGGCGGCAAGATTCTTCTCTTCGGCAATGGCGGCAGTGCGGCCGATGCCCAGCACCTGGCGGCCGAATTCGTCAATCGCTTTCTGATCAATCGTCGGCCCATGGCAGCCTTGGCGCTCACTACCGACAGCTCGGTGTTGACCTCGATCGGCAATGATTTCTCCTTTGACGAGATCTTTGTCAAGCAGGTGCAGGCCTTGGGCAAGCCGGAAGATCTGGCTCTGGGAATCTCCACCAGTGGCGGTTCGGTCAATGTGCTCAAGGCCATGGCGGTCGCCAAAGAGATGGGCATGGTGACGGCGGCGCTCACTGGCGGACTGGCTGGGGACGGCGGCGCAGTTGGCCGGGCCGCTGATTTTGTCCTCAATGTGCCCTCTGATAAGACACCGCATATCCAGGAGGCCCATCTCTGGGTCGAGCATCTGCTCTGTGAACTGGTGGAGCGTGAGATCTTTGGGGATGCTGCGTGATGATACCTGAGCCCCTTGATTTCAGCGGGCTGCGTACCTATTCACTGCATGGGCGGCCGTCCAAGGTAACCGTGGAGAACTTTGCCCGTCCTATCCCGGCGGGCAGCACGGTGCGAGCCCTTTTGGACTCTCTGCCTGATCAGTTGCTGGGCAGTGACTTCCCGGAATTGGTGAGGCGTCTTGCCGCAGTTCATCGGGGTGGACGTCCGTTTGTGGTGGGGATGGGGGCTCATGTGATCAAGGTGGGGTTGAATCCGCTGCTGATTGATCTGATGGAGCGCTCCATTATCACCGGCATTGCCATGAACGGGGCCTGTATTATTCATGATGCCGAGATTGCCATGGCTGGTTTTACCTCGGAGGAAGTGGGCAATGTTCTGGGTGACGGGGCCTTCGGCGCGGCCAAAGAGACGGGAGAAGTCATCAATGGCGCCATTAATAAGGGCGCAAGAGAAAACAGGGGAATGGGCGCTGCCGTGGGCGCTGCCCTTGTCGCCGAGAAATTCCCCCATAATGATAAAAGCCTGCTGGCGACCGCTTCTCGTCTGGGAATCCCGGTCACGGTGCATGTGGCGGTGGGCACCGATATCATCCATATTCATCCTTCGGCCTCAGGGGAAGCAATCGGTAAGACCTCGCATCTCGATTTCCAGATCTTCTGTGCCCAGGTGGCGGGTTTGCAGGGTGGGGCCTATCTGAATATCGGTTCGGCCGTCCTTCTACCGGAGGTCTTTTTAAAGGCGCTGACGGTGGTCAGAAATCTGGGTCACCAGGTGGATGAATTTACCACCGCGAATTTTGATTTTATGAAACAGTATCGTCCCCTGACCAATGTGGTGAACAGGCCGACGGCCAAAAGCGGCAAAGGGTATCATGTGACCGGACATCATGAGTTGATGGTCCCTTTGTTGGTTGCCTGTCTGCTTGATGAATTAGAAAAAACTCTTTAAACGCATCTTCGCATCTATTATGGAACAACAAACAAAGAACATAAAACCTGGAAAGGTCTATCTGGTCGGGGCTGGCCCTGGTGACCCTGGACTCATTACCCTGCGCGGCAAATATCTTTTGGAACGGGCCGAGGTACTGGTCTATGATTACCTGGCAAGTCCCAAGCTGTTGAAGTATGTGCCCAAGGATGCCAAGTTGATCTATGCCGGGAAAAAGGGGGGAACCAAGCATACCCACACCCAGGAAGAGATCAACCAGATGCTGGTTGACTGGGCCCTGGCCGGCAAGATGGTAGTTCGGCTCAAGGGCGGGGATCCTTTTATCTTTGGCCGCGGCGGTGAAGAACTTCAGGAGCTGGTAAAGGCGGGCGTGCCTTTTGAGGTCGTGCCCGGGGTGACCTCGGCCACGGCAGCCGCTACCTATGCCGGGATTCCCATAACCCATCGCGGTTATACGGCCTCGGTGGCCTTTATTACCGGCCATGAAGAGCCGGGGAAGGAAAATTCCAATGTTGATTGGTCGAAACTGGCCACCGGCGCCGGAACCCTGGTCATCTATATGGGGATCAAAAATCTGCCCATTATTGTCGATAATCTGATCCGCAATGGCCGTGCCCCCAAGACCCCGGTGGCGGTCGTGCGCTGGGCCTCAACGCCCGAGCAGCATACGGTGGTGGCTACCCTGGAGACCATTGTCGGCCGGGTGGAGGAAGAGGCGATCAAACCTCCGGCCTTAATTATTGTCGGCGAGGTCGTGGCCTTGCGTGATACCCTTGACTGGTTTGAGAAAAGACCTCTTTTCGGGAAGCGGATCGTTGTGACCAGGACTCGGGAGCAGGCATCGGAGTTGGTCGTGGCCCTGGAAAGCCATGGCGCCGAATGCCTTGAATATGCGACTATTCAAATGGATCCCGTGGATTCATATGCTATTCTTGATGAAGAGTTAGAGCGTCTGAATGAATATCATTGGATCCTGTTTTCATCGATCAACGCCGTGCAATACTTTTTTGAGCGGCTCTATGCAAAAGGCCTGGATGCCCGAAACTTGAAAGGGCCGGATGTGGCGGCAGTGGGAAGGGCTACTGCTGATTATTTACTCCATTATGGCATTGTCGCTGATCTGATTCCTGCCGTCTATACTGCGGAGGGGCTGGCCGAGAGTCTTCTCGATTTTGGGGTTGAGGGGCGTAATATCCTGATTCCAAGAGCGGCAAAGGCCCGCGAGTTCCTACCTGAAACCCTGCGTGGAGCTGGCGCCCAGGTAACTGTGGCCCCTGTGTATCAGAATGTACCGCCAACAGACTGTAAAGATGATTTGCGGGCTGAGTTGGAAGGCGGAAAGGTTGACATGATCACCTTTACCAGTTCTTCCACGGTCACCCATTTTCTGACAATGCTTGATGCCGCCAGTCAGGATGAGTTGGACTCCTTGTTGCGCGGGGTGAAGATAGCCGCCATCGGACCGGTTACCGCCAAGACCATAACCGACAACGGTCTGAATGTTGATGTACAGCCGGAAACGTTTACCATTCCCGAGCTGGTGAATGCCATTGTCCACTATTACGGGGAGCAGTCCGTCAGCTGACAGCACGCCCTTGCCTGCAATAGGCTCCTTATTGAAGGAGTTATTTCTTTTTTGCGCTATGGCCCGTGCTCTGGATCTGGGGCAGGATGTCAAATTGCAGAGAGCCTTGCTGGGTGTGGACATCCACAATATTCATACTGATATTGATCGTCTTGCCGCTGGTTTCAGCAATCAGCGGTTCCATCTGTTTCATCTTCACTGGAAATTCGCGGTTATTGAGGAAGGCCATGAGCATGGCGTTAATGTCGCCCTGGGCGGCAGTGGATGACGCCTGCAGGTCGGTGATGACCGGTTTGACAAAGAGCAGCTGTTTGCTTGGGTCAAAGCGCAGGGCGGCGTTGCACTGGAGGCCGAGCTGCAGTGAGCCGACTTTGAGTTTGATGTTGTGTCCGCCAATCTCGGTATTAAGGTGCATATCATCTCCTTTCAGGGAAATACGACAGGAAATCCCTTTGTCCTGGAGCTGCAGGTTGCTGATCTTGACTATGGTGATGGCCCCGCTCAAGGTGCTGGAGTCGGTGTCGACCGCAATCGGCAGGGATTTGTCGAGCGCCTGACTCAAAACGCTCTCCGGAACTGTGAGGGTAATCATCTTGCTGGTTGTAGCCAAGAGCTGGCCAGGCAGGCAAAGGCCCAGAAGAAACAGGACGCAGGTGACAGATCGAATCATGGTAAGGCTCCTTGTTGAGGGGTGTTGGTTCGGTGGCGCAGGATCAGGGAATGGGCCCATAAGGCGGCAATCAGCAGGAGCCCAAGGGAGGCAGCCTGTGCCCGGTACTGGTTATGCCGGTGGAAGGCTGTTACCTGAATGGTGTTGGCATCAATAAAATTGCCTTGCACGGAGAGGTGGCCGCTGATTTCGGGGAGTTGGCCACGAAGAGCGAAAATCTCTCTCGTGAATGCCCTGATTTCCTTCTTCTCAGAGGAAAATATGGCGCGGTCAAGTTCTATCTTTTTGCCGATTCGTTCTTTTTGGTTTATTAGGGTGCGGCAGAAATGATTGTCGGCCTGGAGTGCCTCCTTAAAAAAGAGAAAGGGGCCGCTGCCATAAAAGAGCAGGAGGCAAAGGATGATCATGATTTTACCTGCTTGCGGTCTGACGAGTTGCAAGTCTGTTGCTGCCATTTTTCGCCAGTTCCATGCCAAAAAAAGCAGGCCGGCCAAGGTGGCCGCATAGTAGAAAAGATGTTCCGGCCAGGCCCAGTCGAAGCGCAGCAGAGACCATGAAAACGGGACCAGGAGCTGAACCCCGTTTGCCCATTTGATCTGGGTTGCGTCGAGCAGCAGATGGAGCAGGCTGTTGAAGCCAAGCAGCAGGAAGATGCGCAGAGGCGTTCTGGTGGTCATCGCCAAGGCTGCTGCCAGGACCAGACAGAAGAAGAGGCTGGCCTGATTCAGGCTGTAGAGCCGCAGGGTGTAGGAATCCAGGCCCGGGACAAGTTTCAGCACCCGCTGGGCGATCCAGGGGATATCCGGGATGATGCATCCCAGCAGCATCCATTGGGGGCTTGTCCCTTTGCAAAGCAGGCTGTTCAGCGGCCCCTGGATGCCGATGTGGACGAGGGTGTTGGGCACGGTCAGTGGACAGTTGGTTGAATGAGGGTTATTATGTTGAACTTTTTTCTGTCAGCGGAACGGTCTTTGTTGCCGGCGTTGTCAGTCAGGGGTTTGTGCTGACAGTATGAATACCCTTGATTTTTTACTCTTCTTTAGGTCGAGAGTCAATTCCGAGATTGCATTCCGGCCTTTTTTATTCTCATCGTTTATGGTTTCCCATGCTTACTTTGACTGTGTCGTCCGATTGCCTGCTTGCGGGCATCTCTCTTGCCCTTGAGAAGGCCATCAAAGAGCGGCTGACGATAGATAATCCCAAATATATCTCCGCAAAACGCTATGGCCGCTGGGTGGGGAAGAAGTTGCAGCCGGTCTTGAAGTATTATGAGCCCGTCCCCACAGGTCTTCGTTTTCCCCGAGGATTTGCTAATCAGGCCATTCTGCTCTGTCGCGAGCATATGCAGGAGTCGCCCCGGATAGTTGAAGGGCGGCGGCTTCTGGCTGAGGTGGATTTTTCCTTTAGCGGCGCCCTGCGTCCGTATCAGGAGCAGGCCGTGTCCCAGGTCGCCACGCGTTCCTTTGGCGTGCTTGAGGCCGGGACCGGCAGCGGCAAGACGGTCATGGCTCTGGCTATCATTGCCGCTCGCCGGCAGCCCACTCTGATTCTTGTCCATACCAAGGAACTGTTGTATCAGTGGCAGCAGCGGATCCAGGAGTTTCTTGGCCTGAGTGCCGGTCTTGTTGGTGACGCCTGCCTGGATATTCAGCCGATTACTGTGGCCATTGTCAACAGCGCCCGCGCAAAGGTCGATGAGCTGGCGCCCCTGTTCGGCCATCTTGTAGTTGACGAGTGTCACCGGGTGCCGGCGACCCTGTTCACGGATGTGGTCAGCCGTTTCGACTGCCATTATCTGCTGGGCCTTTCCGCCACAGCCTTCAGGAGTGATGAGGGGACAACCCGGCTCATCTCCATCTTCATGGGAGATCGGGTTCATCAGGTTGATCAGGTCCAGCTGCAGGCCAGCGGGGCTATTGTCAAACCGGAACTGATTCGTCGCAAGACTGCATTCACCCATCCGTATCGCGATGATTATCATGCCCTGATATCCGCCCTGACTTCCCATCAGGGGCGAAATCTCCAGATTGTTGAGGATGTTATTCAGGCGGCAGCCCGCACCGATACGGGTGTTTTGCTGGTGGTCTCGGATCGGGTCAGCCACTGTGAGGTCTTTGCCGATCAGCTTGCCCGGCGAGGGATGAGCGTGGCCCTGCTCACCGGCCAGACCCCTACTGAAAAGAGGATCGAGATTGTGAGAATGGTCCAGGAGGGAGAGCTACGGGTTCTGGTGGCCACCTTGCAGCTTATTGGTGAGGGCTTTGACTGTTCCGGCCTGAGCACCCTGTTCCTGACCACGCCCATTACCTTTGAGGGTCGTTTGTTGCAGGTGCTGGGCCGGATCATGCGGCCTGCTGCCGGTAAACGGGCCCAGGTCTATGATTATGTGGATGAACAGGTCTCCGTGTTGCGCCGCTCTGCCGAAGGCAGAAGGAAGGTGCTGGCTGCTCTGTAGCTGATTTTATCGCTCTTTTGGCTATTTCCTTGCAGGCTGCATCTTTCTCTGGTATAAAGGAAATATTTTTTTGCGTTTGCGTGAAGTCTATCGGTAAGCACTCGTCTTTGAACGGGTGCTTTTTTTATTTTGATCCTTAAGAATATTCAAGAATGTTCAATTAAGGATCAAGTCAAGGATCAGGGAAGAAGAAATGAAACAGGAAAAAATTCGTAACGTGGCTATTATCGCTCATGTTGACCATGGTAAGACTACACTGGTTGATCAGCTTTTCAAGTATTCCGGGATGTTTCGTGAGAATCAGGACGTGGCGGAACGGCTCATGGACTCCATGGATCTCGAGCGCGAGCGCGGCATTACCATCACTGCCAAGAATGGCTCGTATCAGTACGAGGATTTTTCCATTAATATCATTGATACCCCCGGCCATGCCGATTTCGGTGGCCAGGTCGAGCGGGTACTGCAAATGGCTGACGGGGCCCTGCTGCTCGTCGATGCCCAGGAAGGGCCGATGCCCCAGACCTATTTCGTTCTGAAAAAGGCTTTGCAGAACAACCTGCCGGTTATCGTGGTGATCAACAAGATTGATAAACCTGCGGCACGCTGTGCCTGGGTGGTTGATCAGGTCTTTGACCTTTTTGTCAAGTTGAACGCCCCTGACGATGTCCTTGATTTTCCTGTTGTCTATGCTTCGGCTAAAGAGGGGTATGCCCTGGCCGATCCTGATGATCCCAAGGAAGGCGGCATGGGGATGCAGATCATCTCCAAGATGATCACCGAGCATATCCCGGCCCCTACCGGCTCACCCGATGCCCCCCTGCAATTACAAATAAGCACCATTGATTATTCCGCCTATCTTGGGCGTTTGGGTATCGGCAAGGTGATTAATGGCACGATTGCTATCAATCAGCCTCTGGCGGTGGCCCGTCGTGACGGCACTATCAAGCCGGTGCGGATCTCCAAGATCTATCGTTTTGAATCTGATGGCAAGGTGCCCATCGACAGCGCCAGTGTCGGTGAGATTGTGGCCGTGGCCGGGATGGAGGATGTGACCGTGGGCGTCACCTTTACCGATCCGTTAAATCCTATGCCTCTGCCTTTGATTGCTATTGATCCGCCCACCATCTCCATGAATTTTATCCCCAATGATTCACCTTTTGCCGGTAAGGAAGGGAAATTCGTGACCTCCCGCCATATTGAAGAGCGTCTGGCCCGTGAGGTCCTGTCGGATGTCGCCCTTCATTATGAGCCGCTGACTGATGCGGTCGGCTATCGGGTCTCCGGTCGTGGCGAGCTCCATCTTTCCATCCTCATTGAGAAGATGCGCCGCGAGGACTTTGAATTTCAGGTGACCCGGCCCGAGGTGATCATGAAAGAAGAAAATGGCAAGATCATGGAGCCTTTTGAGTCACTCACCATTGATGTCGACGAAAAGTATCAGGGGGCGGTTATTGAAAAGCTGGGTAAGCTCAAGGGTCAGATGGAGGAAATGACCACTGGTCATGCCGGGATGATGCGGATGGTGTTTAAGATCCCGACCCGCGGACTGCTGGGGTATCGCTCCGAATTTATGACCGATACCAAGGGCATGGGGATGATGAGTTATGTCTTTGCCGAGTATGGTCCCCATGCCGGGGAGATCAAGAATCGGCTCAACGGGGTGCTGTTAGTTAAGGATCCCTGTACCGCCGTGGCTTATGCCCTGTTCAGTCTTCAGGAGCGGGGTACGCTCTTCATTCATCCTGGTGTGCCCTTGTACACGGGGCAGATCATTGGTGAAAGTTCTCGTGGCGGCGACATGGTGGTCAATCCGGGTAAAGGCAAAAAACTGACCAATATGCGGGCCTCCGGTACGGACGAGGCGATAATCCTGACCCCTCCTCGGGCCCTGACTCTCGAAGACTGCATCGCCTATATCAATGACGATGAACTGGTTGAGGTGACACCGAAGTCAATCCGGCTGCGGAAAAGAAGTGACGTGCGGATCAGGGGGTAATTCTTGGGGATGAAAAATCTGCTGATCTTGCTTGTCTCCGGGGTGGCGGGTGTGGCCACCTTCGGGTTTATTGCCAAAAAATATGGCAGTGACTGTATCCCCTGACTGATGCTCTATGGCTCCATAGGTATGGGGCTTGTTGTCTTCTTGATCCTGCGGGCTATCTTCTGATTTTTGATGGCGTCGCCAAAAGGTCCAAATACTTCGTTGCACTGCATCCTTTGTCATTGCGGCGTACTAATTGTACGCTTCATTCCTCAGGATTTGTGCGTCTCGTCTTTGGGCCTTTTTGCTTAGCCATCTCTTGAATTCTTTTTTTAGGACGTATTATTTTTCGGGCAGCGAAATAATCGGCCAGGATCTGGGCGTGATCGAAGACCAGATCAGGGAGATTGTGCTCTTTAAATAAGCCCGCCTCGGCCGCATCATCTCCTGCCTTGGGGTTTTCCCCTGCTTGGCCGATAAAGACCGTTGAGGCCGTGTGCTGACGGGAGTCACGGCCGGGATCGGAATAGGTGTGGAACTGGGCCAGGTTCTGCACCGTCAGGCCGGTTTCCTCAAGCGCTTCCCGGGCCGCTGCATTTTCATAGGATTCACCATAATCGACAAACCCGCCCGGCAAAGCCCAGCCGTATGGCGGGTTTTTTCGTTTGATGAGCACGATTTCTTCGCCGATCTCAATGATGATATCGACAGTGGGAACCGGATTGCGAAAGAGAGGGATCTTGGTGTGGCAGTTTGGACAGTTCATGGGAGCTTTTCGTATAATTATAGGGCGAGCATGGCGTGAATCTCCTGCCAGTTCTCCACTCTCTGCAAGTCATGCTTTCCCTGGTTCCAGGGTTGGGAAAAGACCAGAGGGGTAATGGCTGCATCTGCCAGTTGCAGGCAGGTCTCGGCCCGATCATCGACAAAGTAACGGAGTTTGTGTTCGTGGATGTAGCGGGCCTTGTCATCGTGACGGCCCATGGCCACCAGGCGAATATTGGCGCAGACCGGGGCGGGAAAGAAATGTTGCAGCCAGTCTTCTACGGGTTGGTGCAGGGAGCGGGCGGTGATGATTGTCACCAGCGCCGATGCGGTCATTTCTGTGATGACCTCCACCGCCCCTTTCATCGGTTGCAGGCCGGTGGTCAGAGAATTGCGGAGGATGGCGTCAAAGATTGTTTCCACTATCGGGAAGGGGATATCCAGACAATCTTCAACCTGAAAGCTGGTAATGTCTTTCAGGGTAAAAGAGCAGAAGGCATGCTCCTCGCAGGCCAGGCGGATAAAGGCCTCTGCCGTATCGGCAATGACTCCGTCCAGGTCAAAGCCAATCTCTTGGCTCTGGATCTTCATATTATTGCTGTCATTGTTGTGTCTTGAGCGTACTTCTCTTCCATCTTCTTTATCAAAAGCACCACCTCTTCATTGAATGGGGTGGGGATGCCCACTCTTTTTCCTTCCCTGATTACTGCACCATTGATGGCATCAATCTCAGTTGGCCGCTGGTGACGACGGTCCTGGAGCATGGAGGAGATATTCCTGGCTGTGCCCATACAGACGGCAAGGGTCGCCTTCAGCGGATCCACGCTGATGGTAATGCCGCTGGCCCTAGCCACTGTCTCGGCCTCCTGGACAATATTTTTCAGTCGGGTACGGGAAGCACAGGAGGTGAGGAGTTGGCCGTTGGTGCGATTGTAGAGGGCGGTGAGCGGATTGATCCCGGCATTGATGAACAGTTTGGCCCAGAGCTGACTTCGGATATCCTGCGACAGGGCGACATCAAGGCCGGCATCCTGGAGGATTCGGGCCAGTTCACTTAGTTGTTTCTGGTGCCGCTCTGTTGGATCCGAGAGAAAGCCCAGGAACGTTCCGCCCTTGCCGACATGGAGAACGTGTCCGGGGCCAAGCAGGGTGGCGCCTTCAGAGCTGCTGGCAAAGGCCGGAGCTGTGGGGAGCTTTAGCCGTTCCTGAATATCAAGATGGCTGATTCCGTTTTGCAGGAACACCAGCAGAGTTTGGGGGGAGAGCAGAGGCAGGTAGGACTGCAGGCAGTCTTCGAGATCTTGCGATTTAACACAGAAGAGAACTATGTCAGTCGAATTGATTGCCTGTAGATCCGAGAAGACAGGAATCTGGTATCGTTCCTGTCCCTTGTCGGTTTCGTACAGGATCCCCTGAACAGTGAGCAGGTTTGCCCGCTCTTGATTATGATCAAGGAGCCAGAGGCTGTCATCCGCGCTCTTGCTTTTTGGGAAAAGCAGAGAAGCGAACAGACAGCCCAAGGCTCCCGGGCCGATAATGGCGATACGCATTGGCAAAAGAGGAGTATCTGATTTACTGAATGATCTTGGCCTCTTCAACAATAACCACATAACTGTATCCGGCGCCAAAATCCTTGTTGGCCCTGACAATACCTTCTATGGTAATGACCTCCTTGCCATTTGGCAGCTGGGCACTGGTGGTAACGACCAGGTCGTGGGTGTTTTTTAAAGGATCCCCACTTCCATCTTGAAGATGGATCCAGTTCTTGCCCATTATCTGGGGGCTGAACTTGACCACCTTACCCTGGACGCGAACGGTCTTGCCGTCAAGTTTGGTGTTATCGGTAAAGAGCTCTTCCACAGTGTGACCATTTTCTCCCGCGGCTTTTTCCATTTTGATTTCAGTGAACGGGGCTATTGCTCCCAGGCTGCCACCTGATTCGGCTTTCTTTCCCTGCATGGCGGCAGGTGGGGCTTCGGCCTTGACTGCGCTGGCGAATGAATCGGTTCCGGCGGTGTTGGCTGCATCTGGTTTTGTAGCGTGCGGATTAGCCTGGGCTGGCGCCTGCACTGCCACCTGACCTACAAGGCCGGCAGAAAAAACGACGGAGTCAAAGGTCCTGTTGAGTGATTTGCTGGTGAAATTGGGCATCACCACACCGTCATGATAGGAGATATCATCACCTACCTTGACTTTGGTTTGAGGAATGGCAACCCACTGTTGGGCCTTGCCGGTATCAACTTGCAGATAGGTGTATCCGCCGGAGTCCATGGTCTCCACTATTTTGCCACTGATAGTGTCGTCTTGCTGTTCAGTGGCTGCCGGAGCTGGTGTCTTTTGGGTATCAACGGTTGCTGCTGCTGGTGTGGTGTCTTTGCCGACATCCGTGGCTTTTAATGCTTTATCACTGCTGGTATCGCCCTGCTGTTCAGTGACTACCGGAGCTGCCGGTTTTTCCGGGGTGTCGGTTGCGGTGGGTGCCTTTTCGGCCTTCGTGATCGCTACTGGCGTTGCTTTCTCAGCGACTTTACCACCTGTCGTGCTTTTTTGCTGGTTGTCACAAGCGGGGAGCAAGAGACAGAGACAGAGTGCTGACTTTAGGAGTTTATGCTTCATTGTATCCTCATGGTGAAAGGTTAAGGTTGGTCAGAAGTCAGTGTGATAAAAAGAGTGACTGCTGACTGTTAAACACATACGGCTAAATATTAGTCATCTTCAAGTAGAAAGGCAATATACTCAAGGATGGATCGAGCCCAGAGATTATATCCTGTTTCCGTGAAATGGATACCGTCTGCCTGAAAAAGCCCGTTTTTGGTGTTGAATTTTGAGAATACATCGAGAAAGCAACAGCCGGATTGTAAGGATAATGCCTCCATCTCGCTGTTGATTCGTTTCATCTCTTCCTTATTCAACCAGGGGATCTGGAGAGGAATGAGGCTGTTAATAATAATCTCTGCGGCTGGATAGATATGGCTCAGGTAGACCACGATCTCTCGGAGTGTCTCGGCATAATTGTAATCTTCCATGAGAAGATTATTGGTGCCGGTCATGATCAGGATAATGTGCGGATCAATGACTTGTTCCTGAACCGATGGCAGCCTGTTCAGCAGTCCTTGTGCCGTCTCACCAAAAACGCTCAAATTGATGACTTCAAAATGAGTTATCCGTTCTTGCCAGTTAAAATCGGCGAGAAGAGAATCGCCGAGGAAAAGCAATCTGCCCTGTTTCATGTCTGTGTATCAATCGGAGCGATATGATTAAGCCGTCGTTCAAAAATAACTCTGGCATTTTTTCGTGACAAGAACGGCATAAGGAACCGGTCACCTTTCAACTATACAGGGAGTGAGCGCCACAGGGGGCTGTTTCTGACTCTTATAATCGCGGTACATTACCATATGATCCGGGCACTGCCAAAGTTTTTCTTCTTTTCTTGTTGCACTTCTGTATAGGAATTATGTTGTTGATGGGGACTGAAGGACTATTGCCCCCATATATTTCACCTTGACCGTTGTTCCTGGGGCTTTTCCCGGTGCCTGTTGCAGATCAAGAAAAGTATTGGGGGAATCCAGGCTGGTATCAATGATCTGTTGCCAGTTCTGGGTGCTGTTGCCAGGGACTGGCGGCAGGGTGAAGTCGGCGTCTTTGTTTTTGTCGCCGTTGAGCATGATAAAAAAGTGGTCGCTTTTGTTGCCGTCTGTCCTGCTGCCCCTGAGGAGAAAGGCCAGGGTGTGACATTCGGAAGACCAGTCCTGCTGGCAGGGCGTCAGTGATTGCCAGATGATTTCAGGATTGCCTTCGGTGCATTGTGTGTTTGCTGCTTGTGAAAAAAAACTGGTCCGCTGGAAGAGGGAATGAGTCTTGCGCAGGTGGATGCACTGTTTGAAAAAACGGAGTAGTCCGTCGTTTTTTTCGACCATATCCCAGTTGAGCCAGTTGATAGTGTTGTCTTGACACCAACTGTTATTGTTCCCTTTTTTGCTGTGTCCAAATTCATCGCCGGCGCTGATCATGGGGACTCCTTGAGAAAGCAGCAGGATCAGGATCATACTGCGCATCCGCCGGAAACGCAGATCTTGGATAGTTTTGCTGCGGGTGAATCCTTCCGTGCCACTGTTCCAGCTGATGTTATGGTTGTCGCCGTCACGGTTTTCTTCGCCATTGCCCTCATTATGTTTTTCATTAAAGCTGACCAGGTCGGAGAGGGTAAAACCATCGTGACTGGTAAGGAAATTGATGGAATTAAACGGGTGGCGTAAACTGGACTGGTAGAGGTCCGCGCTGCCGGCAATCCGGGTGGCTAGGTTGCCCACGGTATTGTCAAGGCCAGCCATGAAGGCACGGAGATCATCGCGGAACATGCCGTTCCATTCGGCCCAGCGCGCATCGGTGGAGAACGTCCCCACCTGATAGAGACCTGCGGCGTCCCAGGCCTCGGCAATGATCTTGGTGTCCCGCAGGACCGGGTCTTCGGCGATCATCTCGATCATCGGCGGATTGGCCAGCAGATGTCCTGAGGTGTCCCGGCCGAGAATGGAGGCGAGGTCAAAACGAAATCCATCAACGTGCATCTCCATGACCCAGTAACGCAGCGAATCTCTGATCAGATCCCTGACCACCGGATGGTTGCAGTTCATGGTGTTGCCACAGCCGGAAAAGTTCAGGTAGTCATGGGTCTCATGGTCAAGCAGATAGTAGATACGGTTGTCTATACCCCGGAAACTGCTGGTGACACCGTCATATTTACCCTCGCCGGTGTGGTTATAAACCATATCGAGGATGACTTCAATTCCAGCCTGGTGCAGGGCCAGTACCATGGCCTTGAATTCATTGATGTGCTGGGCCTTGTCGGCAGCATAGCCTGATTTAAGGGCGAAAAATGATACAGGGTTGTAGCCCCAGAAATTCTTCAGCAGTCTGCCGCTTTTTGGATCTCTGAATACATTGTCGTTTTCATCAAATTCGGTGACCGGCATCAGTTCTACAGCTGTGATACCCAGCTCTTGCAGGTAGGGGATTTTTTCTATTATGCCGCGGTAGGTTCCGGGGTGGGCGACGTTTGAGCTCGGGTGACGGGTGAAGCCGCGGACATGCAGTTCGTAGATGATCGATTTGGCGAGCGGGATGTTCAGTGGTTGATCATCCTGCCAATCGAAATCGTGTTTGATGATTTCACATATGGGGATATCCCGCTCAGATGGTTTTGCCCCCCAGGCCCGAGGTGTGTGAATATGACTTGCGGGGTCAAGAAGCAGATTCTCCTCGTCGTATACCAGGCCGTTTATTTTTTGAGACATTGGCCCTTTGATCCGGTAGCCGTATCTCAGGTCGTCCCTCTTTGTTTTGAGCAGGATATGCCAGAGATCGCCTGTTCTGTTAACCTCAGGGTGCAGGGGGATCTCTACTTGTTGTTGGGGTGTCTTTGTGGTCTCCGGCAGATTAATGACCAGGATGACCTCTTGGGCATGTCGCGCAAAGATTGAGAAATTGATGCCTTTGCTGAGGATGGTGCATCCGGTTGGCAGGGCGAATCCTCGGCTGGTGGGGATTGTTTTTTTTTTCTTGGACATTTTTGGTAATGAGAACTATAATTAGTAAAAAGGTGAGTAGTGTGAAGGTTGAGGTTTTTTGGGAACAAAGAATACGTGATGCTTGAGATTCTTTAGTCTTCAGTCTAAACACCTGAGCCATTACGTTACAGAATACACTAGGAAGAAGAAAAGCAGAAAGACTTTGTTGTTTATTCCTTTTGTACTGATGTGTCATTGGTGGTTTATCCGGCTGTCAGTTTCTGCAGCCACAAACAGGAGGAGGTTGTGATATGGGTATGTTTCAAAGGCTTTCGATGAGTGATTCGACAATCAAGACCATTGACTGGGGAATGACCCCTGACCTGAGTTTTGGAACCTATGAGTCCTGGGGTGGACGGGAAAGGGTACGCAATAACAGTGAGCGGATCTGTTATTTCTTTATTGATAACTGGGGCCAGGAACCCAAACTCTGTCTGATGGAAAGGGGGGTGAAGCATGCCCGAATCCTGGCCGAGATAGGCGTTCCGGTCGAGATGGTCAAGGAGTGTGTGCGCCAGCAGGGGACTTCTTCAGCCTTTGAGAAAAGCTATGCGATTAATGGCACTATCAAGGAGTGGCTGATCGATAATGTTGTTGAGGCCGAAGGCGATGCCTATGTCAAACCGGTCTATGTGGTGAAGGCGGTTGAGGACATGGGTGTTCTTTTCTCGCGGGGCGTGCAACCTTTTACCGGCGAGCAATGTGTTTTACCGACGAAGCCGGCCGTGATTAATGACGATCAGATTGAACCTTTGATTAAAAAGGGAAATTTTTTTGATTCTGTCTTCAATCCTCAGGGAAGATTTGATAACGCGTTGGTGGATAATGGCGATGGTCTTACCGTAATTGACGAGCGGACTGGGGTCATGTGGCAGCGGGCTGGGCTTGATATCGTCTCTATTCGGACCCTGCGGTGCAATATCGAGAAGCTAAACAATGAAGGATTTGCCGGATTTCATGACTGGCGATTGCCGACCATGGAAGAGGCCCTGTCGCTCATGGAGCCGGAAATGAATGAGAAGGGGTTGTATCTGCATCCCTGCTTTTCCAGGGAGCAGCCTTTTATCTTTGTCGCAGCTCAACGGAAACCGGGAGGATACTGGTTTGTAGATTACAAGCAGGGCCGGGCCTTCTGGTCATCCGGCACTATCCCCGGGGCTTTTGGCAGGTTGTGTCGTAAGGCATAGGGTGGGTGGCACTACAAGTATGCCTTAAAGGCCAACCATAGAAGAACACCGAAGGCAGGGTCATTCATTTGGCTCTGCCTTTTTTAGTTGGGGCGGCACAAACCAAGGATAAGTCTTGCTGGTATCAGTGCACGGTCAAAGGCGGTCGGGAGGGAAGCGATATCGATGCGGTGATGCAGCAAAGCGATGAATGATTGCATAAGAGCCATCAAAGGGAACCATCTTTGATGGCTCTTATTCTTTATTACCTTCCATCCAGACTACTTGTCATTGAACCTTATTGGTAATGACTGGTAGGAACATGGGCCACGGGAATTTTTTTGTTAGGATTTTATTTGTCAGGCCATCGGTCGTAAGCAATTTCATATTAATGCCATTATGATCACTCATCCCTGCCATCAAGGTTGCCTGGATATAATCCCCAGTGGTGGCTGTGGAATTGTAAAAGCCAACTTCTACATATGGCTCGCTCCTGTAGTAATTAACGCGCCATTCACCATCGTATGTACTTCCCATGGTTATGGTATAGTTGGCAGAAGACTCTCCTTCGGCAATGAATAGAGAAGACCAAAACCTGCTCGCAGAACTGAATGGGCTTGGGCTTGGATTTAGTCTCTGAGCAGATACATAAATCAGCATGCCGCCACTCGGAGCAAAATATCCGGCGGGAAGGGTCACCGTGCCGCTGATCTTATGAGTGAAAAAGGTCATATTAATGGCAGCATGATCTGTAGCCCCGGCCAGTAAGGTTGCCTGGATATAATTCCCGGTGGTTGCTGTGTCATTGTAATAGCCAACAGAACTATACAGTTCATTTTGCTGGGTTATGAAGTATTGAATGCGCCATTTTTCACCGGTTACGGTTGGCACGATAATGTTATAGTTAATAGAAGACTCTCCTTCGGGGATGGTTACAGAATAACCACAACTATAAGAAAGAGAATCAAATTCAAATGCTGAAATCGTAGCACTTATGGAAAAATTTAAACCCCCACTCGGGGCAACTTGCCCAGCTGGTAGGGACACCGTGCCGCTGATGGTGTTGCCAGAAAGAAGGGTCAAATTAATGTTAGCATGATCCGTGGCCCCTGCCAGCAAGGTTAGCTGGTTATAATTCCAGGTGGTGGCTGTGGCATTGTAATAACCCCCACTTACATACGGTTCATTCCCAGCGTACCGATAAGAAATGTACCACCTTGCATCGGCTATGGTTGGCACGATAAGGCTATAGCTTGTAGAAGACTCTCCTTCGGCGATAGTTGCATAATAAATACTACCCCAATCGTTCACGGTTAGAGGAGTTACTTCAACCGTTACACCACCACTCGGGGCAACATGACCGGCTGGCAGAGACACCGTGCCGCTGATGGTGTTATTGGCAAAAGATTGTATTGGAACGACATGAAAGGAGATTAAAAAAAACGCCGTAAACAGGATTGTCAAAAAGGTGCGCTTGCCCCCTTTACCTCTTGATAAAATTGATTTGAGCGTAACTAAAGATTGCATGGCTTTATTTCAGGCTGTTGTTTATGGAGTTGAATAAGTAATGAGTAACCGCACTAAAATATCGCTCTTGGGGGCGAGTGATTTTAAGCTTTTTCTATAAACCATATACCTCTTTTGAATGTCCACGAGCATATTTAAATAACTTTTTCTGGAGAATGTTGTAGTGGTCGAGGGGAAAGAGTCTGTTCCCTGGTACTGAAAGGGGTCAAACTTGCATGCTGATCAACAGATAATGGAATCAAGATATCGTGTCATCGGCAAAGATATTGTCATGCCTGTCTTCATGCATAGGACGCTTCTTACTGTGCTGGTTTTGAAGTGAGGGAGATATTTCCGAATATAGGTATATTGGCTTTCGAATTGAGGTGATTGTTGAACGAAGCCGCTCCCGCGGCGGAAAAAGCAAAAAAACAGTGTATAACTCCAGTCGGTGTCCAATCCCGGACACTTACAACAAAAAGGAGTGTACCATGAAATCATCTGAAGTAAAACGATTTGCAGCCCTCTACGAACGTCATCTGAAATTACTCAAACTCCAGGGGAAAAGCGACAGCAC
>JAUSAB010000053.1 GCA_030653035.1 Desulfocapsaceae bacterium | reverse complement strand
TGTGGACTTCCTGCATCTAGATTCAAGGCTGACAGTGCTCCGTGGAAAGGAATATCTTGTTTAGGAAAGCACCTTAGCAGTTCTATCTTCCCAGTTTTAAAATCCATTGAAAAGGGGAAGTTTGGCAATTACTTTGATTGGATGCAGGGACTCCCTCAAGGATGGGAACGACTATTAATAAATGCTCTTAAAGATGAATATTCGCGATTAGTGGCAGAATTGAAATCGGAAGGATTGCTGAAGCAATTTCTAAATGTTGAAATGCCACTTAAGTGCATGTTCTCAATAGTGGGAACTCAAGGAATTCGGATAGATCATGAGAGGCTCATTTCAAAATATCGTTCGCTTGATCATGAATATTTTAGAGCTGTTAAGACGCTCGAGATTTCATATGGTTTTACAGTAAGGCAACGAAATAAAGAACTCTCTTACGATGCAATAAAGAAATTTGTAAAAGATTTTGAGTCAGATGATTTTTCCAAGAAATATTTTTGGGAGTCAATTGAACTTATGCAGGAGTCCTCGGAATTCCTGAAAAATTTATATATAGAACACCGTAATCGTTGGGATTTGTCTGAACTTCTAAGGGTGAGTAACTCAATTTCAGAGTGTTGTAAAATTGACTATGATGTTTTTGGAACTGTAACAGGCCGAATCTTGTTGAACCGACCGGGTATACAATATTTAAAAAGAACTTCCCGAGATATTTTTTCTCCAAAGGAAGGGTCTGAATTTGTATATGCTGATTATGCCCAATTTGAGCCAGGCATTCTTGCCTCCTTTTCAAATGATGTTAAACTAATCGAACTCTATAACGGAGGCGACATTTATTCTGGTCTTGCAAGTCAAATTGGTAGGGGCTGTACTCGAAAAATTGCCAAGGAAATGTTTCTATCGTTCATTTATGGTATGAGCAGACGTAATATTCGACGTAGAATTGTTCAAAAATTTGGAGAAGAATCTGGTACGGCCTCTGACGAATTTTTCAGTCAATTCAGTATGGTGGAACAATGGAAAAGTCAAATCGTCGATGCAGCTCAACAAGCCAGAGTTGCCAAGGGGCCATTTGCCTATATTAGAAGGGTTACAACAGAAGATACCGATAGAGACATTGCTCGATGGGCACCGAACCATATTATTCAATCAACAGCATCTGGAATTTTTAAAAACGCGCTTTGCAGAATTGCAAAGCAAGTTAAACAGTGCAGATTGCTGGTGCCAATGCATGATGCAATTCTAATTGAATGTCCTGTTCAACTGACAACAAAAATACGGAATCAAGTCGAAAATATCATGATTAATTGTTTCCAGAAAGCGTGCAAAGGTGTGAATGTAAAGATTTCATTTACTCCTTTTGAGGGGGACTCAGAGCAAATACAGTAGAGGAATTTAAGTCAGTTTATGTTCTGATTCTATCAGATAATGTTGTTCTACTTTCTCCGACTTGGATGGAAGTTTCGGTTTTGGTTTGTCGATCAGGTAGTTGTTGGCCGTGACGACTTTTTTCCCTGATTTTATTTCGAGCTGTCGACGGGCATCACCGGCGACGGTGCCGCCGTCACGGGCTGCGAGATGGTTTTCTGTGAACCCCTGGGCGTCTTTGTTACGGGCAATCTCGGTGGTAGCTGCTTCGCCGAGCATGGTAAAGATCAACTCCAGGTCGGTCATGTGGTCACGAAGGTTCTCGCGTTTGAGCCCTTTCAGTTTTTTGTAATCAGCAGGCGTTACCCCGAAAGTTGCCTTGGAGATTTCGGAGGTGAGGATGGCGAAATCTTTCTGTTCGGCAATGCCGCGTTTTTGCCATTCGTCAGTCAGCTCATCACGAACGGCGATTCCGCGGACGCGCTTCTCGATCCAGTCGTCGGGGTAGCCTTTCGCCTTGAAAAGTTGCCGCATTCGCTGCTGGGCAAGCTCCGGATTCTCGATTTCCTGGACGCGCTCGTAACCGACTTGCGCCAGCCAGCGCTTGAATGGCTCCGCCTTGGGGCTGGGGATGGATTGGATGATCCGGAAGGCGGCTTCGGTGTTGACGGCCTCGGTCTTGTAACTTTTACCATCGGCTGAGGTTAATTTCAGCTGTCTACAAATTGTAGACAACTGAAATCCAGAGGCCTTTTCTTCCCGGCGTTTCATGGCTGTCCAGTATTTGCTCGGAGCATCGCTGTCGGTCAGGGCGGCAACAATGTCAACAATTGAGAAATACCACTGGTCATCAACCCAAAGGCGCCGAATCTGCTTTGCACCGAAGACGATGAGTTTGTCCTGAGAATCCGAAGAGAGTTGCTCAATCATGAAGTTTTCCTTTTTGGCAGGTTGGCTTGAGAGGGATGTCTTTACTCCATTCCAATCTGGAACATGGTCTCAAGATCATGACGGGAAAAGGCCTTAAAGGCGAGCATGGTTTCAGATTTGAGGATGGAATTGATCCCCAGCAATTTTTTGGTGACAAGATCAGCCAGTTCCTCATTGGAGGTGACGCGGGCAATGGCGATCAGGTCGTAGTTGCCACTCACGGAATATACCTCTGAAATCCCATCCAGCCCGGCTATCTGTTCAGCCACCTCGTTTATCTTGGTTCTTTCCGCATTGATGAGAATAATTGAGGTAACCATAATGCCTCCTTGTTGTTATTTTGTTGTGTGCGAAACTTAAGGAACTTTCTCTGTCGTGTTCTTTTGCAAGACTCCTCAATATACTGACCGTGATTCGTTTTAGCAAGTTGCCGCTTGGCTTGGGGGATTTCTGTTTCCATGTTTATGATATGAAATATGGTTGGTTATTATCAACTTTAAGTGAAAAATATTGATACAAAATATGTTTTATGCTACTTTAAAAAGAAAAAGGATGGCCTTTCATGGAAACAAACGAATTGTTCGGACAACTCGGGCTGTTATACCGAAAACGGCGAATCAAGCTGAAAATAAAGCTGCGGACCTTGGCGATCAGGTGCGGGATCTCCATTGACACCCTGCGGTCGATTGAACGGGGGAGTGCGAGCGTGAAGATCGGCTCCTGGTTTGCGGTTGCCGACGCCCTCGGTCTGGCCGAAGTCTGGCAGGGGCTGCTTGTGGAAACAGTTGATCCGTTTGAGGAATACGACCGCAGGCAAGGTCTTGAAGAAAAAATTCTGAAAACGCGGGTCCGGTCATGAAGGGGAATGACGCGATATCATTATATGTCTCTGCGGTTATGCCTAACGGAGAAGTGGTCTCTGTGGGCCGGTTGTTATCGCGTAACCTGCACTCTTCCGATCGGAAAGAGGGTTTCTTTAAATATGATGAAGGATACCTGCTGCGGCAGGACGCCTATCCTCTTGACCCGATTCACCTCCCGCTTGGTCCTGGGAATTTTGAGGCCAGGCGCGGGGAAGCCGGAGTGCATGGAGTTTTTGATGACTCCCTGCCCGACGCCTGGGGCCGAACCATTCTGGCAAAACGTGTCGGGCTCGACAAATCCCGCTTTACTTCCGCGCACCTTCTGGCGGCCTTGAAGGGCTCGGGTTTAGGCCGCTTGCTTTATACGGAGAAGTACCCTGCAAAGGTCCGTTGTGTCGATCAAAGCATCGACTTCAAACGGATCATCACTGCCATTGGCGAGGCGGGGACTCTTGAGGCAAATATTGACACCGAAAACAAGGAGCTTAAGCATATCCTGGCCTGCGGCAGTTCCGCCGGTGGGGCGAGACCCAAGATACTGGTCCGCATGGACGACCATCTGTGGCTGGCCAAGTTTGCCAGTATCCGCGATATTGGACCTGCGCTTTTTGTTTCTCTTGAGCAGGCAGGAATGCTTTTGGCGGAGGCAGCGGGGCTGAAGACCCCGGAGCTGAAACGAGTCACCGTGGAGAGCCGAGAAATCCTGCTGGTGAAGCGTTTTGATGTGACAGCCGCCGGGGGCCGCAACGCTATTGTGAGCATGCGAACCCTGACCGGTGAAGAAGATCCGTATCTGGTGTCATATGCCGATGTTGCGGGCGTTATCCGGCGCATATCCGACCACCCGGATGTGGATTTGGAGAGCCTTTTCCGCTGGATGCTGGTCAACGTGCTTTTGCAGAATACGGATGATCATCTGCAAAATTTTTCAATGCTCCATACTGATTCGGGGTGGATGCTGTCTCCCGCTTACGACATCACGCCGAATATCTATCAGGAAAACCATATCCTGCAAATCAACGGTAAGGATGGCATGTTCACCGGCGAGGATTTAATCAGTGAAGGGCGGCGATTTGGTCTATCGGCACAGAAATGCCGCCGTTTGCTTTTGGAGGTGTATGTCAAGCTGGCAGGGTGGGAGGATGTTTTTGAGCAGTGTGGGGTGCCAGGGCAGCATACGCAAACATTACGAGAAAGGATTAAACAGAAGCGAAAACTGGCGGCGTCCTCGATCTCATGATTTGCTATAAATTATAGTTTCCCTGCTCACTGCCCAACCCCTTTTCCGGTATATTCAATAATTGCATAGACAAGACCCGCTAAAATTCCTATGGTGAAAAACAATCGAAACCGACGTTCCCACGGCACCTTGTCGCCATCGGCCATGTATTGCAGCAGGGCGATGACAAACCAGGTGATACCAGCCACATAGGGTGCCGTTTGCAGGATCTGCCACAGGGTAGATTGGACAGTCAGCGCCAAATCGGAAGCAGGCCGCAGATTAAACAGCAGGTAAACGACCGCGGTCAGACAAAATGATACTTTTTCTTTTAGACTTTGCATATGAAGACCCTTGATACGCTTTATTTTCCGGACACGGTCCTTCCCGTTCGTCAACAGTTGCCTCTGGCCCTTTTTTTCAATACCATCCATCTGCTCCAGCCGGTTGAAGATGGCGTGAAGGAAGACGGGGAGGAATCATCCGACCCAGGCGGCTATCCTTTCATGGAATTGGGATTCTGTCAAGTCCATACTCCCTCAAAGCTGGGTGCGGACCGGGATCGTTTCCTGCATCTCATTCATGATATCAGAAACAAAAAAGACGCCTATGTCGAGCAGTTAAGTTATCTGACCCTGGCGTCTCTGTCCGCACCGGTCAGTCGTGGTGATAATTCCAAACAGGCGATTCTTTCTTCACTGCTTCATGGCATGGAAGAGGATGGTGGTATTCAGGATGAACAGGCCCGTCTGGCCCTGTGGCAGGCCCGGCTGGTTTTGAAGATCGCTGAGATCCTTGATCAGGAGGAAGAGGAGCTGGCCCTGCAACTGGCCAATATCGATGATAATGAGATCGCCCTGTTTCGCAGTCTGCTGGGGGAAATCAGGGAGAGTGGGGATGAAGATGTCATTGAGGATGATCCTTTTCTTGAATTATTGGAACTCAAGCAGAAGATGAACCAACCCCGGCCGGGGATGATTCGTAATCGTCTTCGCGCCTGGAACAGACTGTATCTGTCGGGTCCGTGGCCGGTGCAACCCTTGCTGTGGACCACCAGGCGTCAGGAGGCAGCGGATATCCTGCTGGAACAGTATGAAAAGGAAAGCGGACAGGCCCCGCTGTCGCTTTTGCAGATTGAGCTTCCGGCCAGGATCAGCCCGGAGGATACAGGCGTGACCCGGGAGATCGAGCAATTCAGGAGCGGGATGCAATCCCATCTGCAGGAATTGGCCGAGACCTTGGGCAAGCTGGTCATGATGGAGCTACCTGTCATCGGTGATCCGGGTTCGCTTGTTCCTCAGGCACAGGCGTGGCTGGAAACGTGGAATTCCCGGCTGGAATCTTTTTTTCCGGCCAGTCAATATGGCCGTGTGTTGCTGACCATCTATCTCCTGGCCGAGACATCTTTTCCGGCGCTGATTGGAGAAACGCAGGGCAATGAGAAGTCGTCGTCCATCCGGCATGGGCTGCTGGCGGTCTGCGCATAACGTGAAGCTAAGGGGCGGCGCGAGGCTTTATTCGCGCAGTTCCGCTTGAGCGTATGGTGGTAGACATAGTTATGGCCCCCAATAATCAAATCGAAAGATTGTGCCAGCCGGAATTACAAATGTTATTTTTCCACCGCATTTTATTGTGTGAGATCCGGGCGAAATAAGAGCCACTTCATTTACGGTGTGCCTCCATTCCTTACCATCTACGAAGATTTGGCCGCAGTGTCCTCCATTATCATCTGCCACCGCGAAATAGGTTTTTCCATCATGTGAGGGAGAAACCGCACCTCTTAAATATCCATCATCGCAACCTGCAAGTAATAGCACACCGGCGATAACACATATGGGCAAAGCATTTAAAGCGATGGGAGATACGCATATTTGCATAGGACAGTGTAAGGAGCCTCTTGCAAAATGATCTTTTCGCCCAATCTCTTCGTTATGCTCAAAATTTTATCCTCGGAATATCAACTATATGCCTGCGGTAAAATTTTTCGCATGCCTCGATTTTGGACGAAAATCTTCATGTTGCAAGAGGCTC
>JAUSAB010000052.1 GCA_030653035.1 Desulfocapsaceae bacterium | reverse complement strand
GGGACGTGGTTGCACAGGTGCAGGCAACGGATAAAGACACCATCTGTTATCTCCTTGACGGGGCGCACAATCCGGCGGGGGTGGAGAGTCTGGTGCTCACTCTGCGCCAGGAATATGAGTATAAACGGCTGATCGTGGTCTGGGGCGCCATGCTGGATAAGGACCTGGGCAATACCCTGCCGCTGATTGCTAAGCTGGCTGCGATTTTGCTGCTGACCAGACCGGAGGGAGAACGGGCCGCAACGCCTGAGCAGTTATTGGAGAATCTTGACGCCGAGACGCGGAAACGCTGTGAGTGTATTGCCCAGGTTGATCAGGCCCTGGCCAGGGCTGAGGCCCTGGCCAAGGCTGGAGACCTGATTGTGGTGGCCGGCTCTTTATACCTGATCGGGGCGGTGCGCAAGAGCCTACTGGGTGAGTTGGTGTCCAAATGATGGATTCTTTCGGGTTTGATGGGATGGACGAGGCTGAAATCCGCACCGAGCGGGCCAAGGCCAGGGAGATGCGCAAGACCCGATGGTGGCAGCAGAAGACCGCCTCCGGCAAGTGTTATTATTGCCTGCAAGTAGTTTCTTTTAAGGAACTGACCATGGATCATCTGGTCCCTCTGACCCGTGGCGGGCGCAGCACCAGAGACAACCTGGTGCCTTCCTGCAAGGAGTGCAATACCAGAAAAAAAAACATGCTCCCTCTCGAATGGGAAGAATATCTGGAGACGCTGAAAAAGGGGCTGTGACAGGATGCCTGCCATCCTGTCAAGGGTTTTGGGGGACGGTTTTATTTGCTGCTGATCGCATTGAGCAAGTCTGTCATGTTTTGTTAGGGAAACTTGGGGTAGTACCTATGTGCGGACGCTCTGTATCCGCTGTCAATAACTTTGAAGTATGTTGACTATATCAGAACTCCGATCTAGGGGGTCTGAAATATGGTCATCTTTCTGTATATCACTCATTTAGAGTGGTATACAGAAACTGGATAATAACTTGATGTCCCCGCTTCGCGGGACATCGCCCCGGATGAGCAGCGCTTTTGCTACGATCCAATATCAAGGTAAATCAAACTCCGGGACATCAAATGGATCGAGGTAGACGCAAACAACGCGCTACTCATCCGGGGCGTTATTCAAGCAGATGGAGAAGGCCTTGGTTATAAACATGTAGTATAAGAGGAGTTGATCGTATGAAACATAAGCGCAACCTCGTTAACCGTTTGTCACCTCGGCAGACTCCATTGAACCAAAGGCTGGTCACCGGGACTTTGATGTTAGCTCTCGGCCTGCCGCTGGCCTCGCCTCTGGCCGCTGAGAGTCAAGCTACTCAACCGTCAGTGATTGGCGAGGCCCTTGGTGACAACAGCCAACGCCCAGCAGCTTCCAGGCAGGCAGTCGACGCCCTTCCGGATTTCTCCGATAGTTTAAACCTTACCACCACTGATGTTGATGGCGACGGTTTTCGTCAGCTGGCAAGCAGCCAGATCATTCCCCCTGCTCCTCGCCTTCAAAATGAAGCCAAAGCTAAGGCTCTCAAAGACAAAGATGGTTCATACCGGCTCAATGCCCAGGCTGTAGCCGGTGACGGTGTAGAGCTTGCTACCGGCAGCAAGTCTTTGATAGACCAAGGCGGGCTGGAGTGGTTTGTTAACACCGATATTACTTTTGCGACCTCATCATCAGCGAGTGCTGCGGTTTCCGAGGCCAGCTTCACCCACGCGGTAGCAGCCTCGACCAGTGCCGGCGGCACGGAAAATGTGACGCTCAGCGACGCCTTTGACGGCTATAATGCGCTCTGTGTGAGCCTGACCGGAAAAACCGGACCTTGTGCTACCGGCAATGCCGACTATACGATGTATAATAATAATGGGCCGGCAACCTATGATGTGGATTGCGACAACCGCCAGATTAATTTTCCGACGCAGACTATCGGCAGCCTGCAAGTTTCTCGCAAGATGTTTGTGCCAAGTAATGATATGTTTGCCCGTTGGCTCAATATTTTCACCAATACGGGCAGTACGCCTCAGACTCTTACCACAGTTACCTCCAACAACCTCGGTTCCGATTCTAGTACAAAGATTGTCAGCAGTTCAGATGGCAACACGACGGCCTCGATAACGGATACCTGGGTCAGCACCTTCCAGAATTACATTGGCACCACCTCCCCCGACCCCCGCCTCGGCCATGTTCTGCAAGGCCCTGGGGCGCCAGTGGGATTGGCCAAAACCTCCTTTGCCGATGATGAGGATACCCCATACTGGGCCTACACCTTTACCCTGAAGCCAGGCGAAACAAAAATAGTAATGAATTTTGCCACGGGCCAACCCTCCAAAGCAGCTGCCAATGCCAAGGCCGCCGAGTTGGCCAAATTGCCAAAAAAAGCACTCCAATGTATGAGTCCGGCAGAGAAATCACAGGTAGTCAACTTTAAAACAAACAATATCTTGTGGCAGATAATTCCCAGCGCATTAGGAAATAATAGTTCCAGCGAATAACTTAACTTTCGGACTAAAATCTAAAATCTCAGTGGCAGACCACGTTTAGCCAAAAGGTGGTCTGCCACTGATTCTTCCTCTGTTTCTTTGTCCCTGATTTTTCCTGATTCTTCTATTTTGATTTAACCACCCCAATTTTAGCAGCAAAAGGATGCGTCCGACTCTCTTCATGGAAATTGGGGTCGCATCCCCTCGTATCCTTGCCACCATCGCCCTGTTGTTAATCTTTCTTCTCTGCCTCCTGCTGTTGTTTCTTGAGACGTTTTAATGCCTCTGGGTCAAGATGGCCCGGTTGCCCCTGAGGAGGTGCGGCCTGCGGCGGTGGTGCAATCTGCTGCTTCCTTTGAACGGGCGGCGGTGCAATCTGCTGCGGCCTTTGAACGGGTGGTGGTGCGATCTGCTGCGGCCTTTGTTGAACGGGCGGCGGCGCAATCTGCGGCTTTGGAGGTGGTGGCGGTGCCGTTTTCACACCATCGGGGTCAATATTAGGTCGTCCCCTGAACTGATTGGGCATGACAGGACGCTCAGGAATCTGCGGCCGCTCATGCATCACCGGGGCAGGAGCCGGCGGTGGGGGTGCGATTTGCGGCTTGGGTGCAGGCGGTGCCGCTTTCACGGCATCGGGGTCAATATTGGGTCGCCCCCTGAACTGTCCGGGAATGACGGAATGCTCAGGAATCTGTGGCCGTTCACGTAACTCCGGGGCCTTATTTCTTTCGTTCTGGGACGGTGGTGGTCCTGGAATATGAGCAGGTGGCGGCGTTGCCGACTTGACTCCATCGGGGTCAATTTTGGGCTGCCCCCTGAACTGACCGGGCATAACGGGATGCTCGGCGGGGATCTGCGGTCGTTCACGTAACTCTGGGGCGTTCCCTTCCCCTTTTTGGACTGGCGGTTTCCCGTGGACAGAAGCAGGTGGCGGTGTTGCCGACTTAACACCATCGGGGTCAATTTGGGGCCGCCCTTTGAATTGTCCTGGCATGACGCTATGTTCCAGTATCTGTTTCCGATCATCAGGCCCTGGTACACGTCGCTCTGGCTGTAGTCCTGGTTCAGGGTTCATCCTGACTGTGGGTGCCAAGGGTCGTGGCGCCGCCGATGGTGTAAAAATCGAACGGTTACGCTCTCTGACCATAGGCCTCTCCCCACCCTCCGACTTTCCCGGTAATGACCGAATATTTGCGGGCGGCAGATTTACCTTGGGGATCTCCCTGATAATCGGCATCTTGGTATTTCGACCGGGCTCAATTCTCGGTCGGCCGATACTTATCGGTTTATGCAAAAAAGGATTTTCAGGGTGTCTGATCTCATGATGCCGTCCTGTCAGGAAGGTCTCCCGATGAACCACGGTAACGGCGTTATGGACATGGACATTCCTGTAATGTCTGCCCTGCACCACGGTATACATATTCACATTAACAATATTGACACTGTGGGGCCCATAATAGCCATGGCCGTAATAAATCTCGGCAGGGGCCAGCGGTACCCAGGCGACCTCGTTCTCGGTTGACACCCAACTGACATAGCCAGGTCCCCAATAGACCTCATTGCGCGGCGGGGGAACCCAGCACCAGCCATGAGAAGAGATATGAGCCCATCGCCCGTAATGGTAAGGTGCCCAGCCCCAAGGTTCACTGGCTATCCAGACATAATCGTCACCAATCCATACCCACCGGCCTTCACGATACGGGGCCCATTCAGCAGAGACATGGGTAGTTGGAATCCAGACATTCCCATATTCATTGGTTTCAATCCACCGGCCATTCCTGTTCAAGTCCCGGCCATATGTTGACAGTTCCTGCGGCAGATATCGTGTGCTGTCCTCATCGCTAACCAGGGATTCATCCCATTCCCGGTTCCATTTTTCCCAATCACTTGGCGGCCCGAGAGCTACCAGGGAAGGCACATCACCATCTATGGAGAGCATTTTGCCGGCACCAACCCTGACCTCACCACTTCTGTTTTCAGCGAATACAGCGCCACGGAACACCGAGATATCGGTATTGCCATTGGGGATGAGGGCGACATTAAGGGTCGAGCTGTCATATATCCTGAGCGAAGAATTCGGGGTATCCAATTGAAACATGGAATCCATTCCCTTCTTGAAATTCAGATACGCCTGCCCCTGACTGAGGTACATCTGCAGCGAGTCCTTTTCTACCGCCAGGATTTCAAGCGAGCTGTCAGCGTCAAGCCTGACGACACTTCCGTCCTGTGTTTCCACCTGAGCCCACGCGTCCTTTGGAGCCCATAACCGGTCTCCCGCCTGCATCGGCAGATTGATGGTAGCGGGGAACCATTCAGTTGCTCCTTTGGACTGGACCTGGATATCACCTTTCATTTGACTCAGCCGCAAGGCGCCAAGGTCTTCAGCACCGGCCCAGACAGGTAAAAGAATCATCAGGCAGAGCGTCAGCGTTTTCAAAAGAAATTTTCTTTTCATCGAATCACCCTTTTTGTTTTTCTGAAATACAGAAATCATTGTTTCTTGGAACTCTCAGGAGCTTCAAGGCCAGACCAGCCGCCAGTTGTGACGCGCCGGGTTGGCCAAGTTTACTGCGAACTTCAGCCAGGGCCATCAGCATTTCGGCCCTGGCCTTGTCATCAAAGAGCAGGCGGACAAGCTCTGCCTCAATTTTGCCGGGATTGACTTCATCCTGCAAAAGTTCAGGCACCACCGACCGTTCAGCGATCAGATTGACCAGAGAAAAAAATTGCATATGCCGAACGAGCAATCTCCCGATAAAATAAGTATGAGGAGACACCTTGTAAACAACCACCATCGGAATTCCAAGGATCGCAAGCTCAAGGGTCACCGTGCCCGAGGCCGCGACAACAGCATCGCAGGCCGCCATCATATCATAGCGGTTCTCACGGATCAGGTGGATATTAATTTGCCCTGAATAGGCTTCCAGGCCATTGTTCCAAAGATCTTCTTCCGAGACGGTCGCGGCAACCGGCAGGAGAAAGACGAATTCATTATCGTATTTTCCGAGCAGACGCTTGGCGGCAGCCAGAAAGTCGGGGAGCAGCGCTGATATCTCTTTCCGGCGGCTGCCCGGCAGAAGGCCGATCAGTTTATGCGCCGGGTTGATGCCGTGCCTCCGGCAAAAGGATTCCCGATCGGATGTCACCTTGACTGAATCGAGCAGAGGATGCCCCACATACTGGGCCGCAACACCACGGCTACAGTAAAAAGCCTCCTCAAAGGGCAAAATCACCCCGATGGTATCGACCAACCGGCCGATGGTCTTCACCCGCCCTGTCCGCCACGCCCAAACCTGAGGGCTGATATAATAAAAGACCGGGATGCCGAGTTTTTTCGCCCTCTTGGCCAGCATCAGATTAAAATCGGGAAAGTCGATCAGGATCAGCAGATCAGGACGGCCATGCAGCATTCGTTTCTTGAGCATTTTCAGGGCGGTAACAATATCGGGAAGATGGGTCAACACCTCGATCAGACCCACGACCGCGATCTTGCTCGCATCAAAAAGCAGCTCAACGCCTGCGGCCGCAAGCTCCCTGGAACCCATGCCGCAAAAAACGAGCCCCGGCTCCTGTTGGCGCATGGCCTGCACTAGTCGGGCGCCGTGGAGATCGCCAGAGGCCTCTCCGGCAATGATCATTACTTTTTTTTGCACTGTCGGAATATTTTCAGCGTTCATAGGCTGCTATCTCTTGGCCGCGGCAACTTGCCGGTACACTTCCAGCTTCTGGCTCTCGCGGATCTGGGCCATCACCTGGAGGGCAACATCCAGGGCCTGCCGCCCGACTCGTCCGGAGACCAGGGGTTCGCTTCGGGTGCGAACACATTCCACAAAATGAGCGATCTCATCTTTTAAGGCATCGCTTGCCGGAAAGGAGGTAACCTCAACATCCTGCCCCGGCGCGCCATTGGCCTGGATCTCATCAGTCAGATGGATGGTCATTATCTTTCTTCCCGCAAAATCGACATTGATATACGAACCGGGTTGAAAAATCCGCATCTTACGAATCGTGGTGCGCGCGATCCTGCTGACCGTCACATTGGCGGTGGCCCCGTTTTCAAAGACCAGACGGGCATTGGCGATATCGGTGGTCGCGGTCACCACCGGGGCGCCCACGGTCTGGATGGACTTCAAAGGTGACTTGACAATACTGAGAATAATATCAATATCATGGATCATGAGATCAAGGACCACGTCCACATCCACGCCCCGGTTTTTAAACGGTGAGATCCGGCTGCTTTCAATAAAAACCGGGACGGTGAGAAATTTCTCCATGGCCTGAACCGCCGGATTAAAGCGTTCCAGATGCCCCACCTGCAGGATCAGTTTTTTGGCATCGGCCCGCTTGATCAGATCATCGGCCTCCTCCAAGGTGGTAGTGATCGGTTTTTCCAGCAGGATATCCACGCCTGCCTCAATACAATCAAGGGCTACCTGATGATGATAACTGGTGGGCACGACAATGGAGACCGCATCAACCAGGGGCAGAAGCTGCCGGTAATCGGTAAAGGGTGCACAGCCACACTCGGCAGCAATCTTGCCGGCCATGACCGGATCGACATCGACTACCCCAATCAGCTCCACCCCTTCCAGCCCGGCATATTTCTGGGCATGGAATTTCCCCAGATAGCCAACCCCAATCACTCCCGCCTTCACATTCTTCACTCTCTTCACCACTCAACCCTAAGATATTTCATTAAATTTAAATCCCGAGATACGCCTTTTGCACCTCGGGATTAGTTAGAAGTTTCTCCGCGCTATCGGTCAGAACAATCCGTCCATTTTCAATAACATAGCCCCGATCAGCAATATGCAGGGCCTGATGCGCGTTCTGCTCCACCAGAAAGATGGTGGTATTGTGCTCCTGATTGATGGCCTTGATGATTGCAAATATCTGCTTGATCATAAGCGGAGCAAGCCCCATAGACGGCTCATCAAGAAGCAGGAGTCGCGGCCTGGCCATCAGGGCCCGTGACATGGCCAGCATCTGCTGCTCGCCGCCGCTGAGCGTCCCGCCCGACTGATGCCGGCGCTCAGCCAGGAAAGGAAACAGCGAATAGACATACTCCAGATCCTGCCTGATCCCCGCCTTGTCGGTGCGCAGAAAAGAGCCCAGATCCAGATTCTCCTGAACCGTCAGATCGGCAAAGATATGTCTTCCTTCCGGGACCTGGCAGACCCCCATGGCCACGATCCGGTCAGGGGCAAGGCCTTGTATCTCCTTGCCCTGCAACAGGATTTTCCCGCTCCGGCACGGAACAATCCCGGAGATGGCCATAAGCGTGGTGCTTTTGCCGGCGCCGTTAGCCCCGATCAGGGTAATGATCTCACCTTTTTGGATGGTCAGGCTGATATCCGGCAGGGCCTGGACATTGCCATATCCGGCCTGGATATTCTGCAGTTCAAGCATGGGCCATCACTCCCCGTCCTCACCAAGATAGGCCTTGATTACTTCCCGGTTGGTGCGGATTTGCTCCGGTGTCCCCTCGGCGATCTTTTCTCCGTAATCCATGACCACAACACGGTCGGAGAGGGTCATCACCAGTTTCATGTCATGCTCAATCAGCAGGATGGCATGGCCCTCATCACGGATCTGGCGGATTAGGGTGACAAGTTCAACTGTTTCCTGGGGATTCATCCCGGCGGCGGGCTCATCCAGGAGCAACAGGAAGGGCTCAGTGGCCAAGGCCCTGGCAATCTCCAGACGCCGCTGCGCCCCATAGGAGAGATTACCGGCCAATTCATCAACCTGCCCGGCAAGTCCGACCTTTTCAAGGATCTCATAGCTCTTGTGAATGGTCTCCTGCTCTTCCTCTCTGGTCTTGCGATTCCGGAGGATGGCGCCCAGAATCAACGAATGCGTCCGGCAGTGTCTGCCGATCATCACGTTTTCCAGCACGGTCATCTGGGAAAAGAGCCGGATGTTCTGAAAGGTCCGGGCCATCCCCTTTTCCGTAATCTTGTTGGGTTTCAGGCCATTCAACCGGGTCTGTTGTCCCGTTTTCGGACACGCCAGTCGAATCTCGCCATCCGTGGGCTGATAGATCCCGGTCAAACAGTTAAACAGTGTGGTCTTGCCGGCGCCATTGGGACCGATCAGGGCCACAATCTCGGTGGCCTGCACATCAAAATCAAGATGATCGAGGGCCCGGATCCCGCCGAAATCCATGGTCAGACCGCTGACGTCTAGAATCGGCTTGCTCATCCGCTTATTCATCATCCTGTAAGGCGGCCACACTTTTTCGTTCGTGAAAACGATACGTTCTGCGGACAGCGGCAATCAGGCCCTCTGGTTTGAAGATCATCATGGCCACCAGAATCGCGCCAAAGGCCAGCATCCGGTACTCGGACAGGGCCCGCAGATACTCAGGCAACAGGGTCAGGATCAGGGCGCTGCAAATGACCCCGACGATGGAGCCCATCCCCCCAAGCACGACAATGGCGAGGATAATGGCCGATTCGAGAAAGGTAAAACTTGCCGGATTGACAAAGGTGGTCTTGGCGGCAAAGATCACCCCAACAAGGCCGGCCCAGAAGGCGCCGAGGGCAAAGGCAGTCAATTTTATCCTGGTCTTGTCAATCCCCATGGCCTGACAGGCGATCTCATCTTCGCGCAGGGCCAGCCAGGCCCGACCCAGCCGTGAATGCTGGAGCCTGTTCACCACAAAGACGGTCAGGAGCACCAGTCCAATCATCAGATAATACATATAAATCATGGCATGATCAAGCGACATCTCCAGGCCGAAAAATCCGGGCCGGGGAATATTGCTGATGCCGCTTGGGCCCTTGGAAAAGGCGTTCCAGTTTTCCAGGACCAGCCGGATGATCTCCCCAAATCCGAGGGTGACGATGGCCAGATAATCGCCGCGCAGGCGGAGCACCGGGAACCCGAGCAACAGCCCGAACAAGGCGGCCAGAAGCCCGCCGATGGGCAGCGCCGCCCAGAATCCCAGATGAAAATTGAGGTTGAGCAGGGCGTAACTGTAGGCGCCAATGGCATAAAAAGCGACATAGCCAAGATCAAGGAGACCGGCCACCCCAACCACGATATTCAACCCCAACCCCAGGACGATATACATCAGGGCGGTGGTCATGATATTGGCCTGATAGGTGGAGAAAAGATGGGGAAAGGCCAGGGCCAGCCCTGAAAACATGATGATCAGGGGATAGCGATATCCCGGCCTGTGCAGGAGTTCCTGAAGGATTGAAGCCCGTGCCTGGCAGGCAGCCTGTTGCCTGCCTGCCGCCCGTGCCTTCCTGACCAGCCAGGCCTTGGCCAGCAAGGAGATGACAAAACTGCCGACGGCCACATACAAAACATTACTCCAACGCCAGGTGACGGTACGCTCGATAGGATTCACTTTGATCACCATTATCGGAAAGGTGAGGAAGACAAACCAGAGCGAGACCAGCAGCGATTTTTTTATTTCCTTCACTGTCATCATCATGGCCCGCTCATACCTTCTTGGTATCGGCCTTGCCAAGCAGGCCGGACGGCTTGAAGATCAGGATCAGGACCAGCAGGGAAAAGGCAAAGACATCTTCATAATCACTGGAGACATAGCCGGTGGCAAAACTCTCGGTCAGCCCCAGGACCAGACTGCCGAGGACGGCGCCCGGAATCGAGCCGATCCCGCCGAGTACCGCAGCGGTAAAGGCCTTGATGCCGGCGATAAAGCCAATGGCGAAATTGATCTGGCCAATATGGGAGGCAATCAGCAGTCCCCCGATGGCGGCCAGGGCTGAGCCGAGAATAAAGGTTGCGGAGATGACCCTGTCCACATTGATGCCCACCAAGAGAGCCATGGTCCGATCCTGGGCCGTGGCCCGCATGGCCTTGCCGATCCGGGTAAATTTGATGAACAGGGTCAGGGCCAGCATGACCACGGCGGTGGTGATGAGGATGACCAGATCGGAAGAGCCAATGATATGGGCCACCGGTTCCATGAAGGCAAACTCAGGGATCAAGGCCGGAAACGCCAGGAAATCAGAGGTCTGGGCCAGGAGGACATAGTTCTGCAGGAGAATGGACATGCCGATAGCGCTGATCAGCGGCGCTAGGCGCGGTGCATGACGCAGAGGTTTATAGGCAATCTTCTCCACCGTATAACCATAGGCCGACGACCAGATCGCCGCCGCAACGCCAGCGACCACGACAATAGCAGCCAGAGGAAAACCATAGATCGACAGCGTTGTGGCCACGATAAAAGAGGTAAAGGCCCCGATCATGTAAATCTCGCCATGGGCAAAATTGATCAGGCCGATAATCCCGTAGACCATGGTGTAACCCAGGGCAATCAGGGCGTAGATTGAGCCCCTGGTCAAACCGCTCAAAAAGAGTTCAATGAAATAATCCATGATTGTTCAGGTGGTTAGGCTGAAGGCTGAAGGGGCTTCCAATGATTTTTTATTCCTCTTAACCCATCCGACAACGCTGTATGAAATGCGCCAGATTTTGTTTCTTGGTTTTTAGTCTTCAGCCTTTAGCCTTCAGTCTATCTTATTTTACTTCAATAAACTGGCCATTCTTAACCTGATACATGGCAAAACCAACACCCACGGCATCCCCCAGTGCGTCAAAGTTGATCGTACCCACAGGCGTATCAACTCTTTCTGTCTGCAGGGCCTTGGTTACCGCCGCTCTCTCGGTGGAACCAGCCTTGCCGATGGCATTAAGAATGGCCAGAGACGCGGCATAGGCGCTTTCATAAAAGGCGCCGGGGTCACCATTATAGGCCTGTTTGTGAGCGGCAACGGCGGCCTGGGACAAGGGATTTTTCGAGTTATTCTTTGGACCTGTGGCATATACCCCTTCCGCGTCCTTGCCGGCCACCTTGATAAAGGTATCATCCTTCACCCCGTCATCGGAGAGAAATGCTATGTTCATCCGTTTTTTGCGCATCATGGAGACGATCTTTGAGGCCTCGGGATGGTACCCGCCAAAGATGACGGCATCAGCCTGAGACTGTTTGATCTTCTGGACAATAGCTGAATAATCGACAGCCCCGGGAGTCACCCCTTCAAAGAGGACGACCTCACCCTTTCCCGATTTTTCAATAAATCCCTTAGCCAACTCGGCGACCCCTTTGCCATAATCACCCTTGTCATGAATCACCGCAATCTTCTTCACACCAAGGACATTCAGGGCAAATTCCACTTCAGGTTTCGCCTGCATGTTATCAGGGGCAATGGTCCGGAAGAAATTGGGATACTCACCACTCTGGGTCAACTCCGGACTGGTAGCCGATGGTGAGATGAGGATAACCCCTGCCGCCTTATAGATAGGAAGGGCGGACTTGGTGGCCCCGGAACAGATATGGCCGAGCACCACATCAACCCCTTGGGAGACCAGCTTGGTGGCGATATTGGTTGCAACCTCCGGCTTGCATGTATCATCTTCTATCAGCAGTTCCACCTTTTTGCCATTGACTCCCCCCTTGGCATTCACCTCTGCCACCACCAGTTTTGCAGCATTGACGGTTGGCAGGCCATAGGATGCCAGATCCCCGCTATGCGCCCCAGCCACACCAAGCTTTATGGTATCTCCAGCCATGCCGGTTCCAGGAAGCATCATGGCCAGGACAACGGCCGCAGCTGTCACCAGAAAATTTATTCTCATTGTTGATTTCATTTTTTCCTTTCAATTGATGAATAGTGACCTGTAATCTACAAAATAGGGTTAACCTATTTTGTAAGGTTTCCTGTCATGGTCCATTCAGTTCAGATATTTCAGGCTGAAACTCTTTACAAAAGAGAGTATCATTTGGCTTGTTGTTCGACACAAAAAACAGTTTTGATAATACCATCTGACAGAAAAAAAACACCTTTTTTCACTATTTCTGGCACGCGGTACAACCTGCAAAAAAAATAATTCATTTCGTGATACAAACCATCCATGTCTGATTTCCCCCCAAACCTGTCACTCCTTGGACGCCCATTCAGCCCACTGTACAGTGTGGCCATGAAGCTCCGCTCTGCTTTGTATAAGCGAAGGTTCTTCCGCCGATACAAGTTGGATGTTCCCGTCATCTCGATCGGCAATCTGACCATGGGTGGAACCGGTAAGACTCCCATGGTCAGTTACCTGGCAACCTTTTTACAGAGCCAGGGTTACAAGCCGGCTATCATCAGTCGTGGCTATGGCGGTGTTGCCGATAACAAGGTCAATGTGGTCTCAGATGGAAAAGAAATCTTCCTCGACGCCAAACAGGCCGGAGATGAACCACTGTTGATGGCTGAGTCCCTGCCGGGAATTCCTGTTCTCACCGGTATTGTGCGCGCCCTGCCCTGCAAACACGCCATTCATACCCTTGGCTGTGATATCCTTCTTCTTGACGATGGATTCCAGCATCTGGCCGTGGAGCGGGATATCAATCTGGTACTGTTCAGCGCCGACTCACTGGCCGGCAACAGCCGGGTCTTCCCCGGTGGTGATCTGCGGGAACCGGTTACCGCGCTCGAGCGTGCTGACGCCTTTCTGCTGACCGGCACGACCCAAGCAAACAAGGAACGGGCGGAACGGTTTGCCATTCTTCTCCAGAATCGTTTTCCCCAGCGACCTGTCTTTTTCAGTAAATACACTCCCTGTGGTGCGAAAATTGAACTAGAAGATAAAAACCTGCCCCTTACTGCCCTGCCCTCACCACTTTATGGCTTTTGCGGGATTGCCAGACCAGAGGCTTTTCAGCAGACCCTGACCGATCAGGGTCTTATTGTAAGCGGTTTTACCGCCCTGAAAGACCATCAGTATTATACCCCTCGCATTTTGCAGCAAATCCAGAAGAAAGCCTGTGATAGCGGGGCCCAAGGGATCATTACTACCGCCAAGGATATGGTCAAGCTCAAGAACTGCAATTTTTCCCTCCCCTTTTATAGTCTGCAAATGCAGACTGATGTTGATGCAGGATTGCAATCCTTTGTTATGGAAAAGCTGGCACTGTTCACGCGAACCACCAGATGATGTGTTTTTTCCACCTCTTGCCACTATCGTGTTTTTTATCCCACAGCAAAACCACCCATGGATATACTGCAAGCGATAGCCCAACACCATGAATATACAAGATATTCTTGCTTAATACGTCAGAACGATATTATGGTTTGTTTTTTGCATAGTTTATATCAAGAGAACGCTGTCCTTATTCCTGAGCAAACAAGGTTTTTTCTATGTCACGTCAAATAGAGTTCCATCAACACACTGTACGTAAGACCATCCGTTGTGAAGGCATTGGTCTGCACTCAGGCGAGCCTGTCAATATGGCAATCAAGCCAGCCCCGGAAAATAACGGAATTCGCTTTTTCCGTTGTGACCTGACCTCTCATCATCATATCCAGGCCCATATGGATAAGATCGTTGATACTCGTCGCTCCACAACCATCAGTGACAACGGCATAACAGTTGCTACCACGGAGCACCTCATGGCCGCCCTCCTCGGATACGGCATTGATAACGCCGATATTGAGCTTGACGGAGTTGAAGTTCCGATCATGGACGGCAGTGCCGGTCCTTTTATTCATCTTCTTACCCTGGCAGGAAAAAGAAAGCAGACGGCCCTGCGTAAAGTGCTGCGGATCACCAAAGAAATTACCTATCAGGACGGCGACAGCTTTCTGCGCATTCTTCCCTATAACGGCTTCAAGATCAGCGGCAAGATTGACTTCAACGATCAGGTCATCCAAACCCAGCATTATTCCATCAATCTGACGGAAGATCGCTTTGCTAAAGAGATCGCCATGGCCAGGACCTTTGGATACGCTGAACAGGTTGAGGGATTATGGAAGCAAGGACTGGCGCTCGGCGTCAATCTGAGTAATGTGATCGCCATTCACTGGGATCGAAAAAGCGTATTAAACGAAGAAGGTCTGCGGTTTGATGATGAATTCATCCGGCACAAGGTTCTTGATCTGGTAGGTGATCTGGCCCTTCTTGGTTGTCCTGTCCTTGGCCATGTCACTGCCCATTGTGCTGGTCACACCCAACACCTTGCTTTCATGCAGGCTATCGCCCATGCCACCGATTGTTGGGAACTCGTTGAACTGAACCAGAACGGCAACTACTCCGTGTTGGATCAAGTTATCTCCAGTACGAAAGCGGCTGGCGACATACTTGCACCCCTTTTCAGACCACAGCCGGCTATTGCCCCGGCGGCATCCTGTTGATTTTTTGATTCTCATTTCCCTGCATAAAAAAAGGCTGCGTAAGTTTAACTTACGCAGCCTTTTTTATGCTTCTTCCAAGGAATCAACCAAGAGATATTATTGATAATACTCTTTATACCACGCCACAAATTTCCGCACTCCTTCCTCCAATGACGTTGCCGGTTTATAATCAAAATCCCGTTTCAACTCATCGACATTGGCATAGGTGACCGGGACATCACCAGGCTGCATCGGCAGAAAATTCTTGTCCGCCTTGCGTCCTAAGGCTTCCTCAAGGACATGAATAAAGTGCAAGAGTTTTTCTTTGTTATTGTTGCCTATGTTATAAACACGATACGGGCAGTATGAGGTTGAGGGATCAGGTAGATCGCCATTCCACAACGGATCCGGCACCGGCACCTTGTCAATAACCCGGACCACGCCTTCGACGATATCGTCAATATAGGTAAAGTCCCGCTCCATATTGCCGTTATTAAAGACATTGATCGGCTTGCCGGCCAGGATTGCTTTGGCAAAAAGAGCTGGCGCCATATCCGGCCTCCCCCACGGGCCATAGACAGTAAAGAAACGCAATCCGGTGGTGGGCAGACCAAAAAGATGGCTATAGGTATGGGCCATCAACTCATTGGCTTTCTTTGAAGCAGCATACAATGAGACCGGGTGATCAACATTGTCATGCACCGAATAGGGATGCCGGGTATTGGCCCCATACACCGAACTGGACGAGGCATAGACAAAATGCTTGACCCCTGAATGGCGACAGCCTTCGAGGATATTCACAAAACCGACGATATTGGTATCCACATAGGAATAGGGGTTGATCAGAGAATAGCGAACCCCGGGTTGCGCGGCCAGATTGACCACCGCATCAAAGCTGTTATCCTGAAACAGCTTTTCCATGGCCGGCCGATCGGCAATATCAATATTCACATGGCGAAAACGCTCCCCTGCTGCCAGATGGGCCAGTCGGTCTTTTTTCAACTGAGGGTCATAATAGGAAGTCAGGTTGTCAATACCAACTACTTCCGCGCCCTTATCCGTCAACCTTTTGACCAGATGAGCCCCAATAAAACCGGCGGCTCCGGTCACAAGTATTTTTTTCATCGTTTCCATCACTATCAATCGTCAAAATGGCCTTCCGGCCCCTTATTTACATCAAGCGTTCCAGCACGCTCAATAATCAATTCTCTGGTCCATTGGGCCGGGTCTTCAATTCGACCCACCTTGGGGCCAAAATCATATGAACCGTTCTCAAGAATCACCTCACGGGCTAGAGTGGCGCTGCCTTCGGCATAGAAGACATCCGTCAGCATGGTATAAACAAAATCCTCCACCCGCTTGGCCATCCGCTCCCGGATTGCTCGGGGCTGGCCAAGAAGCCTGGGCTCAAAGGGCAGATTCAGCTTTTTATAATCACCGCTTTTCCAGCCTTTAGCGTCGGCATAGGCTGTCATCTGCTGCCACATCTCCTCAGAGACCCCTTCGCCCTTAACCTTCTTTAGATTGCCGCTGTCATCAAGGAAGGCATTGCCATAATCATTGACCTCCACCCCCCAGGAAACCATCTGCAGGGCCGTGGCCACATTAGCCTTGGTGGTGCGGGTCTGCCGTGCGATGGCCCGCAGGCGTTCAGAGCTGTTGCCGGAGGTTCCGTGCTGGGCACCAGAAGTGCCATAGGAGGCCAATGCCTTATGGATTTCCGCGGTCAGCTCCACCTGGATCCCCTGACTGCTGGCCTCAAGACCATGGGTGGTCCCATTATTCAGGGCAATCCAGTCGGGACAGATCCCATGGGCATTCAGCCCTTTGATCAGGAAGGAGGCGTCATCAACAGTGGAGAGCCCCTGCGAACCTTTAATCTCACCAACCTCGGTCTCAAGTCCGGACCAAGCGGGGATCATGGCATTCAGTTCAATATTGGCCAGCAGGTTCAGATCATCAGACATATGTGAGGCGTCAATGGCAATCGAGGTGATCCCCGCCTCAAAGATTGTCGGAATCTCCACCCTGGCCATGGGCAAATCCGTTTCCTTCTTAATCCCGTAATGATCGGCATGGATAGCAACCGGCACAGTGATGCCAAGCTCATTGCACATGGCGTCCACCTGTCGGGCAATATTCCAGTAATTCACGGCGCAATAGGCAGAAGCCCCACCCTCAGACCGGGCAATCTCAATGATCAGCGCGGCATCAGCCCGTTGCGCTGCCTGCAAGGCGCCGCGGATGATAAAAAGATTGCGGCCATTGGCAGCCATGGTCATAGCCCCGCCCTTTGCCCGCAAGGCACGGTCAATCACCTTGCCGCTGACCAGCAGGGCACGGGAATGGGGAAATAACTGCCGGATATTAGGGGGACGTCCAATCTCCAATGCCTTGTCAAAATGATTTGTAGTGCACATCACAAGCTCCTGTTAGATAGGTTTAGATAGGTTGAAGACTGAAGGCTGACGGCTGAACGGACTATGCAGCTATCCCTCAGCCTTTTATATCCTTTATAACGTACCCCAATAAAAGAGTCCAGCAGATGAGGGTATAAACAACCTTTTCCATACAAACCCATTATTCTTCAACATCAACCTTTTCCAGTGGGGCAGATCCCGGCTGAAAATCGGCAAAGCCTTTCCGTCCAAAGATCCACACGGCAACAACACTGATCTCATACAAAATCATCAAGGGCACCGCCATCATACATTGATTTACAACATCAGGAGTTGGCGTTAAAATCGCCGCAATAATAAAATTGACAAGAACAGCATACTTGCGGTGACGATTCAAAAAAGCAAGATTGACAACCCCGATCTTGGCCAGAAAAACCATCAGCACCGGCATTTCAAAGATGACCCCAAAGGCAATCAGCAGATGGATGGCCAGGGAAAAATATTCGGTGACAGCCGGCATCGACATTAGAAAATCATTGCTGTACCCAACAAGAAAACGGAAGGCAGGTGGAAAGACGACAAAATAGCCAAAAGTCGTGCCACTCAAAAAACAGATGGTAGAGAGAAAGGAAAAGGGCAACAGGACACGTTTTTCATGTTTGTACAGACCTGGAGCCAGAAAACGCCAGATCTGATAAAAGATGACCGGACTGGCGAGCAGCAGCCCACAGACCATGGCAAGTTTTAGATAAAAAAAAACCCTTCCTGGTACGAGGTAAAGATCAGCGATGAGCCCTGGGGCAAAACATCGGTGAGAGGTTTGAAAAACCAGACCCCAATGGCTTCAACATAGTTATACGCCCCGGCAAAACCAACAACGATGGCAGCCAGAGAGATAATAAGACAGGAGCGCAGATCGCGCAGGTGATCGGTCAGGGACTGGGCATTGAATTGTTCCTCCGCAACCTCGGTTATTGGTTCAGGGAGGTTTATCTGTTCTGGGGCATTATCGGGTGCAGTCATTGCTGTTCTTGCTCTTATTCCCTTTAAATGATATTGTGATGCAGTTTTTGGATTGAATTTGCAGAAGGTGCGTAAACTCCACCATTTTGTTGCCTGCATTACATACCATCCAGAACCTCTCTTTGCAACTCATTCAACAAAGGCTCAAGATTGCGAAATACTCTTTTATCGATCCCGTTCTTGCTCTGTGCCCTCCTTTTTTCTTCACACGCAGCTCTGGCCACCACCCCAGAAGAATTGCATCTTGCCCTCAGTGATCGACTCAAGCAGTGCTGTGCCAAATCCCCTGATCCCCAGATTGTTAATGCGCCCGACAACACTCTGCAGCACTGGCTGGGAGTTATCTATGATAAAGCACAAATCCAACCCGTCTGGGTCTCCCCAGACGGCGTCGGGGAAAAAGCAACAATACTGCTCGCAGTATTGAAAGATTCCGCAAAAGATGGCCTGATTCCTGAACAGTATCATGTGAGCCGGATCAGTTCTCTCTGGAATGGCAGGACGCCCGAAGAACTGGCTGAGCTGGACACCCTGCTCACCCTTGCTTTTATTACCTATACCCATGACGCCCAATATGGACGCACCCATTCCCGGGCAAGTAATTCCGCTCCCTTGATGAAGGCTGAAGGCATCCCTGCTTTTAACGCCCTGGCGCTGATAAAAACGGCCCTGTCCGCTCCAGATTTCAACCAGTTTCTGGTGAACCTGTTACCGATACATAAATATTATCGAAATCTGCGCGCTGCTTTGCCACGATATCAAGATTTAGTCAAGGCCGGTGACTGGCTTCCTGTCGCGTCCGGCAAATCCATTCGTCCAGAAGAAGAGGATTCACGGATCCCGGCTATAGGAAAAAGATTGCAGATTGAAGGCTTTCTCCAATCTGCGGTAAGCGACTCTCTGGTGTATGATAAAATACTGGTTCAGGCCGTCATCCAGTTTCAGCTTCGCCACGGTCTGACCGGCGATGGCGTGGTTGGCAAATCCACCATCGCGGCCATGAACATCCCTGCCCAACAAAAAGTCAAACAGATTATCATCAATCTTGAGCGCTGGCGCTGGGAGGCTCATGACCTTGGTGCAAAATATGTGCTGGTTGATATTGCCGGATTCTTCCTGGAAGGTATTGAGGGCGACAAGGTCATTCTCGAAATGCCCGTTGTGGTCGGAACCCAGAATCACGAAACACCTGTGTTCAGCCACCTGATTCAATATATAGAGCTCAATCCCTACTGGAACGTCCCCCCTCAAATCGCCCGAGATGAAATGCTGGTCGATTTAAAAAAGAATCCTCATTACCTCAACACCAAACATATCCGTCTTTTCAGTGATCGGACATCTGAGGCCAAAGAGATAAATCCTTTGTCCATTGACTGGAACCAGGTAAGCCCAAACAAAATGGGGCAGTTTGCGTTACGACAAGACCCTGGCAAATGGAATGCTCTCGGTGCCATTAAATTTGTCTTTCCCAACAGCTTTAACGTGTATATGCACGACACCCCCTCCCAGTCATACTTTCAACGTTCCAGCCGGGCCTTCAGCCATGGTTGTATTCGCCTCGGAAAACCGGTCAAGCTGGCGGAATTTCTTCTGGGTGGCAGCGAAAAAGGCTGGTCTGCAGAAAAACTTAAGGAGCTCATAGATACGGATAAACGCACCATTATCCGCCTACCGACGCCTTTACCGGTTCATATTACCTACCAGACGGTCACCAGCGACCAGAATGGCCTGATATTTTTTCATACGGATATCTATGATCGCGACCAGAAGCTTGAACAGATCCTTTTCAAAGAATGATAGACAGCGATAATAAGAGACCCAAAATGCCGCATGGCATTAAGAGTTCATAACTCATTGCCGTAATGTTTTTTTCCCGTCACCAAGATGACCGGGTTGACACGAGGGATGGTTTTAGGGTACAAATTGAATTCTTATTCTTCACGCCTTGAACGGCAATATCGGAAAGTGCAGAAAAACAATATCTTGACTGTAAGGTCGAATGCAATAAAAGATCAATTTCAGAATACAGGAAAAGCCAATGAATCGACGAAACTTTCTTGGGCGGGCAATGGCTATGACCCCTCTTTTCTTACTCTCTTCCCCCTGCACCTTACTGGCCAGCCTGGCCCGCCTGGAAGAAAAAACCCTTTCTTTTTATCACACCCACACTCTGAAAGAATTGACCATTGTCTATTTCAGAAATGGCTCCTATATCCCCAAGGCCCTGACTACAATCAACAATTTTCTGAAAGATTTCAGGACAGGAGATATCCATCCCATTGATCCCGCCCTACTCGACCTGCTCCATGATCTGCGACATGCCGCAGGGACCAAAGAATTCTTTGAGGTGATCTCCGGCTATCGGTCTCCTCATACCAACTCCATGCTTCAGGGTCAAAGTGGCGGGGTTGCCAGCCATAGTCTGCACATGCTCGGCAAGGCTATCGATATCCGCCTCCCCTCTTTCAATACCGGCCGCCTGCACCAGATTGCCCTTGCCTTTCAGCGGGGTGGCGTTGGCTATTATCCTCAATCCGACTTTATCCACTTGGACACAGGCCATGTCCGTACCTGGTAGCAGGTTTATATTCCCCTTAGCTTGAAACGGCAGATATGGATTCTTGGTATATCTATATCGTCCGCTGCAATGATAACACCCTCTATACCGGCATCACCACAAACCTGGAAAGACGCCTTCTGGAACATAACTCCGGGCAAAAAGGGGCGCGATATACCAAGTCACGCCGACCAGTCGCACTTGTCTATTGTGAACAGGCAGCATCCAGATCTGCCGCCACTAGTCGTGAATCACGTATCAAAAAACTCAAGATCTCCGAGAAGGGCCAATTGCTGGCGCAACAAGAGAAAACCTCTTTGAACCCTTATTACGAGGCTCCCCCCCATGATCTCAATCCTGATTGTTGACGACGAGCAAAGCATGCGGGATTTCCTCACAATCCTGCTGCAGAAAGAAGGGTACGAGGTCGAGGCGCGTGGTGACGGCGACAGCGCCCTCCGTTGCCTGGGAGGCAAGACCTTCGATCTGGTCATCAGCGACATCCGCATGCCCGGCATTGACGGTCTTGATCTGCTGCACAGCATCAAGGGCAAGTATCCAGCCCTGCCTGTAATCCTGATCACTGCCTTTGTCTCCCCTGATGACGCGGTTGCCGCCATGAAAGACGGGGCCTTTGACTATATCAGCAAACCGTTTAATGTGGCCGAGATCAAAAATGTCATCCGCTCAGCCACTGCTCGCAAGAGCTTCGAATCCTCTGGCCCCTCTGCCGCCGATGCCTTTCCCAATATCATTGGCAAAAGTCAGGAGATGGTCAAGATTTTTGATCTGATCCAGCGCGTTGCCCCGACACCTGCCAATGTCATCATCTATGGCGAATCAGGCACCGGCAAGGAACTTGTAGCCCAGGCAATCCACCAGCACAGCAAGGTGGCCGACCAACCTTTTGTCCCCATCACCTGCAGCGCTATTCCTGCAGATCTCATGGAAAGTGAACTCTTTGGCCATGTCAAGGGTGCCTTCACCGGGGCCATCAATGACAAGCCCGGCCTTTTCCAACTGGCCAATAACGGTACGGCCTTTCTCGATGAGATCGGCGAACTGACCCCCATTATCCAGACCAAGTTGCTCAGGGTCCTCCAAGAACGGGAGGTTAAACCTGTGGGCTCAACCCGAATCGAACGGGTCAATGTCCGCATTATCGCGGCCACCAACCGTGTGCTTGAAGACGAGATTATCGCCGGGCGCTTCCGCGAGGATCTTTTCTATAGGCTGGCGGTGGTGCCCATTCGCATGCCCCCACTGCGGGAACGCAAGGGTGACGTGCCGCTGCTGGTCAACCATTTTCTGCAAAAGCATTCACGATTACTGGGGAAAAAGGTCCAGGAGATCTCCTCGTACGGGATGCAGGTCCTCATGGACTATGATTTTCCCGGCAATGTCCGGGAGCTGGAGAACATCATTGAGCGTGGGGTTGCCCTTGAAAGCTCCAACATTATCCTGCCGGAAAGTTTGACCCTGTCGGCGCACCGATCGGAAAAGAGGGACAAGAATGGAGCCGATCCCCTGTTTCAGGCCGTAGCCAGCAAGGAAGAGCTTTTTGAACGTGGCCTGGACGAGGTTATTAATGACCTGGAAAAGAGAATCATCTGTTTTGCCCTGGAAAAAAGCAACCACTCCCGGATGCGGGCAGCAGAATTGCTGCGCATCAGCTTCCGTTCTTTGCGCTACAAGATCCAGAAATATGGCGTTGAAGATGCGTAACGAACATCCTTTAAATCATCAGACACTCAAGCTGAGCAGATATCATGGATTTCAAGACCATCATCACCCGGCCCCACCAAAACGGGACCTCCCCGGATAACCTGCTAAAGGGTCAGCTTCTGTGGATGCTTTTCCTAAGGGTTATTCTCTATACCCTGCTCCTCGGAATCAGTGTCTTTCTCCAGAGTGGTCAGCTTGAGATCATCCTGCCGCCCTATTACTGGCTCCTTTTCTTTATTTGCTGCGTCTATCTCTCAGCCATTGGTTCAGCTTTTTTTCTTTTGACCGGCAAGAAAAATATTCACCATTTTGGTCTTCTCCAGAATCAACTGGACATCTTTTTTGTCACCCTCCTGGTCTATGCCACCGGCTCCTCACACTCTGCCTTTTCTCCTCTCTACTTTTTCCCCATTATTGCAGGCGGCCTGATCTTTCCCCGTAAAGGCGGGCTGATCGCGGCAGCTGCTGCCAGCCTGCAATACGCCTTGGTCCTTGGGCTTGAACAGATGAGAATCTATCCAGCTTTTCTTGACCGCTACGATTTTTTTAGAGTCCAGAACCTGTTTACCAGTATCAATTATTTTGCTGTGCTGGGATTGACATTTTTTCTGGCAGCCATCCTCAGCGCTATTTTTGCCCGCCGACTGCTCAAAACAGAGGCCGCATTGTCTGATACAGTTAAAAGTCTGGATAGCCTGTCGCTGCTCTACAAGCAGATTTTTGATGATATTGCCACCGGCATTATCACCATTGATGATCACAACCAGATCACATCCGCCAACAACGCGATTGGCCGCATCACCGGCTACCTGCCGGCAGACCTCACTGGACATCTTTTTTCCCGACTCTTTCCCACCCTGAATCTCAATAACAACGGTTCACGCCTTACCGCCGATCTTGTTCGTCAGGATGGTGTTGGAATCAGGGTGGGTTACTCCTGTGCCAAGCTGCAATTACCAGCACAGCCCGCAAGTAATGAACGTGAGGCGCACCAGTGCCAGAGTTGCAAGATCTTGACCATTCAGGATATCAGTGAAGTAGAGCGTCTGGAACAACAGATGCGTCAGGCAGAAAAACTGGCGGCCATAGGTCGGATCAGCGCCGGCATTGCCCATGATTTCAGAAACCCGCTTGCCGCCATCTCCGGTTCTGCTCAGGTTCTTGCCCATGAGTTCACTCAGGACGATTCTCCAGAGCACAAAACTAACAAGGTACTCATTAATATCATCCTTCGCGAATCAAACCGCCTGACTCACACCATTGCTGATTTTTTGAAATTTGCCAGACCGGAATCAACGGAACGCGAATGGTTTACCCTCAGGAAATGTCTGGATGAAGTCCTCCAGGTCAGCAAGGCAGATCCCCTCTGGCCGGCCAGTTGCACCATCCAGGTCGAGATCGATCCCAGTTGTTCACTCTGGGCAGACCAGCATCAGATCTTCACAGTTCTTAACCATCTTCTCCATAATGCCCTGCCCTTTTGTCCTCAGGGTGCAGAGCTTATCCGAATCGAGGCTGAAGAGTTGAACGTCTCCGAGGATCAGGAAGAAATCATCCTGAGCTTTGGCGATAATGGGACCGGCATTGAGGAAGAAAACAGGGAAAAAATCTTTGAACCATTTTTTACCAAACGAGTCGATGGAACCGGCCTTGGGCTGGCCATTGTCAAACAGATCGTCATGGCCCATCATGGCACTATTGAGGTAGGACGCTCCGAACTGGGAGGCGCCCTGTTTACTGTACGCCTCCCCCTGCCCTGACCCAGATGACAACTAAAATGCCGCTTATTCTCATCACCAATGACGATGGAATCCATAGCCCTGGCCTTCAGGTTCTGGCTTGCGTCCTTCGTCCCCTGGCCCATTGTGTGATCATCGCCCCCGACCGGGATAATTCGGCTGTATCACACTCCTTGACCATGAATCGTCCCTTGAAGGTCACCAGGATTGAGGAGGATCTATACTCACTGGACGGCACCCCCACTGATTGCGTGGCCATCGGCTTGAACAAGATTCTCAATCAACGGCCGGTCCTTCTGGTCTCGGGAATCAATCCCGGCCCCAATCTCGGTGATGATATTGCCTATTCCGGAACAGTGTCAGCGGCCGTGGAAGGAACCATGTATGGTGTTCCCTCCCTGGCGGTTTCCCTGGCCGGAACCCATCCTTACGATTTTACGACTGCCGGACATGTAGCCGCCTGGCTTGCCAGGACCATCATTGAAAAAGGGCTGCCCGAAAACACCCTTCTCAATGCCAATATCCCGGCAGTGGAAACGATCCTCGGGGTCAAGGTTACCCGTCAGGGACGTAGACTGTGGCAAAACTCGATCCAGGAGACTCTGGATCCCTGGGGACGGAAACATTACTGGATAGGAGGCGGCACCCCTCATCTCGACCCGGACGAGGATACCGACGCCAACGCGATCAGTGCTGGATATATCTCAGTCACACCCATCCATCTTGATCTGACTAATCACGCCGGACTGGACTACCTCAAAAACAATTGGGCACTGGAACGGAAAACCGGCAAAGGAAACTGGGAATGGCAAAGAGACTGGCAAACGGATAGCTGCAGGGAATAATCTCATTTTTCCAGAGGCCATTCAGCCTCTGGAAAAATGAAAGAGGAAAACTGATAGTGGGATAAGCATTAGCTGATCTGTTCGAAGATATGCTTTTTGGCGCCACAAATCGGACACTTCTCCGGGGGAGCGCCAAATTCGATGTGGCCGCAGACCGGGCAGAGATAAAATTCAGTTACCTCCAGATCTACGCCATTTTTTACCGCCTCCAGGGCCTTGGCATAGAGTGCGGCATGAACGGCCTCAGCCTTGACCGCAAACTTGAACATGACCTTGGCCTTGTGGCCCTCGGCCTCTGCCTGTTCAACCATGGGCGGATACATGTCCTGAAACTCATGGGTCTCGCCATGAATGGCTTCCTGCAGGTTATCGATGGTGGAACCGACCTTGTCCAAGGCCTTGAGATGGCCTTCGGCATGGATCCGCTCGGCCTCGGCGGTAGTTCGGAACAACCGGGCGATATTGGCAAAACCTTCTTTTTCCGCTTTTTTGGCAAAGGCCCGGTATTTCTGATTGGCCTGACTTTCACCGGCAAAGGCATGTAGAAGATTTTCTGTGGTTGATGGCATAATTTTCCTCCTTGGAAAAAAGATTGTTTGGGACTGCAACGGTGAACAATGATAAAAAGTGCGAGAAGCTATACCCCTTCACCCTTTTGTTTCCGGGCATAATTAGCCGCCTCCATACCTGCAACACAGCCCTCACCAACGGCCTTGGCCATCTGATAGGGAAGGCCGGTAATATCTCCGGCCCCATAAACCCCAGGGACATTAGTCTCGGTCAGCTTGTTGGTGTCGATATGGGTCATGGTATCCATATCAAGCTGGACCCCGATCTCCAGGGCCAACTCCATGGCCCCCTTGGCCCCAAGCTCGATAAAGACACCATCGACGGCCACCTCATTCCCGTTTTCCAGGAGAATGGACTGGACACCCTTCTCACCCTGAATCGCCTTGACCCATGTTCCTGACAGGAGTTCGACCGCGGAATTTTTCAGCTTTGCCAGAAGATCGGCCGAGGCCACCAGTTCCCGACTGACCAGATAGACCTGTGCAGCATAGCCGGTCAGGGTCAAGGCCCCATGAACGGCGGCACTGGCATTACCAACAACCGCGACCGTGGCCTTCCGGTAAAAATTGGCATCACAATCCACACAATAGGAAACGCCGCGGCCAGCCAGTTCCTTTTCACCCGGGACCTTCAGTTTCTTTCTGGCCGTGCCGGTGGCAAAGATAACCGTGCGGCTGGTAATCGCAACCCCGCCTTCCAGATCAAGGACAAAAAGTGCCTCTTGCTGGTGGATCTTCAAGACATCATCCTCCATCAACTCGGCCCCAAACCTCCTGACCTGGGCAATGCCTGCCTCCAGCAATTCCTGACCACTTTTGACCCCTTCCACACAGGCATAATTTTCCACATGGGCAGAATAGAGCGAACTCCGTTCAATCCGGCCCAGCAGCAGGACCCTGCATTTCTTGCGAACCGCATGAATCGCCGCCTGAATCCCGGCCGGTCCGGCACCGATAATCACCACATCATAGACTGAACTATCCATTTTCCCCTCCAAAAAAACAAAATTCCCTCTCCAACAAGGAGTACTTTTTCCAAAACGCCCTGCATTCCTCTTGAATTCTCAAGCAATATATCCTAAAGATAAAGGGTTACAGCCTGTGAATTCAACGACAACTCAACCTATTTATAATAAGCTCACCTCCATTCGTCAATCAACCATCATGGATTACAATCAACAAAGAATCGTCATAACAGGGGTCGGCCTGGTTGCGCCGGGTGCTGACAATCTTAAAGATTTTCGTACGCAACTGCTGACCGGGACTAGCAAAATCAGAGAAATCGATCTTCGCTATTTCGGCCCGGCACCCGCAGGGATCTGCACCTTTGACGAAACCCGGTACCGGAAAAAGAAGGAAAATAAACGGGGAACACGGGCAGGATGCCTTGGTGTCTATTGTGCCCACGAGGCCATGGCCGATGCAGCACTTGATATCGATTTTTATAAGAGATCCCGCATTGGCGTCTATGTGGGCCTCACCGAGCATGGGACTGTCGAGACGGAAAATGAAATCTATAACATAAGCCAGTTCAATTATGACGTAAAATACTGGACCCACCACCACAATCCCCGAACCGTTCTCAACAACCCCGCCGGCGAAATCACCATGAGTCTTGGCATCACCGGCCCCCATTACGCCATCGGTGCCGCCTGTGCGGCCGGCAATGCTTCCCTTATTCAGGGCGTCCAGATGCTCCGCCTGGGCGAAGTGGATATGGCCCTCGCCGGCGGTATCTCGGAATCGACCGGCTCCTTTGGGATTTTTGCCAGCTTCAAGGCCCAGGGCGCACTGGGCGAGGCTGAAGATCCGCGTATGGCCTGTAGGCCTTTTGATATGGCAAGAAACGGGATTGTGGTTTCAGAAGGGGCTTGCATCTATGTCCTGGAACGACTGGAAAAGGCCCTGGAACGCGGGGCCAAGATCTATGGAGAGATTGTCGGCTACTGCATCAACTCCGATGCCCGTGATTTTGTGCTCCCCTATGACAAACGCCAGGCAGAATGCATGCAACAGGCCCTTGATCGCGCCGGACTGCAACCTTCTGACATTGATATCATCAACACCCATGCCACTGGCACCCGGCAGGGCGACATTGAAGAGTGTAAGGCCATTCGCCAGATTTTTGGTGAGGCGCCATCTCCCTATATTAACAACACCAAATCCATCATTGGTCATGCCATGGGGGCCGCCGGCGTCCTGGAACTTGCCGGTAATCTTCCTGCCTTTGAGGATAGCATGGTCCATCCCACCATCAACGTCACTCACCTTGATCCGGAATGCGAACTACCCAATATGGTCATCAACAAACCGACACAACTTCCGTCCGTCTCCACCATTCTCAACAACTCTTTTGGCATGGTTGGCATCAATTCCGTTATTATTGTCAAAAAATACAGGGAATAACGTTCTTTCTCAAAAAAATATATAAAAAAGAGTGGCAAGGTATGGTATAAGGAATGTTTTGCTTGAATAAACACCCTCGTTCATACTAATCTATGCGAAATAACATATACAAAAATCACTCTTTTTAGTGAGAGATCGAATCTGGAGCCGACATGACACGTGATGATATTAAGGATCTCATTCTCGAGATCATCAAAGATATAGATGAAGATGCTAATTTTGCCACGCTGCAATCTGACCAGCCACTGCGCGACCAGCTTGACCTTGACTCCATGGATTTTCTCGATATCGTAATGGAGCTCCGCAAACGGCATAAACTGCAGATCCCGGAAGAGGATTATCCGCAACTGGCCTCTCTCGACAGCTGCGTTAACTATCTGGAACCCATGCTCAAAAACGTCTAATAACCACCCAAAAGTGCACATCCCCCTGCTGATTATCGGCGGCGGTCTTTCGGGACTGGCCGCCGCAATTCGTTTTGCCCGTTTCAATCCCGGCGTCCTGATCCTCGAGAAACATTCCCGCGTCGGTGGTCTCAACTCCTATTATTACCGCAACAACTCCCTGATGGAAACTGGCCTCCATGCCATCACCAATTTTGCCCCACCTCATGACAAAAACGCCCCGCTCAACCGGTTACTCCGTCAGCTGAAACTGCGGCGTAAAGACTTTACCTTTCATGAGCAGATCACCAGTGAGATCTGCTTCACCGATCAGGAGACCCTTACATTCTCCAATAATTTCGAAACATTGCACAACGAAATCACGACAAAATTCCCCAGCAGTGCGCCCGGATTCACCAGGTTGCTGCAGACCATCAAGGAATATGACCCGTTTCAGGCAGCGCCTTTTCGCTCGGCCCGAACCCTGCTGGCCGCAACACTTAACGACCCGCTTCTGGTAGACATGCTGCTCTGTCCCCTGATGTATTACGGTTCCAGTGTGGAAAACGACATGGATCTGGGCCAGTTTGTGATCATGTTCCGGGCGATTTTCTTGGAAGGCATGTTCCGCCCTGATGGCAGCATCAAAGATTTCCTCGACATTCTGCTCCAGCAGTATCAGAATTTTGGTGGGGAGATTCGTCTACAGGCCCCTGTGGCCCGAATCATCCATCAGGATAAAAAGGTAAGAGGAGTGGAACTGGCCGATGGCGAAGTGATCGAATGTGATTTCCTACTCTCAACCATCGGCTATGAGGAGACCCTGGCCGCTCTCACAGTGCCGCCTCTACCCAAATCCCTGCCCCGACTTGGCTTTGTCGAATCCATCTTCCGCCTGCCCGCCCATTGTCGGGAAATTCTCCCCCAGGATAAAACCATTATCTTTTACAACACCAGCGGGAGATTCCAGTATCAGCGACCGGAAGAACGTGTTGATTATTGCAGCGGCGTCATCTGCTTTCCGGGAAACTTCCAGGGACTTGAGCCACGTTCGTTCTTTGAGGTCCGTGCCACTCATCTTGCTGATTATGCCAGATGGAAGGCACTGGCCGTTGACCGCTTTGCCTATCTTGCGGCCAAGAGTGACACGGCTACTCAATCGAAAAAAGCCATCGAGAAAATCATTGGTAATTTCAACCAACATATTGTATATGAGGATACCTTCACCCCCCTTACCATCGAACGCTTTACCGCCAAAAAAGAAGGCGCTATTTATGGTTGTCCTGACAAGATAAAGGATGGCGACATAGGTTACGACAATCTCTTTCTTGCCGGTACCGACCAGGGTTTTTTAGGTATTGTCGGCTCCATGCTCAGCGGTGTCTCCATGGTTAACCAGCATATTCTGTCCCGACTCTAAGCAAATAAGCAAACAACGCTAAAACAATTTTATGCCCTTTTCTTTAGACAAAGCAGCTGACCATTACGATGTGATTGTTATCGGTTCCGGCTTGGGCGGACTGACAACGGCCAAACGGCTGTCTTATTGCGGCCACAAGGTACTGCTCCTTGAGTTCCACCACCAGCTCGGAGGCCTTGCCACCTGGTTCAAGCGCAAAGACCATATCTTCGACATCTCGTTGCATGGTTTTCCCTACGGCATGGTCAAGACCTGCAAAAAATACTGGACCAAGGAGATCACTGGGTCTATTGTCCAGCTCAAAAATATCGTCTTTGACAATCCCCAGTTTTCTCTGCAAACCACCTTTGATCGTAGCGATTTCACCGCACTGCTAAAGAAAAAATTCAAGATTGCCCAGACGACTATCGACCATTTTTTCTCCACGGTGGCCGGGATGAATTTTTACGATGATCAGACCATGACCACCAGGGAGTTGTTTGACGAATTTTTCCCCGGTCGAACGGATGTGCATCGCTTGCTCATGGAACCGATCACCTATGCTAACGGTTCTACTCTGGACGATCCGGCCATCACCTACGGGATTGTCTTTTCCAACTTCATGAACAAAGGGGTCTTTACTTTTGAAGGAGGTACAGACAAGCTTATCCAGATGATGACAGAGGACCTGGAAAAAAATGGGGTGATGATCTGCACCAATGCCAAGGTGGACCGGATTATTGTCGAGAAAGGCAAGGTGCGAGGCATTGAGGTAAACGGCAGAGTGATCACTGCCCCGGCTGTGGTTTCCAACAGCGGCATTACCAATACCATTTATGATCTGGCAGGACGTGATGTCTTTTCTCAGGACTTCCTGGTAAAGGCCGATGCAATTCGGGTCAACAATTCCAGCTGCCAAGTCTATATTGGACTGAAGAAAGATGCTGCTATTGAAGACAAGGGAGATCTCCTTTTCACCTCCACCGCACCCGTCTTCGATTCTTCCGAACTACTCGACATGCACACCCGCTCGAAGACCTTCTCGGTCTATTACCCAAAAACACGTCCAGGCCACGACCGCTATGCCATTGTCGCCTCTATGAATAGCCGTTTCGATGACTGGAACAGCCTCACCCCCGCCGCCTATGCAACCGAGAAACAGGCCCTCATTGAGCGAACCCTGGTGGATCTGAATCGTTATTTCCCTGGAGTAAACGACAAAATTGACTGGCTGGAAGCGGCCACACCCAAGACTTTTAACCGCTACACCCTGCACAGCCGCGGCACCTCTTTCGGTACCAAATTTGAAGGCCTTGCCGTCTCCCGTTCCCTCTTCAAAGAGGTCTCCGGCCTCTTTCATGTAGGTTCAGTGGGGATTATCATGTCGGGCTGGCTTGGAGCCATCAATTACGGGGTGATCGTCGCCAATGATGTTGACGGTTATATCCGCAGTGTATAATTAACAAAATGTCTAATTTTATTGATCAAAAAATTGTCGTCACCGGCGCCAGCCGCGGCCTGGGTCGGGCCATTACCTTGGCGTTTCTCAGAGAGGGCGCACAGGTAATCGGCATTTATGGCGGCAACAGTGAGGCGGCCCAGGCCTTTCGCCATGAATGCGAGCAATTTGAAGACAGGCTGCAACTGCACCAATGCGATGTCGCCGACAACAGGCAGGTGGAGACATTCTTCCGGCAGGTGGAAGAGGAGTTTGACACCATTGATATTCTGATCAACAATGCCGGCATCCGCCGCGATGGACTCCTTGCCCTCATGGACAGTAAGGACTGGCAACAGGTGATTGATGTCAACCTGACCGGCACCTTCAACATGTCCAAACAGGCTGTTCTCCTGATGATGAAGCAGAAATACGGGAGGATAATCAATATCACCTCGCCCGTTGCCCATCTCGGTTTTGCCGGTCAGGCCAATTACGCCGCCTCCAAGGCGGGACAGATCGGCATGACCAAAAGTCTGGCCAAAGAAACCGCCCGTAAAAAAATCACTGTCAACTGTGTCTCCCCCGGCTTTATCGCCACTGACCTCCTTGACGACCTGAGCACTGAACAGGTGGCTGCCTACAAAAAGTTGGTCCCCATGCGCCGTTTTGGTACCGCCGAAGAAGTGGCAAACGCGGTTCTTTTTCTTGCCGGCCGGCAGGCGTCCTACATTACCGGCGCGGTGCTGGAAGTCAACGGAGGATTATGAGCCGTTATGACCATTGACCCCCTCATCACAGCCCTGATCCCGCATCGGCCGCCCTTCCTCTGGATTGACAGGATTGTCAGCTTTGAGAACGGAGCCATGGTTACGGAAAAAACCATCCCAGCAGACCTTGACATCTTCAAAGGACATTACCCTGAATATCCTATTTTGCCTGGGGTGATCCTCTGTGAGGCCCTATTTCAGACCGGTGCTCTGCTGATTGCCAGGATGTCGCAGGACGCAGCGGAAACAAAATCCGGAATTCCGGTCCTTACCCGTATTGGTGGGGCCCGCTTCAAGCGGCCGGTAGGCCCGGGCAGCATTATCCAGATGCAGGTGAATGTGAAGGAAAAAATAGCAGGGGCCTGGTTTCTGAAGGGAATTTTGCGTGTCAATGAAAAGATTGCCGTCCAGGTTGATTTTTCCTGTGCCATGACATCCCCCTTGTTGCCATGATTGACTCATCTGCTCTAACCTCATCTGCTCTAAAAAATGAAGTTGCAAATGATGATGAACCAACCTTTCGCTGTCTCTACTGCAGTCAGAAAAAGGTGCGCCTGCAGGGACGCTGACACAGCGCCAGGGCTGTCTGCACGGGGTGTGGAATGATTTCTTCTGTCAATGACTATCAAGAACAGTTGGAGGCATGGCAGGAAAGACTATACAAACGAGCCGAGAGTTGATTTTTTATGCAAAAGGAGTATTTTGCCAGAAAATTATCTGAATGAATTGTCAGCGAGTCACTCCTTAAAGTTGCAATCAGGAAAGAGCTATTTGCATCACTTTAAGTGAACAACGATTTTCAAACGATACAGAACCAATAACCAATACGTTTCGCTTGTTGCGAAATCAATACTTGAAGGAATACAGACGTGCAACTCTCCATCGTTAACATGATCCTCCACGCCGGACCGGTTGGACAACTGGTTATGCTTGTTCTTCTTATTTTTTCACTGATATCCTGGTCGATTATTTTCATAAAAGTGCGCCTATTCAAGAAAGTATCTGCTGATACCCGGGATTTCCTGGAAACGTTCTGGGCTTCAAGTAAACTGAGCGAGGCTTACGAATCTGCCCAGGACTATGAATATAGCCCCGAGGCCTCCATCTTTTCAGCGGGCTTTACCGAACTGCAGAAGATCAACAAGATTCGCAGCCGGAAAGATGAAGGCCAGCACCCAGAAACCCTGGAGATGCAGATGGCAACTCTGGATAATCTGAAGCGGGCTATCCGCAAAGCGGAATCACAGGAGATTACTGAAATGGGGAAATATCTTCCCTTTCTGGCTACCACCGGCAGCGCCACCCCATTTATCGGTCTGTTTGGTACGGTTTGGGGGATCATGGCCTCATTCCACGAAATCGGCGCCCGGGGTTCCGCATCACTGGCCGTTGTCGCTCCTGGTATCTCCGAGGCCCTGATAGCAACAGCTGCAGGCCTTGCCGTCGCCATCCCGGCAGTTATTTTTTATAATTATTTTGCCAATAAATTGACCTATATCGATGGAGAAATGCAAAATTTCTCCACCGATTTTCTCAACCTTATTGAACGCGACATGATAAGCCGTACATAAAACCACATTATACTTTTTATTGGATACGAAGAAAATGGGAATGGGATCAAGCAGGGGAAATAACCCAAGAGGGTTGGTTGCTGATATTAACGTAACACCTCTGGTCGATGTTATGTTGGTGTTGCTTATCATCTTCATGGTGACTGCGCCGATGATGACCCAGGGGCTTGATGTGGACTTGCCGGCAACTACCGCGAATTCGCTGCGGCAGAAAGAAGATCCATTAGTGGTAACGGTAAAAAAAGACGGCACAATTATTCTGAATAAATCCCCTGTCACCGCGGCAATTCTTTTGGACCAACTGAAAAAGATAGATGAAAAAGGCAAGGAGGAACCCATTTTCCTCTCGGCTGACAAAGATGTTGCCTATGGAGTAGTTGCAGAAACCATGGCCAACATTAAAGCAGCAGGATTTGCCAAACTGGGAATGATGACCAAACCCATTGAAGAAAAGCAGTAACGTGTTACAGAAACATCTATCCCCACATACCCTGCCCGGCGAATGGAAGCTTCCTCTCAACCTGGCGATCGGTCTTCATCTTTTCGTCCTGCTGTCCGCCATATTTGTGCCCAAATTGCTGAATCAACACCCTATACTGCCGGAAGTAACGACCATTGATCTGATGAGTGTTGCTGAACCTGCAGCCAAAAATGAACCAGCGGCCCCGACGGCAATAAAAGCAACAAAACAACCGATAAAGCAAGAAGTGAAGGAAGAGGTGAAGGAAGAAATACAGGAAGAGATTGTACCACCGAAACCTGCTGAGATAATTAAATCGGAGGTTGCCAAAAAAATTCCTCCTCCGATAGAAAAAACCGTTCCCATTCCTGAAACGGCAGCGCCCCCGACACCTGTAGAGGCAATCTCCATCAAGCCATTAAAACAAAAACTGAAAAAAGAGGTCAAAGAGATCCCTGACACCCGGGCTGAGGATGCAAAAATTCGTAAAGACGAATTAAAAAACATCACTAAACAACTTCAAGAAGAAGTTAAAAAAGAAAACACAGCCCAAGAAACCATAAAAAAACAGCGGCAAATTGCCGCGGCAAGAGAAGAAGCCAGACGTGCTGAACTTGAGGCGAGAATGGCGGCGGCAGATGCCAAGGATGCCCTGCGCGATCAGCTTCGGACCAGCACCAGTACCTCGCATGCAGCGTCTTCACAATCTGGTGCCGGCAATGCCAAAAGCATGAGTGTTCTGGAACAACAATATTATGCAACCATTATGGGCCACATCCAGCAATACTGGCGGCCACCTGATATCAAGACCTGGGAGCCCAATCTACAAGCAGTGGTCAGCATCACTATCGCCAGTGACGGGCAGATCGTCAGCCAATCCTTTGAGCAAGAATCGGGGGATAAGGTTTTTGATCAGTTTGTTCTCAAAACTCTGGAGGCCGCGAATCCACTACCTGCACCGCCAGCAGCCTTGCAAAAACAACGTCTTGAGGTTGGTCTCAAATTCAAACCAAGCGGAATTCAGTGATTTTTTAATCCATCAGTGGTACACTCTGTGGGCATTGAAATTATTTCGCGTTTTCACCTTTTTTCTTTTATCATACCATGAATAAGATACACTCTACAATCACTCTCCTCTTTGGTATCCTCCTGCTCCTGAGCAACGCCACCCTTTCCGCACATGCAGAGGGAAAGGTCTATCTCGATATTACCGCCTCGGGAACACGCAAGATCAATATGGCCGTTCCCTCTTTTACCAACACGGCGCAATCGGGTGATTCTCGGGCCTTTGGCCATGAACTGGCCGGTACACTGGAAAAAGCGCTGGAATTCCATGGAATCATCTCTATTATCCCCAATCAGAACTACGCTGGATCCGGGTCTCCTGACTGGAAACAACTTGGCGCTGACTATACCATCCTGGGCAGTTATTCCATGTCACCAGCAGGAATGAATTTTGAGATGCGCCTTGTGGATATAGCTAAAGGAGATACGATCCTTGGTAAACAATATACAGGAACTGCAGAGCAGAAGCAGGAAATAATGTTTAAATTCTGTGACAATGTCATCAAGGAACTCACTGGTGAACAAGGTATTGCCTCCAGCCAGATCGCCTTTATTTCCGACAGCAGTGGAGCCAAAGAGGCTTACCTGACAAATATCCTTGGCGATAAGACAAGACAGATCACCCGCCATCGGAATTTGGTGATCTCTCCCCGTTTTACCCCTGACGGGAAGAGCCTCAGCTATACCTCCTACCATAAAGCTAACCAAGATCTCTATATCACCAACCTCGACCAAAGTACCACGACCCAGGTCCTTTCTAGAAGAAAAGGAATGAATCTGGCACCAGCCTGGTCACCGGATGGGCAAAAAATGGTTTTGACCATGAGCAAAGACGGGAATCCTGATCTCTATATGCTTGACCGTCAAGGAAATGTTCTAGAACAACTAACCGCACGGACAGGAATCAATGTCTCAGCCTCCTGGTCACCTGACGGCAGACGAATTGCCTTTGTCTCTGATCGTAGCGGCAAGCCACAGGTTTATCTTATGGACCTCAATACCAAAAATGTTCAAAGACTTACCTTTCAGGGTACAGAAAATGCTGAACCTGCTTGGTCTCCCAAAGGGGATCTTCTGGCATACTCCAGCTTGACGAATGGTTCATACCAGATTTGCACCATCCTTCCAGAAGCTGGCGCTACGCCTGTTCAGGTGACTAAAGACTCAGGTCATCACGAATCACCCGACTGGTCTCCTGATGGCAAACAACTGATCTTCGTAAAACGGGAAGGAGGTGGGCAGAGAATTTATGCCATTTTGAAAAACGGAACCTATCAGCGGCAACTTTTTTCGTTAAAAGGTAACCAAACATATCCCCGTTGGTCCTCTAAAAAATAATATTTTATTCCAAATATCATTGAACAGGTATATGCCATGAATAAATCTCTCATTACCCTTCTTGTCCTTCTTTCTTTGACCCCTTTCCTGGTCCAATGCGCAACCCAGGAAGAGGTTAAAACCCTCTCCTATCAGTTGCGGGCAGTCAATAAAAAACTTGAGGATATGCAGGCCAATACCGTTGGCGATATGCAGAAGAAACAGGCCAGCTCATCCGGTCAGTTAAATGAGATGCAGCAGGAGATCCTGGCACTCAAGAGTGAACTTGAGGCAACAGCCGTTACCAATCGTCAGCTTCAGGAAAAAAACAAAGGGCTGGAAAGCTCACTTCATGAGATCGTAAACAAGCAATCTTCGGAAACCGATATCAAGATAACGCAGCTTAATGAGCAACTGAAACAACAACAGGACAGTGTGGCAACTCTTCAGTCGGCACGGACACAAGAAGCTGAACGAAAGGCCAGCGCCGCTGCCGAGGCTGCGGAAGCGGCAAGGTTAAAGGCAAAAACAGCAGGAGCCGCCCCGGGAGTGGCCCATTTTCAGGCTGATCGAAAAAAACAGATCAAGGGACAGGCGGCACCAGCAGAAATGAAAAAAGAAACAAGCACTCCGCCTGCAACCGTACATGCACCTCCACCAGTGACAGAACCGGTTTCAGCTGATGAGGCTTCAGCAACTCCAGTTGCACCTACAAAACAAGCCCCTAAAAAAGAACAAGAGCAGCCGACTCCTGCTGCCGCAGCACCCACTGATGAGTTGTTTAATCAAGCACAAAAGAAATACGAGGCCGGGAATTACCAAAATGCCTACGAGACATTCGAATCCTCAATCAATAAAAACACTAATGGGCCCAACGCAATCCAGGCCCGTTATATGATGGGCGAATGCCTCTATCAGCAGAAAGAATACGATCAGGCTATCCTGCAGTATCAAAAGATTATCTCCAGCCAGCCTAAACATCCAAAGACACCCGCGGCCCTTCTCAAACAGGCCATGGCCTTTGAGCAACTCTCAGACAAAGATACGGCCAAGATCCTTTACCAGAAGATCATAACATCCTATGGCTCCAGCCCCGAAGCACAACAGGCCAAGAGCAAACTCTCTTCCTTGTAGGAGGGTTCCGCGTGCCCAGTGAAACAACGTCTTGACGAACTTCTTGTTGTCTCAGGACTGGCCGAAAACCTGAGCAAGGCCAGGGCGCTGATAGGCGCCGGCCAAGTTCTGGTCAATGGTCAGTTGGTAGATAAAGCGGGTTCTCCTTTTAATCCTGATGTCAAGATTCAGGTCAAGCAGAGTTGTCCCTATGTTTCCCGAGGGGGGGTAAAATTAAAAGGCGCTCTCGATGCCTTTAATTATAATCCTGCTGGACAGCTTTGCGTCGATATTGGCGCCTCAAGTGGTGGTTTTACCGATTGTCTGCTTCAACATGGGGCCCGCAAGGTGTATGCAGTGGATGTCAACTATGGCCAACTTGATTGGAAACTGCGTCAAGACCCAAGGGTCGTGGTGATTGAACGTTTTAATGCCCGAACAATTAGTAAGGATCAGATTCCTGAATCCATTGAACTGGCCGTTATTGACTCCTCTTTTATCTCGCTGACCAAGCTGATTCCGCCCCTGTTCCCTCTTTTTGGTGAAGAAATCAATCTTATCGCCCTGATCAAACCACAGTTTGAACTCCCCCGAGAAAAGATCCCCAAAGGCGGTGTCGTTGTTGACCCACTGCTTCACGAAGAGGCTATCACCAAGATCATGCACTTTAGCGAAAAACTTGGCCTGACCAGCCAGGGAGTTACCCGCTCCCCTATTGTTGGTCCCAAAGGGAACAGCGAATTTTTGATCCATCTGACCAACATATGAAGATGACAAAGAAAATCAAATGGCCCTTACTCTCAGCTCATGATAATGAGAAAAAAAGAAGGATCACTTGTCTTACCTGCTCAGAATGTTTATTCTGCCGAAAGAATTTATGTATCATGAGGAATTTGAGCACTTTTACCACCTCTAACCAGCAGAATCAGCCATGATCAGTATTGCCACCCTTGGGCCAGACGGCTCAGACGGCTGCCAGGCAGCACGTAGATACGCCCCTGACGCCACTCTTCGTTTTTACAATCGTATCCCGGATATCATTAATGCCTTTGTCAACGAAGAGACTGATGTAGCCCTCATCCCTATCTACAATACCCGGGAAGGCGAGATCAAAGAATACTTCCGACTCATGGAACAATTGGAAGAAGGATACTGGATTGACAATATCGTCCTGCCTATCCACCTTTCCCTTGGCGCCCTACAACAACCAGACGGAAAGAGAGAGATAAAAACCATCGTTGGGCGCGGCTCGGTCTTCCGGCAATGCGAAGAGTATATCGCCGAAAATTATCCAACGGCTACCTTGATGACGGTGCAGGATATTGACATGATCCTTGCCGATATAAAGAATCGCCATCTCCTGGACTATGCGGTCATCGAATCTGAAGAACTACTGTGTCAACATGGTCTGGAGATCCTGGCCAGGGAGGTGGTCCCCCATAACCGCACCCGCTTTGCCGTCCTTGGTTCCAATCTGGCCAGCCAAACCGGGTATGACGCCAGCGCCATCATCACCCGCCCACTCAAAGACCGAGTGGGCATGCTTGTTGATATTCTCGGTGAATTCACCAGACGCGGTATCAACATTCTGGATCTTCGTTCGGAAAATGATATCAAGACCCAGAAGCTGCAGATTTATATCGAGGTTGAAGGACACATCGGCGATGAACTACTAAGCCGGGCCCTGGAAAGTATCGAAAAGAATATCATCCAGGAAGAAGGCTCGCTGAAACTCCTTGGCTCCTTCCCGCGTGTCGATATGCGGGTCAAAAAGATCAAAACCTTCGGTTTTATCGGCACCGGCGACATGAGCATCTGGTTTGCGGATCGTCTGGAAAATGAAGGCTACCGCACCTTGGTGACCGGTCGTTCCACCAACCTGCGCCCTGAAGAGATGATCCCTCAGGTTGATGTGGTCATCATCTGTGTCCCCATCTCGGTCACGGCTGATACTATCCGCCAGTATGGGGGGCTGCTCCAAGACGGCCAGGCCCTGATCCTGCTGGCCGGTGAATCTGAAAATACCCTGCAGGCGGCCATGGAAGTAACCCGACAAGGCGTAGAGATTATGCTGGTCCACAATCTCTGGGGGCCCCAGGCGCTAACCATGAAAGACAAAAACGCCTCTGTTGTGCGAACTCCTCGCAGCGGTAGTTTTTGTGGAGAATTTGAGGCTTTTCTCTACAAACACGGCGCTGATATCTTCCAGGATACCCCTGACAAACATGACTTGCTCATGGGGGTTGGCCAGAAACTGCCGACAATCATCTCAGTCTCTATGGCCGCAGCCCTCAGGCAGCACGGGATCAACTGCAAGGATATAGGCAGCCATTCCACCCTCACCTCGCTCTACGGTATTCTGGCCATGGCCCGGGTGCATAATCAGAATCCCCGTACTTATGCCGAAATCATGGCTACGAGTGGTGATGGTAGAAAAATTGTACGCAGTTTTGCCGAAAATCTGCTCAAGATTATTGACCTTGCCGAAGGAGGAAAGATCGCAGAACTCTGTGATTTGATGGATCAGAATCGTGCCTATCTGACGCCCGCTTTTCTCGATGCCCGGATGAAGCAGGCCCGGTCTGTCGACGCGGTCCTGACTAGGGAGGGGATGAAGGGAGAAGTATAAGATGCAAGAAGACCTGGGAAAAAACACCGGCATTTATACCACGCTGCCTGAAAAAAATAAAAGATCAGTCGATATCCTGTTTATTCTGATCCTGTGCTGCTGGCTCCTCCTTCTCTATTTCTACGGAGGGGGAAAAGCCCCTGGCTGAGGCTCGTCACTCCTCCGGTCAGAAGGAATACAATGCGACACACCTGAATCTTTCCAAGAAAAAAATCAGGATGCTCAATAATTTTGTTAAATTGCAAGAAAATAAAGTTAACCCGTAAGATTTTTTCACAAATCGATCCACCCCTATTCAGGAGAAAAATATATGTTTACCCGTGATTTCAGTTATCTTGACGAAGTTCATATCTGCCCTCGTTGTCAGACCACAATGTCCTGCTGTGAAGCTCCTCCTGTCCATGTCGGTGACGGCCTCGGCTGGGGATCAGAAGTCCTGTTTATCTGCTTGAACGATGAGTGTCCCGTCTTTAAAAATGGCTGGCAGCATATCGAACTCCAGTATGGCCACAGGGGGTCGTATCGCTGTATGCAGTTACCAGGAAGCAAAGAGCAAAACGTGATGATGGTTGCCAGTGAATATGCCTTTACCGGCAGCGTGATTGATACCGAGGCGGTGAAGATGCAAAACTCACGATACGTCAAGGAACAAGAGGCAGTGATTGCCCTTGACACCTGTGTAGAGGGGCACAATCTGGAGCCGATTATGACCCTGATCCTTGATGAGTCGGCACGACTCGTCAACAGGCAGAAGGCAGTTGCCTGCCTGAGGCAGCTTAATGATCTTTCCTGCATTGATCCCATCAGAAATCACACCTTTAGGGACACATCTTTGAACCAAGAATGCGGTATAATTATCAGCGAAATCCTCAAGGCCCACTTTAAAAAAGAGTGCCCACACTGTGCCGAGCTCATCAAGGCGCAGGCCCAGAAGTGTATGCACTGCAAGGCCGATCTGTAGGTCATTTTTGACGAATAATACCCTTAGGGGCAAAACAAGGGTGACACCAGAGGCAGTAAAAAACAAGGGGGAAAGCCATTTCATTCTTTGACTATCCCGGTTTCACCCTGTGATTTTACCCTTGCCAAAACCATAGCCAACGGGTATATAATGGTGACAATTTATGTGGTGAATGTAGCTCAGCTGGTGGTAGCACTTGGTTGTGGTCCAAGAAGTCGTGGGTTCGAGTCCCATCATTCACCCCACCCCATGAAAAAGGAGTTTCAGGCATCTGCCGGAAACTCCTTTTTTTATTGCCAATCGCTGAATCGATTATCATCTGCATAGTGCAATCCCCGAAAGAAATTAGTGTTAGTTTTTGCCTCTTTTTAACGCCACAATTAAAACGATATCCCTTGACAGTTGCGTCAATCTTTGCTTAAATTATTATTTAATTAAAAACGGTTACGTCATGAAATCATGTGTTTCATTATGATACATTTTGTACCTTCATCACGACCTGATCAAGGGTTGCTCCTTTAACCCCTTCCTTTACTTTCGCAGTTTTTTCTCATTATGTCAGAATTGGCTACATCTCAAGACATCGCCTCTCTGTATCGGTTCATGGCGCAATGCATGCAATACCCGGATAGAGAGTGGATGAATGATGATTTTTTCCAGGTCTTTTACAATCTTCTGGGAACTTTTGACGCTATTACTGAAGGCAAAGAGATACAATACGCCTTGGAACAATCATCAGATTACATCGAGGATCTGCAGATAGAATACACTCGACTGTTTATCAACGGAGTTCCCCATGTAGTCGCCCCACCCTATGCCTCGGTTTACATGGATCAGTCTATCCAGGGAGCCTTTGCCCTCAAAACCCTGACTTTTTACCGGGAGAAAGGTTTTGCGATGGATCAAGACGCAGACCTCCCTGATCATCTTATCCACGAACTTGAATTCCTTTCACTCCTGACCGAAGAAGAAGATTTTGCAGGAGAGGAAGAATTCTTAAGCAAACTGTTTCGCCCCTGGTACAAACAATTTTGCCCCCGGGTCGCAGAAAAAACACGCCATCCCTATTACAGGATGGTTGTAACCTTAATTGATTCTTTTACAAAGGAGGAAGAGGAAGATGGCTTTCAACTTAACGAGGCGTAAGTTCCTTCAGACGGCATCCCTGGCAGCAGCCGCGGTACCGCTGTCCAAGGTCGTCTCCGCTGAAACAGGTGTGGCCAAGGCGTCCCTGGAACCAAAGGGAACCATGGGTGACACAACTGTTGTCGGCGGACTTTGCGAGATGTGCTTTTGGCGCTGTCAGCTGGTGGGCAAGGTTCGCGATGGTCAGTTGATGAAACTTGAGGGGAACCCCAAGTCTATTGATAATGGTGTATCCCTCTGTGCCCGTGGCAACGCCGGCGTCAAACTGCTCTACGATGTGGACCGCCTGAAATACCCTTTGAAGAACGTTGGAAAACGCGGTGAGCCGGTATGGAAACGAATTTCCTGGCAAGAAGCTCTCGACGAGTGCGGGTCCAAACTCAAGGCAGTTGTTGACAAGCATGGCCCTCAGGGAATCTGCGTATTCCCTCATGGTGCCTCTGCTAAATACCCAATGCACTATTTTGAGCGCACAGTGGGAACCCACAACGTGAGTGAGGCATCCTTCTTCCAGTGTCGTGGTATTCGCGACGCCGCCTATGTGGCTTCCACCGGCAAGGCCCCCAATGAGACTGTTGATATGGCCGGCACCAAGGTCATCTTTCTCGTCGGTAGCCATTTAGGCGAGAACATCCATGTTTCCCACATAAAAGGGTATATCAAGGGCCTACAGAATGGCGCTAAACTGGTTGTAGCCGATCCACGTTACTCCGCCGCAGCTGCCAAATCCGACATCTGGGTTCAGATCAAACCAGGGACAGATACCGCCTATCTGCTGGCTATCATGAACTATCTTGTCAAAAACAACAAGTATGACAAGGAATTTGTAACCAAACACACTGCCGGTTTTGACAAGTTTTCCGAGGCTATTGCTGAATGGACTCTGGACAAGGCCGCCAAAGAGTGTGACATCCCTGCTGCCCAGATCAAGGAAGTGGCCGAACTGCTGGCTGCCAATGCCCCAAATGTGGCCATCCATCCAGGCCGCCACGTATCCTGGTACGGCAACGACTTCCAGCGCGAACGTTCCCTTGCCTGTTTGACCGCCCTCCTTGGCGCTTATTATGTTAAGGGTGGCTGGTTTGAGCCCAAGACGGCAAAACTGGGTAAGACCAGCTGGGCCCCACAGGAACATGGCAATGAGTACAACCTCAACTTTAACAAGGACAAGAAAGTTCATCCTTTCAGCCCTCCCGGCACTCCAACCGAATTGATCCGTGACTGCGCGATCAGCGGCAAGCCTTATCCGATTAAGGGTTGTGTCGTCTGGGGCCAAAACCCCATGCAAACCATCCCTAAACAAGAGAAGATGAAAGCAGTATTTAACGCCATGGATTTCATCATGTGCGTCGATGTTATGCCCACTGATGTAACTATGTGGGCCGACATCCTCCTGCCGGAGTCTTCCTATCTTGAGCGTCACGACGAGATCAAGTCTGGAACCGGCAAGATTAAGGCTGATGATAAGGAACCAACCCAGTTCATCGCCCCACGTATGCCTTTGGTTGCAGCTATGTTTGAGCGCAAGGACCAAGTGTATATCACCAATGAAATCGCCAAACGTATGGGCCACGAGAAAGATATTCCGGTCCAGACCCTGGAAGAGTTGGTGGACAAGACCTTGGCAGCAGCCAACATCACCCTGGCCTCAGTTAAAGAGGAAGGCGGTATTCATCTTCAGCCTGGCCAGTCTCCTTTTGTCCTGCCTGAGGATTTCAAGGTTCAATTATTCAGTGACGAGATCGACGCTGCCGGTTTTCCCGGCGCCCCAACCTATAAGGCTGTGGAAGATGTTCCCGCCGGACATGCCCGATTGCTTTATGGTCGTGCCCCGGTTCACACCTTCAATCGCAGCCAGAACAACGTCTGGCTGAATCACGAGATGCCGGACAATCCTGTTTGGCTCAATGATGAGGTCGCCGCCAAACTTGGTTTGAAAAATGGTGACACCGTTGGTTTTATCAATAGCGAAGGGGTTAAATCCCGGACCACCACCACGGTCAAGGTAACGCCAGGCATTAGAAAAGATTGCGTCTATATGTGCCATGGCTACGGTTCAGCCAACCCCTTGCTGACTGCTGGTGTCGGCAAGGGTGTTGACGATCAGAGCCTGATCACCAAGATTGCCGTTGACCCGGAGACCGGATGTCATGGTATGCGTAACAACTTTGTTAAACTGACCAAGGATGGCAAAACTCTGGATTTTTCAGCGTAACCATAACCTTGACCCCTTACCAGGAGGATATTTTCGATGCAATATGGAATGATCATTGATCTTGAACGATGTGTAGGCTGTCATGCCTGCACCATAGCCTGCAAGGCGGAGTGGGAGGTACCGGTTGAGTTTGGCCGGAACTGGGTCCACCGCCTCGGACCGAGCAAGATAGAAAAAGAGCTTGCCTCTACCTACTATCCCGGTCTCTGTAACCACTGTGCAAAACCACCCTGTGTGGATGCATGCCCTGCCGATAAGGTAGATATGACCTTTAAAGATGCAAAAACCGGCAAAACTGCCACCCAATCCGTGGCAGCAACCTGGAAAGATCCCTTTAACGGGACTGTTCAGATTGACAAGAGTCGCTGTCTGGGTTGCGGCGCTTGCGCCGAGGCCTGTCCGTATGGCGCCCGTTATATCAACCCTGCCATGGTTGATGATGTCTCATCTGACGGCAAGGCTGACAAATGCACTTATTGTATGCCGCGCGTTGAGGCCGGGCTTGCCCCTGCCTGTGTTCAGACCTGTATCACTAATGCCCGTATCTTTGGTGACCTTGATGATGCAAATTCTGATGTGGCCAAATATGTAACAAAAGGCGCTAAAGGACTGGAGCCAAAAGGTGGCAGTATTGGCCCGAACTCTCGTTATTATGGCAAAAAGAAGGATATGGCCCTTCTTTTCCAGGAATCCACCCCTGTACTTGCCGATATGGGCAATGTTAAACGCCGGGCAATGATGGCATCCATGGTAAAACCTGCGATGCGCAAGGCCAGAGATCTTGGCCTGCTTGGTTTGGCCGGAGCCTTGCTTGTGAAAGGACTGACTGACGAGAAGAATGACAAATAGAGATTTTGTTTAATTCGCAATCTGCAGTCTGCTGAAAACCAGAAAGGAGCGATAACCAGTAAATCGGTTATCGCTCCTTTTTTTATGAAATCCGGATATACGGTTTTCTTTGCGCACAGAGACACAGGCAGGGATAGCCCACGCGTGAAAAAATTAATCCTTCATAAAACTGCCTGACAATTAACTTAAATTGTTATTCATTTTCCTATTGACAAGTAATTCCATTTCTAAATCAAAGATGTTATAATATGTCCACCAAATAAGGAGGTGGACATATGGCAAGACCAGCAAGTGGCAAAGAGATACTGAATAGTGCAAAAGAGCATTTGGCAAAAGCCCGGACTATTGGAGAACT
>JAUSAB010000051.1 GCA_030653035.1 Desulfocapsaceae bacterium | reverse complement strand
CCATGCAGGGTAGTCCATCCGCTTCCGCACGAGCGGTTTCACGTCAAAACCTTTGGCAGGAGCCGTATGCAGTAGTTCTGCAAGTACGGATCTGTGCGGGGGGCGTCAGGTAACTGGCGTCCCTACCGCGACCATTGGTTTCATATAAAAAAAGCTCTTGTTCATAAAATGAACAAGAGCTTTTTTTGTCTTTATTCCATCAACAGGTGGTGTTTATCGATATTCCTGTTGGATTTGATGGAGCAATGATTTACATCATTGATTGGACAGTAGATGTGGCAAAATCAACAAATTGTTGAGGGACAACACCCATGATAACAATAATGAGCAGAAGCACAATGGATGTCATGTTAGTAAAGAGGCCACTGACAATACTGTTATTGTTTTCAGGATCACTGCAGAAGGTGACACGAACCACAGAAAGATAATAAAAGATGGCAATTGCCGTATTAATGGCAGCAAGGATGACCAGAATGAGATACCCTTGTTTTAATGCACCCGCAAGCAACATGAATTTACCCATAAAGCCAACAAAGGGAGGAATGCCCGCGAGTGCAAAAAGGGCCACCGCCAAGGTAAACGCAAGTAATGGTGAACGTTTATGTAGCCCGCTTAAATCCTTGATCTGAACATTCTCGCCATTGCTGGAAACAGAACAGATAACCAGAAAACAGGCCAGGTTCATCACTACATAACCGATAATATAGTAGAGGGCGTTGGCGTAGCCACTGATTTGGAAGGTTAATATACCAAGGAGAACAAATCCAGCATGGGCTATGCCTGAAAATCCAAGCATACGTTTGATATCGGTCTGGACAAGGGCTGACAGGTTACCATAAAACATGGAGAGAACGGCACAGACCATCAGGATGTTGACAATAGCGTGTCCTTCTCCATTCACCATACTGACAAGACGAATCAGCAAAGCAACTGCGGCTAGTTTAGGGACGGAGGCAATAAAGGCAGTAGTCTCATTGGAGGCGCCTTCATAGACATCTGGCACCCAGAAATGAAAAGGAAAGAGGGCAAGTTTATAGAAGAAACCTGCCAGTACCATCATGATAGCCACGATTGCTGCTGGTTGATTGTATAAATGTGAAAGTTTTTCCATGACCACTACAAGTTGAGTCGATCCAGTCAAACCAAACATATAGCTCATGCCAAAAAGCATGAATCCGGTTGCGGTGACACCAAAAAGCAGATATTTAATGCCGGCTTCCATCTGAAAATGATAATTCCCAGAGTCATTACGCATGGGAACCATGATATAGACAGCAAAGGAAGAGAGTTCCATAGCCACAAAAATTGATAGAAGTTCAACGCTTGAGACCAGCATCATGAGACCAAGGACGCTGATAAACAAAAAAAGATAGTACTCGGGATGAACACTGTTTTGTATATCTTTCAGTTTCCGTCCCAGGATAAGGACAACCAACATAGCCCCGGCAATCAAGGTCTTGAAAACCTGAGAGTAAAGGTCTATCTTGTAGGCGTCATAAAAAAGTCGCCCATCCTGGCCTAAGCTGAAAAGCGTTGCCGCAAATACTGCTACTCCAAGACTAATAGCAATCATTTTTATTTTGTCAGCGTCAGTCTTTCCTATACTGACCAGGAAGATGACAAGAGCCGCTCCCAACAGTGCTAACTCAGGTAGAAATTGCATGTGTAGTACCTTCAGTAGGTCGTTATTTATTAAATACGATTAATGAAAAATTAAGTCTGCAGCGGCAACTGCCTGACCCTGATGCGCATGAAACTGCGTTAGGAGGTTTACAACACTGATGTGCATGAGATCAATAAAAGGCTGTGGTCCCAGTCCAATCCAGAAAACAAAAAAGAGGAAAGGGCATAATGTTATAATCTCACGCAGATTCAAATCCTTGAGCCAGGACTGATCAGGATTATCCGTTCCCCCCCAGATTATCTTTTGCAGCATGCGCAGCATGTAGGCGGCGGCAAGGACCGCACCAGGAATGGCGGCCAGGGCAAGGGTTGTACTGTGTTTGAACGTACCAGCAAGGATCATGAATTCGCCAACAAAGCTGTTCGTTCCTGGAAAACCAAAAGATGAGAGGGAGAAAAAGGCCAGAAAGGTAACATAGATTGGCATATATTTGCCAACACCGGTGGCGGAACGAAGTTCACGACTGTGCGTTCTCTCGTAGATCATTCCTACACAGAGGAATAGGGCGCCAGTGGTAATGCCATGGTTAATCATCTGCAGGATGGCACCTTCTATGCCTTCAAGGTTAAGGACAAAGATACCCAGAGTGACAAATCCCATATGACCAACAGAGGAATAGGCGATCAGCTTTTTCATGTCATGCTGGGCAAGAGCGGTAAAACCTCCATAGATAATGCCCGCAATCGACAACCAGAGTACATACGGCATGAGCAGCGTGGTAGCCTGTGGTGTTATGGGCAAGGCAAAGCGGAGAAAGCCATAGGTCCCCATCTTCAAGAGAACGGAGGCCAGGATAACAGAACCTGCCGTTGGCGCTTCCACATGTGCTGCTGGTAACCATGTATGAAATGGAAACATGGGAACCTTGATGGCAAAGGCCAGAAAGAAGGCCAAAAAGAGATAGATCTGAGCGGTCAGTGAATAATTCTGCCACATCATATCCGGGATAAAAAAGGAGTAATTATTTGTTTTGTAGAGCCAGATAATTCCAACCAGCAGCATGATGGAACCTGCCAGGGTATAAAGGAAAAACTTGATTGATGCGTAAATTTTTCTTGGACCACCCCAGATCCCGATGAGCAGGTACATGGGAATCAGCATGGCCTCCCAGAGGATGTAAAACAGTACAAAATCCAAGGCCATGAAGACACCGAGCATGGCAGTTTCCATAATCAGCAGGCAGATCATGAAGGCCTGTACGCGGGTCTTAATATAAGTCCATGACGCCAGAATACAGAGAGGCATGATCAATGTTGTCAGCATCACCAACAAGATAGAGATCCCATCAACCCCGATAACATAATGAATATTGAGTGAGTTTATCCAGCTGTACTGTTCAGCAAATTGAAACTTGCTTGATGTTTGGTCAAAGGCACTGACAAGGGGGATGGAGAGTATGGCGGTAAGAGTTGCAATTCCCAAGGCCCAAAAACGGGCAAAGTAATCATTTTGCACAAAGAATAATAATAATGCCCCTGCCAACGGCAAGAAAATCAAAATGCTTAGAATATGTGGATAATTTGGATTTATAAGTAGTTGATCCATTCCTGATGGTCCTCAAAAATCAGTGTTTTATAGCCAGACGTAAGCTACAAGAATAACGGCGGCAAATGTTACCGTATAATATATTGTCTGCTGAATCTGACCGCGCTGGAGAACCAGACTGATGCGCTGACCAATGGCGCGCACACAACGGGCCGTTCCATCAACCACGCCGTCAATTCCATTCCAGTCAAACCATGACCAGAATTGTGAAGTGGTCATCAAGGTGCTCAAACCGACAACTCTATATGCTTTACTGAAAGCGGTATCAAACCACTGTAAAGGGTTGGTCACTGTCCACAGAAAACATTGGCCGCCTTTCCGGTAAAACCAGTCCAGATCCAGACTGATAGTTTCTCTGGCAGTAATATGTTTGCGTAATAAGAAGAACCCAAAAGCAGTAAGTGCCAGAATTTGCAGGGTTTCACTCAGATGATAGGCCCCATAAGGATGATATGCCACTTCGGTGTTGGGGAGCATTCCATAGAGAAAAGGAAGATACGAACCGATAAGGATACAGAAAAATGAAGCGAGTGCCATAGCAAGTTGCATGTTCCATGAAGGATCAACTGCCTTTTCCCAGGTCTCCGCAGAGCATTTATTTTCACTGAAAAAGAGAAGATAAGGGAGTCTGAGACCTGCTACGAGAAAGGTTCCAGCCGAGACCATGGTTAAAAGAAAACCGGCCCAGAGAATGTGTGATTCAAAGCTGGCAGAGATGATCATTGATTTGGAGACAAAGCCGGAGAGAAAGGGAAAAGCGGAAACTGATATTGCCCCGATTATCAAAAAGACAAAGGTGGCAGGCATCTTTTTATAGAGTCCGCCAAGTTCGGTGAATTTAGATTTACCAGTGGCATGAATGACAGCTCCTGCTGCCATGAACAACAGACCTTTATAAAGGATATGAGCGAAGGCATGGGCGCATGTACCATTGATGGCAAGGGCGGTACCAATACCGACGCCTGTCACCATATAGCCAACCTGAGAAACAATTTCCCAGCCAAGAAGTTTGCGGACATCATTTTCCATGATTGCGTAAATGATGCCATAAATAGCCATAATGACCCCGAGAACAATAAGGACATCAAAACCGGCGCAGCTTCTGGCCAGGGTGTAGATGGCTGTCTTTGTGGTAAAGGCGCACATAAAGACAGACCCGGTAATAGTCGCCTTGCTGTAGGCATCCGGCAGCCAGGAATGCAGTGGGGGAACCGCTGCATTGAGCATCAGGCCAATCATGATCAACCAGGTATACAGTTCGGGATTCTGAACATTGAGCTGGACAAAGGACAGGTCGCCTGTCGCTTGATATCTGAGAACAAAGCCCAATAGAAGGATAACTCCGCCAAAGGTATGCACCAGAATGTATCTGTATCCTGCCGCCAGAGATTCAGGATCTTTCTTAAACCAGATCAAGAAGGTTGAGGCAAAGGCCATCATTTCCCAGAAGAGAAAAAGAACTAGAAAATCACCGCAATAGATGACACCAAGTGATCCTGCCACATAAAACCAAGCCGCGATATGCTGCCATTCATCTTCCACATGCAGGCCGTAGATGGTACCAATAATGGCCATTAATGACATGATAAAGCCAAAGATCATGGATAAGCGATCAACCCGACCAAAGGTAAGCTCCCAGTCAAGAAATTGTACGACGCCGTAAGTACCTGGATGCTGACTCAGGTAAAATACATCGATAAAGGTCAATAAGGGAATCAGAAAAAGATAAGCCTTTCTGAACGGTCCCCTGACCAGAGGCAAAAGAAGTGCCCCTATAATCATAATGAGGGCCGGATGAAAAAAATTAGTTGTCATAATAATCCTCTCTGGTCATGATCCCGCTTTTCCCGAGCAATCTTGCCACCATAATAACGACTGCACAGGAACCAAGGCCAAAGAGAGACCAGAATCCGGGTATCATCTTTTCGGCCCAGGTATGGGCGTGGCTGGTATCAACAGTCAGGCTCCAGATTACTATGAAGGTAATACCACCATAGCAACAATAGATAACTGTCTGTAGCCGGTCTCGTAGATAATCGATAAAATTGACAATCATCCTGTCACCACCTTAACAAATTGCATCATGAAGTTAGGAAAGATTCCAAGGAGAACAGAGATCGTACATGCGATGAGAATGGGGATGAGCATGGACAATGGCGCCTCTTTGATACCTTGATACGTTTCACCGTCCGGACGTTTGCCGAAAAAGGCCTTAATGGTAACGGGTGCGAAATACCCGACATTGAGCATGGTACTGGCGATCAGGATGAGCAGTATCCCGATCTGGTGGGCCTGAATGGAGCCAACAAGCAGATTCCATTTGGTAATGAATCCGGCAACTGGTGGCGCTCCGATCATGGAGAGTGAGGCAACGGCAAAGGCCCCAAAGGTAAAGGGCATGGTCTTGCCCAGTCCCCCCATATCCGAGATATCTTTCTTGTGAGCGGCAATATAAATGGCTCCTGCGCAAAAGAAGAGGGTAATCTTGGAAAAGGCATGATTGACGATATGGATCAGCCCACCGTCAATACCTGCAGGGGTAAGAAGCGCCACACCCATGATGATATAAGAAAGCTGGCTGATGGTTGAGTAGGCCAACCGTTCCTTAAGGTTATTTTTGGACAAGGCCAGGACTGAGGCCATAATCACGGTAAATCCGACAAAGTAGGCTGTTGGAATCCCAAGGTTCAAGGCATGCATGGTATCCACTCCAAAGACATACAGCATAACTCTTGTGGTACAGAAGACACCAACCTTAACAACGGCCACAGCATGGAGCAGAGCGGATACGGGAGTGGGTGCAACCATGGCGCCTGGCAGCCAGTGATGAAAGGGCATAACCCCGTTTTTGGCAAAACCGAAGAGACAGAAAATGTAGAGCATGATCACTAGGCTCTTGTTGACATCTGGTGGGAAAATGCCTGTCGATATATTGGGTGCAAAATCGAGGGTTCCAGTCAAGACATAGATTAATATTAGAGCTGGCAACAGAAATGCTTTGGCCGTTGTGGTCAGATAGATAATATATTTCCGGGCACCATTGTAACCTTCTGTGTCCTGATGATGGGCAACCAGAGGGTAGGTGCAGATTGATACGATCTCGTAAAAAAGATAAAGGGTAAAAAGGTTGTCGGAAAATGCGACACCGATTGCGCCAAAGATTGCCAGGGCAAAACAGGCATTAAACCGGGTTTGTGCATGTTCGTGGTGGGCGCGCATATATCCCATGGAGTAAAAGACGGCGATGGTCCACAGGGATGATGCCACCAAGGCAAAAATCATGGACATAGCGTCAGCCCGCAGGGTAACGCTGACTCCGGGAAGGATGCTGAACATGTGAAAGATCAAAGTTTTACCGGAAAGTACTGTCGGAATCATTGAGGCGACAAGTAAAAACAGGATGATTGAGGCAACCGACGAGATGCCTTCCCTGATATTCTCGTTTTTCCCCATAAACATGACACCAAGGGTGCCAATAAGCGGAACGAGTAGAGTTATGAGAAGTTTTACGGAACTGACCGTTGTTATATCCATGACAGATGTTCCTTTTTCTAACCTTTAAGTTCGACCAGATCTTCAGTGTCGATAGATTTATAATTTCGATACACTGCAATGATTATGCTCAGTCCAATGGCGGCCTCTGCTGCGGCAATGGCCATGATGAAAAGGGTAAATACCTGCCCTACTGTGGGGTCTGGTGCCGTAAACCGGTTAAAGGCCATAAAGTTAATAGACGCTGCGGCGAGTATCAGTTCAGAGGCAATAAGCATCCCGATGAGTGTTCGACGGGTTACAAGCCCGTAGATGCCCATACCAAACAACATGGCTGCCAGACAAAGAAAGGTGTTAAGGTTGTTGTACAGAGTAAGTAGAGACATTATTTGCTCCTCCCAGCACGGGCCAAAACTAATGCCCCAATAATTGCAATCAACAGGACAATGGATATGAGTTCAAAGACCATGGAATAACTGGTCAGAAGCTGGATTCCCATTTCTTTTATCGTCCCATCACTGACCTTGGGGAGAGAGGTAAATTTTGCCCTCATCGCCATAACGATCAATCCGATGGTGACCAGACCTGCAGTAATAAATCCCAGAGGTCCTGACAAGGGTCCATCCGGGCCATTTTTTTTACTTTCTTCTGGGGCGGCGAGCATGATGGCAAAGGCAATGGTGATACAGACGGCCCCCACATAGATGAGCATCTGCATCATGGCTATAAAGGGCGAGTTTAGGAAATAATAGAGGGCGGCCACCCCGATAAAACAGACAATGAGGCCTGCTACTGCCCGTACTAGTCGCTCTGCACAACAGGAAATAATTCCACCAATGAGAGTTACTGCCATCATGATGAGAAATATCAGACCAGTCAGGCCGTCAGCGGTGAATAGACCTGGCGCTTCTGTTATGGCCACGGAAGGATTCATGCGTTTCTCTCCTCCAAGCGCTTCAATCGTTCAAGAAGATTAAAGTGGTAATCTTCCTTGCGAGTAGACGCAAGATTATATTCTTTTGAAAATTCTATTGCCCCAAAACTACAATTTTCAACACATTGTCCACACAGAGAACATTTGGTGAAATCAAGATCGTATTTGCTTAAAACCTTCTTCTTTTTGATCTTGCCGTCAACCTCGATCTCTATCGAGGTTGAGCCAAGGGTGATACAGCCAGAAGGACAGGCGCGCTCGCACATTCCGCAGACGACGCATTTAGGCTTCCCTTCTTCATCGGCAATAAGTTCGATATGTCCACGAAACCGTGCCGACATCTTAATAGTCTGATAAGGATATTGAACAGTTACTGTTGGTTTGAAAAATTCCCGAAAGGTTATACCCATTCCAATGAGCAAGCTTTTACTACCATTGAATATTTCGCTGAAATAACCGCCCATATTAGAACACCTTCAGTAATCCTGCTGTGAGCAGCAGGTTGAACAAGGAGATAGGAATAAGTATTTTCCAGGACAGATTAAGCAGTCCGTAAATGGTGGTTCGGGGGAAGGTCCAGCGAATCCAGATAAATGTAGCGATAAGGATGTAAATTTTGAGTAAGAACCACCAGACACCCGGAAACATGCCAAAAGGACAATCCCAACCACCAAGAAAAAGAATAGTTGTCAGGCTGGCGCCAATGACAATATTTGCATATTCTCCCATAAAGAAGAGACCAAAGCCCATACTACCATACTCTGTGTGGAAACCGGCTACCAGTTCACTCTCGGCTTCGCCAAGATCAAAGGGGGCACGATTGGTTTCTGCCAAGGAGCAGATGAAAAAAATGATAAAAGAGATAGGCATTAATGGACTCTGCAGCGATGGAAAGATATTCCAGTGCCAGAAACCACCAGCCTGGGCTGTACTGATTGCTTTGAGATCCATGGAACCATTGACCATGACCACGGTGATCGCAGTGATCAGCATGGGAATTTCATAGGAGACATTTTGTGAGACTGCTCTGACCGAGGCCATGACTGAATACTTGTTGCGAGATCCCCAGCCGGCAAAAAGTATTGCCATCGCGCCCATGGAGGCAAAAGCGAAGATCATGAGTACGCCAATCTCCATGTTATGGGCGGCGATTCCCTCGCTGAAAGGGATGGTGACAAAACTCATAATCGCTGGTGCCATAGCCAGTACCGGGGCTACCATAAATAGAATTTTGTCAGCTCCTCCCGGGATCATCAACTGTTTGGTCATCAGTTTGATGCCGTCAAGAGGTGGCTGCAACAGTCCAAACGGTCCATTGATATTTGGCCCTGGACGGCGCTGGATGCGGGCTGCACCTCTACGCTCAGCCCAGACCAGATAGGCGGCGTTGGCAGCTGCAAAGGCGATGGCTATCACCACAGCAACTATGACATTTAGTAATGTTAAACTCATTGTCCTTCTCCCTTAGTCCATTTTCCAATCAAATGGTAACATCGCTGCTTAGCTGTTGTCAGTTGTTGTTCCATTTTGATTTAGAAATGAAATTACCTGTCCATTTCTGGTATGACGAGGTCCAAAGTTCCCATAAATGCAAGGGCATCCATAATCAACATCCCCTCACATGCCTCATCAAAAAGATGCATATTCGAATATGTTGGTGAGCGCAGTTTCAGTCGATAGGCATTTTTGTCACCATCGCTGACGATTCTGATTCCAAAACTGCCGCGTGCGGTTTCCACTGCCTGATAGAAATCACCTACTGGCAGTTTAATATTCTTTGGTTTTTTCTCGGCCATGATAGGACCGCCAGGTAATTTCTCTAAACCCTGTTCGATGATCCGCAGTGATTGTTCCATTTCATCCATGCGAACCTTGTAGCGAGCCATGGAGTCGCATTCATGATAGACCGGGATGTCGAAGTCAAATTCAGGGTAGACAGAATATGGCTCATTTTTGCGGACATCAAAGTTGATTCCAGATCCTCTGGCAACGGGGCCAGTGGCCCCATATTTACGGCACATCTCAGCAGAAACAGGGGCGATCCCTTCCAGGCGTTTTTGAAAGATAATATTGCCTGTCACCAAGGCGTCATATTTTTTGAGAGATTTACGCATGCGGGGGATAAAACGTTTTGCTGCCTCAGTGAAATCATCGTCCACATCATTGTAGAGACCACCAAAACGGTAATAACAATAGGTTAAACGGGCGCCGGTTACTGCCTCCAGCATATCAAGAATATGTTCACGATCCTGAATGGCGTACATAAGAGGGCTGAAGCCACCAAGGTCCATGACAAAGGCCCCGAACCAGAAAAGGTGTGATGCCACTCGATTGAGTTCAACGGTGATGGCCCTGATATACTCAGCACGTTCTGGCACCTCGATTCCTGCGGCCCGTTCTATAGCCAGGACATGACCATGGGTATAGCCTAAAGCGCCAAGATAATCGAGGCGACTTAGGTTTGGAAGATACTGGGCGTATGTTCTGTTCTCTCCCATTTTTTCGTGCATGCGATGGATATAGCCAAGGACAGTTTCTGACTTGACAATATATTCACCATCCATTTGCATTTTAACCCGGAGGACACCGTGGGTTGCAGGATGCTGGGGGCCTACATTCAGGATAAATGTTTCATCCGGTCGGAGTTGAATTGGTGCGCTCATGCCTTGAAATCCTTTAAGAGTGGATGGAAATCTGCATCTTCAGGAAGGAGCAGGGGAACGAGGTGGGGGTGACCCGTGAACTTGATGCCAAAAAAATCATGGGTCTCCCGCTCATGCCAGTTTGCTCCGGCGTATATTGTGGAAATAGTGGGCACTAAGGGTTGATCACGAGGAACTCTGGTGCGGATAACCACTCGACAGGTGTCAAAGTCGTAACGGGAGAAATCATAGATGACTTCCATCTGGTTTTCTTTAATCCAGTCAACACCGGTGATACTTTCAATAAAAAATCCAGCATGATCAAGAATAGTGACAGCTGCAAGAAGTTGGTCTGTGGCAACCTGAGCGTCAAGATGGTATCCATGGATTTTGTAATTACGAGTGATAACACCATTACCCCTAGGGGTAGCAGCCTCAGCTCCATCTGCTGGAACAGATCCGGCAAAGAGTGCTTGCAGTGCTTGTTGTGTTGTTTCTAATATCATGATCCTGTGGCTCCGAAGGAGTGTGATGCGGTTTAAGATGTTGACTTTATTGCATTAAACTTGGCGTGGAAGCTGTAATTTGTTTATACAGCTTCAGGGTCTTTCCATCTTTTCCAGCCGGAAATTTTATGTTCGAGCTCAATGATGCCCTGCAGGAGCGCCTCTGGCCGTGGAGGGCATCCGGGGATATAGACATCAACCGGTAAAAACTGGTCGGCGCCCAAGACAATGCCATACTGTCCTTCAAATGCAAAAGGTCCACCCGAGATAGCACAGTTGCCTAACGCCATAACCCATTTAGGTTCAGGCATCTGATCGTAGAGTGTTTTTATGCCCGGTTGCATTTTTTTGGAAATGGTGCCGGCTACAATCATCACATCACTTTGTCGTGGCGATGGGCGAAAGACCTCGGCGCCAAATCTTGACATGTCAAATCTGGCACATCCTGTTGCCATCATCTCAATGGCGCAACATGCCAAACCGAAAGTAAGTGGCCATAAGGAATTTGCCCGGCCTAGATTGATCAGTTTGTCGGCGATGGCAAATTGAACAAATGATGAAGGTACTGCTTCTAACGGTGAAGGTATATTTTGCGTTCCCACTTGAATACTCCCTTTGTCCATGCGTAAACGATTGCGAGTGATAAAATCCCGACAAAGATGACGATTTCTACAAAATCCCTATAGGCAAACATCTCATTATTGTAAGCAAGGGCAACCGGGAACAGAAAAAGAACATCGACGTCAAAGGCCAGAAAGATGAGGGTATACAGAAAAAAAACAACGCCATAACGTACCCAGCTGTCACCAATGGGAACCATGCCGCACTCAATGGCTTGCTTGTTTCTGTTTTCGAATTGACGGGTGCCGCGAGGCATGAGGAGATAAACAATGGCGATGGGGCCAAAAGCAAAAGCGAGACCACCCAAGGTGAAGGCCGCAATCCAGAGGACATTGTCGCGATAAAGAAAGTCTGAAAATTGAAACTCCATATTCACGCTCCTTATATTGATTGAACGATCAGCCCTTCATTAATGAATGCCTTTATAATGAAGTCCTGAATGCTTGTCAACTGAATAATGAATGGCTATTCATGTTTGCATTGTGAATTATTTGTTTAATTTCATAGGAATATTTACTGATTAGAGAGAACATCCATGAAAAGTATTGAGAAAAAGTATATACGTGATAAAGTGCCGAATCGCTAATCTAAAAAAAAGATATTTTTTATAAGCAATATTGAATAAGGAAAAAGTGAATGTCTATCACCTTGAGACAATTAGAAATATTTATTGCAGTGGCCGAGACTGCTCAGGTTACCAAGGCAAGTAAAAAATTATTTGTGACCCAATCCGCGGTGAGTATGGCCTTGGCTGAACTTGAAAACCAGCTTGCCGGCCCTCTGTTTGATCGTCATGGTCGGAGTTTGCTCTTGAATGAGCGAGGTCGATATCTATTACCTCTTGCCAAAGAGATTGTCTGTCAGGTCAGTAACGTTGAGAGCATTATGTCTGAAAAGAATGATGAGCTTACCGGGCATATCAATATCGTGGCCAGTACCACCATTGGTGACTATCTCCTCCCTTATTTGATTGGTGCCTTTAAACGGATGCATGCCCAAGTCGGTATTAACATGCTTGTTCATCATACCCGTTATGCTGAGACCCTTATTCGTGAAGGCAAGGCTGATATTGGTTTTGTTGAAGGTCCGGTAAAACATCCTGATACCATAATACGTCCCTGGTTTAAGGATGAACTGGTGATTCTGGTTGGTCCTGCTGATCCTCTGGCCAGCAATGAGATATTTAATGTGAAGACAGATTTCAAGAATACTCGATGGATTATGCGGGAAGAGGGATCGGGGACCGTTGCCATATTTCGTGAGAAGATGAAGGCATATCTTGATCAGGTTCACGTGATCATGGAGATGGGGCATCCGGAAGCAATTAAGCGGGCGGTTGAATCAGGGGTAGGAATTGCCTGCCTTTCGTCTTTGACGGTGTGTCGTGAAGTGGAGCATGGCTGGTTGAAAAGTTTAAAAGTGGAAGGGGTCGACATGAAGCGGCAACTTCAGGTGATTTCCCGTAAAGGCCAGGTTATGAGTGATGCCTTGGCAGAATTTCTTGCTTTTTGTGATGTAATGTCCACCTGCAGCGCCAGCAGGGCCTGTCTGTCATCACCGTGGAAGCTCCAGTCTTTGCTTGCAAAACAATCACTGCTGACCAAGCAGCTCTTAATATTGAAGAAATAATCGATTTAGTGGAGGGATTGAAGGAAAGAGGACGAAGCTGGCAGAATTCTTGAGTGAAGTAAGCGTTGAAAACCGGTTGCAGCATACCCTGCAACCGGTTTTTGTTTTTTCAGATATTATCCTTCGAGATTGCTGAGTGCTTTTTTTATCCTGCTCATGCCGTCTTTGATGATCTCCATAGAGGTGGCAAAGGAGAATCGGACAAAATCGTCGGCTCCGAAGGCGGCTCCTGGCACAGAGGCTACTTTTGCCTCATCAAGGAAGTAATCGGCCAGATCCACTGAATTGTTAATGGCCTTGCCGTTGAATGTCTTTCCAAAGAATGTGGAGAAATTGGGAAAAACGTAAAATGCTCCTTTGGGATTGACACAACTCACCCCAGTTATGGAGCGCAGGTCTTCAACAAAAAAATCCCGTCTGGGGAGAAAGGCCTTCTGCATGGTCTTGGGAAAATCCTGTGGACCAGTGACTGCAGCCAAGGCGGCCTTCTGGGAAATAGATGTGGGGTTGGATGTTGATTGGCCCTGGATTTTATTCATGGCGGTAATGATATGTTTTGGCCCGGCCGTCCACCCGATCCGCCATCCGGTCATGGCAAAGGACTTCGAGACGCCGTTCAGGATCAAAGTCTGCTCTTTTAGTTTGTCGTCAACTTCCAGAATGTGAGGGAGCTTGGTGTCCATATAGGTGATGGTGTCATAGATATCATCGGTGATGATTAACCAGCCGTTTTCAAGGGCCATTTTGCCAATGGCCTGCAGGGCCTCGACTGAAAAAACTGAACCTGTCGGATTGGACGGGGAATTGATAATGATAGCCCGGGTTTTGTTGGTGGCATATTTATGGAGGATATCAGGGTTGAGGTCAAAGTTGTCCTGTTCCAAAAGGGGAACCAATACCGGCGTGCCACCTGCCAGCTGCACCATGGGTGGATAGGAGACCCAGTAGGGCGTGGGAATAAGAACCTCGTCACCGGGATTGATCACTGCCTGGAACATATTGTAGAGGCCATGCTTGCCGCCGCAGGCGACTTGGATCTCATCCATTGTGTAGGAAAGCCCTTTGTCTTTCTGCAGGCGCTGGCAGATGGCCTCGCGTAATTCAGGCATGCCAGGGACAGCAGTGTACCGGGTAAATCCTTCATCAATCGCTTTTTTCCCTGCCTCACAGACATGGGGTGGGGTGTCAAAGTCGGGTTCACCGACGCTGAAGTTCAGGATGTCCTCACCTGCAGCCTTTAGTGCCTTGGCTTTGGCATTTACTGCCAGGGTTGGAGAGGGTTTGATGTTAATAACTCTGTCTGCCAGTGTGATTATTGGAGAACTCATTTTAGTATCCTGTTGAAAAGAGAATTAAAGGGTAAGTCTTTAAAAGGATGAAAGGAATGCATTGCATTTTTTGATCATTTCTTTCACGCTTTTGTTTGTTCCCATTATTGCTTTGATGAAGGGTATTTTGAAAAACTCATTTTCATTCCTGTACCTGTTTCATTTCTTTTTGGCAACAGGAAAAGAGAAACAACAAAAGGTGAATTTAGTAAAAGATTTTTTCGAGAACGAGACCGTGGGCAGGCGCTGTTGGACCTGCCGTACTTCTTGATTTTGCCTGGAGTGTTTGTTCAAATTCCAGAATGCTGCGTCTACCTTTTCCTGTTTCCAGTAAAGTGCCTATCAGATTACGCACCATGTGCCGCAAGAAGCCATCAGCGGTGAATTGGAACTGGGATATTTCCGGGGTGATTTGGGTAAAAGTTGCCTCATAAACGGTGCGCACGGATCCGCGGACACTCGGGGCGTTGAGGTCGCGGGATCCTGATGCCTCAAAACTGGCAAAATCATGGGTTCCTGTGATTTTTTCGAGGCAGAGATTGATGTTTGTCTGTTGTGGGAGGTGAGGTAGATGCACCGAGTAGAGGCGTTGCATGGGGGGCTGGATTTGGCCGGTAAACAGGGCGTAGGTATAGGTCTTGGCCTTGGCCGAGAAGCGGGCATGAAAACCATCGACTTCTTCACAGGCATCCATGATACGGATGGATCGTGGAAGCAGTCCATTCAGTCCTCTGGTTAAGGCCGGGCAGGGAATGGTGGCCTCGGTGTGAAAATTTGCTATCATTCCCTTGGCATGCACTCCAGCATCAGTTCTGCCGGCGCCGTTCAGAGATACTGGCTTATTGGTTATGATCTGGAGCCGCCGTTCAATCTCTCCCTGAATAGTGATGGCATTTTTTTGTCTCTGCCAGCCACCATAATCGGTTCCATCATAGGCGATGGTGAGTTTTATGTTGCGCATGGCAGGTTGAGCTCCTACTTATTCAAAGTCCCGTACCCTGAATGTTTAGGGGAAAAAGGGCGCGCCTTCCAGTCCGGCGGTTTCGGTAAAGCCGCACATCAGATTCATATTCTGGACAGCCTGACCGGCAGCGCCTTTGACAATATTGTCAATGGTCGACAAGATGATGATGCGGCCGGTTCGTGTGTCAATTTTGAAGCCAATGTCACAAAAGTTTGACCCGCGCACATACTGGGTGGCGGGAAAGTTGTTTTCGGGGAGAACGCGGACAAAGGGTTCTTGCGCATACATCTTGTCGTAAAGCTGGCTGATGTCTGCTTGTTGAATCCCTGGTTTCAGTTGGGCATAGATAGTGCTCAAGATGCCGCGTGAGATGGGCAGAAGATGCGGGGTAAAAGAAATTCGTACCGGTTTTTGCAGGAATGTATTGATTTCCTGCTCAATCTCAGGGGTATGGCGATGCGTGCCGCCAACCTTGTAGGCCCGGAAACCATCTGCTACTTCGCAGTACAGTGAACCCACTTGAGCCGAGCGGCCTGCCCCGGATGTTCCTGATTTTGAATCGGCGATAATTGACTGCGGGTCAATAGCACCTGCCTTTAAGAGAGGGGCCAATGCCAGAATAATTGACGTAGGGTAGCAGCCAGGATTGGCAATGAGTCGGCTGGTGCGGATCTGATCTCGATATAATTCGGGTAGGCCGTACACCGCTTCCTTGAGCAGTTCGGCGGCGGTATGTCTTTGATACCATTCCTCGTAAACAGCAACATCACGCAGCCGGAAATCCGCCGAAAGATCCACGACTTTCTTCCCGGCCATGAGGAGATCCGGGACAATGTTCATGGCCGTTTTGTGGGGTACGGCGGTGAAAAAGAAATCAGCCCTGGTACACAGTTCTTCAATGCTGAGATTTTCGCAGATAAGACTGGTTTTTTGGCGCAGACTAGGGAACACCTGGGACAGGGGTTGGCCCGCATATTGTCTTGAAGTGGCGGCAGTAAGTTGGACATCTGGATGGTTGCAGAGAATCCTGGCCAGCTCAACGCCTGTGTAGCCTGAGGCGCCAATAATTGCGACGTTTAACATGATGGATACCTGATGAAATGAGAAAAGGGAATAACAGATGTTCTGTTATTCCCTCTGATAAAGCGATTTTCCTTTCCGTTACAAGTTCCTTCAGACTTGAAGCAACAGTGTATCATCCTTCAAGCAAGAACGAAGGCGTTAAATAGAGAAAATAATTAACGTTTAGAGAACTGGAACTTGGCGCGCGCGCCTTTCTGACCATATTTTTTCCGCTCTTTCATGCGGGGGTCGCGGGTCAGAAGGCCTGATTTTTTCAGGGGTAATCTATTGTCAGGATTAACATGCAGCAGAGCCCTGGAAATTCCATGGGTCAACGCATCTACCTGAGCAGATTTTCCGCCGCCTTTTAAGGTGGCGATAACATCGTAGCCTTCAAAATTGTCGGTTACCTTGAAGGGTGTTGCTATTTTGTAGGTCTTGAAAGTGCCACCGAAATAGTCATCCGCGCTCATGGTGTTGACAATGACCTTGCCACTGCCTGGAGTAATCCATACTCTGGCAACTGCTGTTTTTCTTTTCCCTGTGGCATAAAAACGATTTTGAGCCATGGTTGCTTTCTCCGCGAAAAATTAAATATCTAATTCAGCAGGCAGTTGAGCTGCATGTGGATGCTCATTGCCAACATAAATTTTAAGTTTTTTGAGCTGTTGATCGCCAAGTTTGTTTTTTGGAAGCATCCCCTTGACAGCCTTCAAGATGAGGTGTGTTGGGTGTACTTCTAACAATTTTTTGGCGTTTTGTTCCTTAATCCCGCCCATCCATCCGGTATGACGGTAGTATTTTTTGTCGTCCCATTTCTTTCCAGTTAATTTAATTTTGTCGGCATTGGTGATGATGATGAAATCACCGTTGTCGATAAAGGTGGAAAAAGTTGGTTTGTGTTTGCCGCGCAGACGAGACGCGACTTCTGATGCCAGGCGGCCGAGAACCTTGTCTTCGGCATTGACGACATACCATTTTCTTTCGATCTCGTTAACTGGAGCCAGATAGGTTTTCATGGTGTTCCTCGAAATGCTGATTGGTACAATGAATAAAAAAAGGTTCGAACTGTGTCGAACCTTTTCGAATCTTTAATGGAGCGGGAAACGAGATTCGAACTCGCGACTTCAACCTTGGCAAGGTTGCACTCTACCACTGAGTTACTCCCGCTCGATATCTATAAAGTAAAAACGAAAATACTCTAACAAGTCTGGGAGTCTCTTGTCAATAAAAAAGAGTTCTGTTTTGAGTCACTATTGTTAAAAAAATGGGATGAGATAAAAAATGAGATGGTGCTCTTTAAAGAATAGAATAAATAGAGTAATTATCTAATCATGAGTTTGTTGTTGGTCGAAAACAGCCTTGCTTGGGTGTTAATTCATTGGCAGGGATAATCTCCTTTGTAAGGAAAGAGTATGAATGCAATGGAAAAACGGCATGGTCTGGTTCATCGTGTTACCCGTGAAACAGATATTCAGCTGGCCTTGCTGATTGACGGGACTGGTATTGCCAAAATAGATACTGCGGTTCCTTTTCTTGATCACATGTTGACCCTTTTTGCTGTGCATGGTTTTTTTGATCTTGAGATCAAGGCAATAGGTGATGTTGAGGTTGATGACCATCATACGGTGGAGGATGTGGGAATCTGTCTGGGGCAGGCCTTTGCGAAAGCCTTGGGGGGTAAATGTGAGATAAACCGGTATGGTTTGAGTTACCTGCCTATGGATGAGACACTGGCACGTGTTGTGGTCGATCTCTCCAATCGACCTTTTTTGCACTATGGCGTTGCAGTTCCTGATCAGAAGCTGGGAGCCTTTGATACTGCCCTGGCCCTTGAGTTTATGCGGGCGTTTTCTCAACATGCCGGGGTGAGCCTGCATATTGATCTACTGCATGGCGAAAACAGTCATCATATCATAGAGGCGATTTTCAAGGGTCTGGCTCGGGCGATGGCTCAGGCCACTGGCTTAAATCCTTTAGTGACAGGGGCCTTGTCTTCAAAGGGCGTGCTGTAAGAAATGTTGTAGGGGTGTTTGGGATTATGAGATGTCTGTATAATTTTAAGTGAGGTCATTAGTGAAAACAAGAGTGAGGAAAATAACCAGTATCTTGATGGTGGCTTTTTTATGTTCTGTCTTTTTTTCCGCCTGTATGGGAAAAAAGGGTGAGCAGGCAGAAGAGAAAACGGCAACACTTCAGCCGCTCACAGGTGTTATTGTGATGCCAACAGTGATGGTTGAAAAGGCTATGAACTCGGCGCGTAAAGGCACGTCAACTTCTGAAAGTGTGGCCGGGTTTGTTGATGGGGTGATTAGCGCGGAGCTGGTGAAGGATAACAAGGCTCATATGGTGACAGAGGGGCAACTGGACGCCTTGCTGACCGATGCGGCTGGCGGTCGTCTGGCGCAGATGAAGGCACTTGGTGCCAAGCTGAATGCCAACGCGGTTCTTGAGGTCAAGGTGACTCGTTTTCATGAGCGGGATGGAAGTGATCTGTCGGTGAATTCTCCCGCCTCTGCCGCCTTTGAAATGGTTCTCACGCATGTAGATACTGGTATGGTCCTCTGGGCCGCTTCTTTTGATGAGACCCAGGAGGCGTTGTCAAGTAATCTGCTTACCATCGGCAAGGTCAAAAATCGCGGTTTTAAATGGATTACGGTAGAAGAGCTGGTGCGTCAGGGGTTGAAAGAACGTCTGGCTGACTGTCCGTATCTTCAAAAATAACAAACCCTGCCAGGTTGTTTGTTATTCCTGTTTTATGGTTGCCTGCTGGTTTTGCGTGAAGCAAATTCAGCAGGCATTTTTTATGGCAAGCCGTCGTGCAAAAATAATCGCAACATTGAACTGTCGTGACCGGTATAGAGAGCTGTAAACGAAATGGTTAGCAAGGCAGCAGTGTCATGGCGATGGTTATTTCGTAACAGCTTCTAATGAGATCAGAAACAATTCTCCCCAGGCAGGTCAACAGGCGTATCGGCCAGGCCATGCAGGCCTATTCCATGCTCAGTCATGGTGATTGTGTGCTGGTTGCCGTGTCCGGTGGGGTGGATAGTCTGGTGCTGGCCTGGTTGCTGCAGATGTGGTTGAAGAAGGCCCCTATCCATTACACCTTGCGTGTTGTCCATATTGATATGGGGTTTTGGGGGGAGGGTGATGGCGGTATAAATCCGGTTGAAGAGATACGTCGGCAATTGCATCGATTCGGAATCCCTCTGGTTGTGGAAAAGGCCAGGGAGCTTGCTGAGGTGCGAACCATGGACGGGGGCTCGGGTTCATCTTGCTTCCCTGACCCAGTGTCGCCTGTTCCCCGGAGGGATAAAGACCAGCCCGAGTGGAGTTGCTTTCTTTGTTCCCGCCAGCGTCGTCACCAGCTTTTTGATCTGGCCCAGGAGTATGGGTGCAACAAGATCGCGTTTGGTCATCATAAGGACGATCTCATTGAGACCCTTTTTTTGAATATGTTCTATAGTGGTAATCTTTCTACCATGGTGCCAAGGCAATGCCTTTTTGACGGCCGGCTGACCCTTATCCGCCCACTGGCCTATATTGAAAAACATGAGGTGCAGGATATTGCTGCCAGTCTTGGTCTGGTACCGGTTGACAATCTTTGCCCATTGGCCGGGAATACCCGGCGTGATCATCTGCGGAAGATGTTGCCTATTCTTTATCAGCAAGATCCAGGGATTAAGGCCTCGATTTTTGCTGCCATGGCCAATGTGCGGCAAGGATACCTGTTATGAAGACCTCTGTTGACTGCCTTGCCTGTTTTATGGGTCAGGCTCTACGGGTGGCGCGGATCAGTACGACCGATGAGGTCGTGCATCTGGATGTGGCCCGAACGGTCGCGGCTTTGCTGCCGCAGATGGAGATGTCGTTGACTCCACCGGAAAATTCGGTGGCAGTGTATGCAGCCATTGCCAAGGTCACCGGTTGCGCTGATCCTTATCTGGCTATTAAAAAAGCGTCAAATGATCAGGCTCTTGCCATCCTGCCTGATCTCCTGCGGGAAGTTGAGCAGAGTGAGGTGCCCTTGGTTGCCGCTCTGCGTCTGGCTATTGCCGGCAATATCATTGATTATGGGGCGATGGCCCGTTTTGACGTGGGGGCAGCTATGGCGCGGGCTCGAATAATTCCCTTTGCTGTTGATGAGAGCCGGCTGTTGTTGGAGCGGGTCAGCCGGTTGCCTGCAAGATCCAGTGTGTTGTACCTTGTCGATAACTGCGGTGAGATTGTCTATGATTCCCTGGTTATTCGTTGTTTTGTCGATCTGGGGTTGGAGGTGACGGTGGCGGTGAAAGAAGGGCCTATTATTAATGATGCCCTGTTTGCGGATGCCATGGACTGCGGCCTTGATCACTATGCCCGGATTATTACTAATGGGACGACATGTCCTGGAACACCCCTGGCCAGTTGCTCGGCTGAGTTTTTGCATGTCTTTCAGCGGGCCGATCTTATTCTCTCCAAAGGTCAGGGGAATTTTGAGACATTGTCGGAGGCAGTTTCCGAAACAGGTGCGGATATTTTCTTTCTTTTGACTGTCAAGTGTCCGGTGGTTGGGGCTCATCTTGCCCGGTTGACCGGAAAACGTTTGGATGAACTGCCCGGTCAGGGGGAAATGGTGCTGTACTGCCGGGAATATCCCGCTATTGGTTAGTGGTGTTCAGTACCCTGAAGACAATGGTTTGATTTTCATGTCTGCTGAACGCTGAAGGCTTAACTCCTCTCATTTAAAAGAGTTTGTTTGATGAAAAAACGGATAGCGAATGTTCTTGCTGCCCCGCAGATAGGCGAGCAGCTACAGGTTGCGGGCTGGGTGAGAACCAGACGGGATGCCAGTGGCTTTTCTTTTATTGAGGTGGGTGACGGCTCAAGTCTGGCCAATATCCAGGTCATTGCTGATCAGACTTTGGCCAATTATGGGGATGAGGTCAAAAAGCTCAGTGTTGGTTGCAGTGTTTTGGTAACCGGCATTTTGCAGGAGTCACCAGCCAAGGGCCAGGCGGTTGAGCTGCGGGCCACCGAGGTGCAGGTTCTGGGATGGGCCGATCCAGAGTCCTACCCCTTGCAGAAAAAACAGCATTCTTTTGAGTTTTTGCGTAATATTACCCATCTGCGGCCCCGTACCAATGCCTTGGGGGCGGTGGCCCGGGTTCGTTCCCGGCTGTCCTATGGGGTGCATACCTTTTTTCAGGATCGTGGCTTTATCCAGGTGCATACGCCGATCATCACCACCAGTGACTGCGAGGGTGCGGGCGAGATGTTTCAGGTAACTACTCCCTCTCATGCTTCTGAGGTCAAAGTGGGCGAGGAGAGCGGCGGCGAGTTCTTTGGTCGCCCTGCCGGTCTAACCGTGAGCGGCCAGTTGCAGGCCGAGGTCTATGCCCAGGCTCTGGGCAATGTCTATACCTTTGGTCCTACTTTCAGGGCGGAAAATTCTAATACCAGCAGGCATCTGGCCGAGTTTTGGATGGTTGAACCGGAAATGGCCTTCTGTGATCTGGAGGGAAACAGGCATGTGGCGGAAGAGATGTTGAAATATCTTGTGCGGCTGGTTCTAGCCGAGTGTGCCGAGGATTTGGCCCTTTTTGACCGGTTTATTGCCAAGGGGTTACTTGCCAGACTCCAGCAGGTGGTTGATCAGGAATTTGCTCATATTACCTATACCCAGGCGGTAGAGGAACTTTTGCAGTCAAAGCAATCTTTCACCTATCCGGTGCAATGGGGAATTGACCTGCAATCAGAGCATGAACGCTATCTAACGGAAACGATTTATCAGCGGCCATTGATTGTCACTGATTATCCGGCCGCGATCAAACCCTTTTATATGCGGGTCAGTGAAGATGGGCGGACGGTGGCGGCCATGGATATCCTGGTGCCGGGGATTGGTGAGATTATTGGCGGCAGTCAACGCGAGGAGCGATATGATGTCCTGCTGGCCCGGATGCAACAGGCGGGAATTGAGCCGAGCGGTTATGAATGGTATCTTGATCTCCGACGCTATGGTACGGTTCCCCATTCCGGTTTTGGCCTTGGTTTTGAGCGGTTGGTGCAGTTTGTCACCGGGATGGCCAATATCCGGGAGGTGATTCCTTTCCCGCGCACTCCCGGTTTTGCTCCCTGCTAATATCACCGGATATCGACTCAAAGAACTACACCTCTCTCATCTGGACTTCACAATGACAGGGGTGGAATCGCCAGGTTCTTATCTGGTTTTAGGTGAGGCCTGACGACCCCGTTGTTTCATTTGTCAGTCTTTATCCAGGAATCCTTGAGGGTGACGATACGGTTGAAGACTGGGGCGCCTGGCTGAGCATCGATCAGATCGGTACAGAAATAGCCGTTTCGTTCAAACTGGAAGGACTCTCCCGGTTGCGTTTTGCCCAGAGATGGTTCAAGCATGCAGTGGTCAAGAGTGGTCAGAGAGTTCGGATTTAGATGTTCTTTGAAGTCGACATTTTTGTCTGCATCAGGATTTTCGCTCAAGAAAAGGCGGTCATAGAGCCGTATCGGACACGAAATGGCGTGCGCTGCGGAGACCCAGTGAATGGTGCCTTTGACCTTGCGGCTATCGGGGGCGGAACCGCCTCGTGTTTCCGGGTCATAGGTGCAGTGGATCGCCGTGATCTCTCCCGTGACAGTATCCTTGACCACGGAGACGCAGCGGATAAAATAGCCGTAGCGCAGACGGACTTCACGGTCTGGCCCCAGGCGAAAGAATTTTTTGGGTGGATCTTCCATAAAATCTTCCCGTTCAATGTAGATCTCTCGGGAAAAGGGGATTGTCCTGCTGCCCATCTCCGGCCTCTGGGGATGATTCTGGGCCTCGAGTTCTTCACTTTGTCCCTCGGGATAATTATCAATGATCACCTTCAAAGGATTGAGCACGGCCATGACTCGGGGTGCTGTCTCGTTGAGATTATCACGCACCGCGCCTTCGAGAACGCTCATATCGATCCAGCTTTCTCTCTTGCCAATACCGATATCAGCGCAGAATTTGCGAATGGCGGCGGCGGGATAACCACGCCGCCTGAGGCCGGAGATGGTGAGCATGCGTGGATCATCCCAGCCGGCAACGTAGCCGCCCTGCACCAGTTGCAGAATCTTGCGTTTGCTCATGACCGTATAGGTCAGGTTGAGGCGGGCGAATTCAATCTGCCGGGGATGGCATTCTGTTTTCAGAGTGTCCAGGCACCAGTCGTAAAGAGGGCGGTGGTCTTCAAACTCCAGGGTACAGAGGGAGTGGGTGATCCCTTCAATGGCATCGGAGAGGCAGTGGGTGTAGTCGTACATGGGATAGATGCACCATGTATCTCCGGTACGATGGTGGGCAACCTTCAGGATCCGGTAGATGACCGGGTCGCGCATGTTGAGGTTGGGGGAATTCATGTCAATCTTGGCCCGCAGGACACGGCTGCCTTCAGCAAATTCACCCGCTTTCATCCGCTGGAAAAGATCCAGGTTTTCCTCAATCGTTCGGTCCCGATACGGGCTTTCCTTGCCGGGTTCGGTGAGGGTGCCGCGGTAGGCCCGGATCTCTTCTGCTGAGAGTTCGCATACGTAGGCGCGGCCGAGCTTGATCAGTTGGATGGCATAGTCATACAACCGGTCAAAATAATCGGAGGCGTAGAAGAGATTCTGGCCCCAGTTAAAGCCCAGCCATTGGACATCCTTTTTGATTGATTCTACATAGGCGGATTCTTCCTTGCTGGGATTGGTGTCATCAAAGCGCATGTGGCAGGGACTATTGTTTTCGACAGCAATACCGAAGTTGAGGCAGATGGATTTAGCATGTCCAATGTGGAGAAAACCATTGGGCTCAGGCGGAAAACGGGTTACGGGGTGCTGGTGTTTACCGGTCCGCAGGTCTTCGGCAATGATCTGACGGATAAAATCCAGAGGCCTTGCTTCGGGTGAGTTTTCAGTGCTGTCTGTCATGATTTTTTTATCCTGCTCTCTGTCAAATGAATTGTTTTTCAATCTGCCTGTTGAAAGAACCTGTTAACATTGCGGAGACGTTGAACTACCTTGTCCCGGCCCAGGGTCATAAGGATATCATACATGGAAGGGCCGGCCAGTTGCCCGGTGACCACGGTGCGCATGCCATTGACAATGACGCCGGGTTTAACTTCCTTCTCCTCGGCCAACTCTTTCGCCACCCGTTCCGTCTCCTCGGTCGTGAACTGCTCAAGGGCTTGATAGCGGTCGGCAAGCAGAGGCAGCCATTCCTTGAGGTCTGGGAATTTGAGCAAGTTTTTCTCAAGTGGTTTTTGCTCTACCTGGAAATCATCGGCAAAATAGGCGCGACCAAGGGTTGCGAAATCATTGAGGGTATGAAAGCGGTCGCGAATCAGGGCCAAGGTGTGCAGGTACCACTCCTTTTTTTCACCGGCATAGGCTGCATTCCATAAACCTTCTTTCTCGAGGACTTTCTGGACCATGTCGCCAATCTCTCCAATGTCCATGGTGCGTAGATACTGTTCATTGATGGCAATAGCCTTGGGGTCGGTGAAGAATTTTTCATCTCCCTTGCGGTAGTTGAAGATGGAGTTGGATTTGTTGATCCGTTCTAGGGTAAAAGCCTCAATCAGTTCCTCGCGGGAAAAGATCTCTGTGTCGTCACCTGGTGACCAGCCGAGAAGGACAAGGAAATTGCAGAAGGCCCAGGGGATAAAACCGTGTTCTTTGTAAAAATGAACGGCGACGATCTCGCCATGGCTGCGCTTGGAGATCTTGGCTTTTTTCAGGTCGAGAGTAAGCGGCATATGGGCAAAGACCGGCATGGGGGCGCCCAACGCCTCGTAGAGCAGAACCTGACGGGTGGTATTGGTCATGTGATCCTGGCCGCGAAGCACATGGGTGATCCGGTCACGAATATCATCCACCACATTGCAGAGCAGGTAGAGGGGCTTGCCGTTGGAGCGGACAATGACAAAGTCATCAACCTCGTTGTAACTGTGTTCAATACGCCCGAGGACCTTGTCGTCATAACCGAGCATGCCGTTGCGTTCAGGCACCTTGAAGCGGATGACAAAGGGCAGTCCCGCTGACTCTTTTTCTGCAACCTGTTCAGGAGTCAGGTTGCGGCAGGCTCCATTGTAGCCCATTTCCTGTTTGGCGGCCATGGCCGCTTCTTTTCTGGCCTCAAGCTCTTCTTTGGTGCAGAAGCATTTGTAGGCTTTCCCTTCCGCCAGCATCTGGTTGGCGGCGGCCAGATGATCGGTGCTGAATTCTGTTTGGAAATAGGGACCTTCGTCCCAGTCAATACCCAGCCAGTTCAGGCCGTCGAGGATACCCTGGATTGAGTCTTGGGTGGAACGTTCGGTGTCCGTGTCCTCAATGCGCAGGATCAGTTTGCCGCCGGTTTTTTTTGCATAGAGCCAGTTGAAAAGGGCGGTCCGGGCCCCGCCAATATGGAGATAACCGGTTGGACTCGGCGGAAAGCGTAGTCGTGTTTCTGTCATGAAAACTCCTTAGAATGATCGGTTTGGCTGATCAGTATAGTTGTAACGTAGAATAAAACATGAAAAGATCTCTTTATATCGTTTTCAACTCTATTGTTCAATAGCTATGATGACGGAGAGGCATATTCGACCCTGTTTGCAGGGGTTGTGCGATGAAAATTGGTTTATGGAAAAGTGTTGTATTTTTGTTGTTCTCTTTGGTCGAAACTTGTATAGTATTTATCTTTTTGTGAAATTTTGTCGTGAGATTCGGAAATTATTGATGCTGGTGTGGCGATTTCAGGTAAGGTTTTGCAATGGATAAAATTTCCTTATATCTGTCCATTCTGGGTGGATATGGGTTAGGTTGACCATAAAGAATTATATTCGCATTATGACTTATTTATGACTTATGAGGAGTTAAAATGAAAGTACTGATTAGTGATAATCTGTCTCCTGCTGGAGCGCAGATCTTACGTGATGCCGGTCTGGAGGTTGATATCAATACCGGCCTTGCTCCAGAAGAGTTGAAGAAGATTATTGGCAATTATGATGGTCTGGTGATTCGCAGCGCTACCAAGGTGACTGCTGAGATCATTGCCGCGGCCGGTAAATTGCGAGTTGTTGGGCGAGCCGGTATCGGTCTTGATAATGTGGATATCCCGGCGGCCAGCCAGAAAGGGATTGTGGTTATGAACGCGCCTGATGGCAATGCCACAACGGCTGCCGAGCACGCCATTGCCATGATGATGTCCCTGTCACGAAATATCCCTCAGGCCACTGCCTCCATGAAGGCAGGGAAGTGGGAGAAGAAGAGCTTCATGGGTCGTGAGGTGACTGGCAAAACTTTGGGTATTTTTGGTATTGGCCGGATTGGTGCTATTGTTGCCAACAGGGCGCAGGGATTGCGGATGAAGGTCATTGCCTATGATCCCCATATGCCTAAAGATCTGGTGGATAAGCTGGGAGTGGAGTTGGTCAGCATAGAAGATCTGGCCAAACGCTCTGATTATATCACAGTCCATGTCCCGCTGACCAAGGAGACGGACAAGGTGTTGTCCACCGAGTTCTTCAAGAACATGAAAAAAGATGCCATGTTCATTGATTGTGCGCGCGGTGGTGTCTGTGATGAGGCGGCCTTGTATAAAGCCTTGGTTGATGGTGAGATTGCCGGCGCGGCCCTTGATGTTTTTGCCGTGGAGCCAACAAATATGGAAAACTGCCCGATGCTCGGGTTGAATAATTTTATCTGTACGCCGCATCTTGGCGCTTCCACCAGTGAGGCCCAGGAAAATGTGGCCTTGACCATTGCCGAGCAGGTGGCTGATTATCTGAAGACCGGGGTTATTGCCAACGCGGTGAATGTACCTTCGGTCAGCGGCGACGTGCTGGCCCAGGTTGGTCCCTATATCACTTTGGGAGAGATGTTGGGTTCCCTGCATATGCAGATCGCCAAAGGAAGTGTGCAGGATGTGAGCATTGAATACAGTGGTGATCTGGCGGACATGAATACCAGCCCCATTACCGTTGCCTTTTTGAAAGGACTGTTTACCCCGATCCTCCAGGAGGCGGTTAACTACGTGAACGCCCCGGTTATTGCCAAGGAGCGGGGGATTCGAGTGGTCGAGTCCAGAACAGAACAGTCTGATGATTTTACCAACACCTTGACCATCAGGGTTAAATCCAGCGAGAGCGAGAATGTCCTGATGGGAACCGTCTTTGGTAAAAAAGAGCCACGTCTGGTCCGGTTGAATGCCTTCCGTCTGGAAGCGCTTCCGGCAGGACCGATGCTTCTGGTTTATAATAAAGACGTGCCGGGTGTGATCGGTGAGCTTGGCACGACCCTGGGTAAGGCCGGCGTCAATATCTCCAGGATGACAGTTGGCCGGGAAGAGGCGAGTGAACAGAATGTTATTTTCCTCAATACCAATGTGCCGATTTCTAAAGAATTATTGGCTGAAGTCCAGGCCCTTGAGTATATTGATGGGGCTATTGCCCTGGAGATGGTACGTTATAAATAACAAGCTGGATAGCTTGATATTTTAGGAGCCGTAACAAATTAACCATTCTGGCCTTAAGCTATTTTGTTACGGCTTTCCTGTGGTGGTCACGATATTTTCTGTTACTGTGGTTTGAGAAAGACGGATTAAAGGAGTTGGGGGTTACGCTATGGATGAACAAAAAGAACAGGGCTGTCCTTGTGGAGAAGGTAAGGTTCCTGATCGAGAGGGGAAGTGTGTTATGCCTAATGTGACCTTTCCTGCTTTTGTCATGTCTCTCAATACTTCAGTGCTTTATCATCTGGGTGAAATAGCTGATCCCACAACAGGAAAGAAGCAGATTGATTATGATCTGGCCCGTCATGGTATTGATACCTTGATGCTTTTACAGGAAAAGACAAAGGGAAATCTTACGTCGGATGAAGAAGGGATGCTGAAAGGCATTCTTTATGATGTGAAGATGCGCTTTGTGAAGGCTGTTAAAAGGTAAGTAGTTTGAACTCTGCTTTGAGATGTTGGATTAAGGGGGACTAACTTGGTGTCAGTGAGTTCTGGAACTTCTCTTGTGCTCCGGGCGTCGGCCAAGGTGAATCTGTTCTTGCGGATTATAAAAAGACGCCCGGATGGGTATCATGATCTGGACACCGTGATGCAGAAACTGGATCTGTGTGATCTGATCACACTTACGGTAACGGATGAGCCGGGAGTTGTTTTGCGATGTCCTGATTCTGATTTGCCGGAAGATAGGTCTAATATCGTCTTCAGGGCGGCAGAGGCATTTCTTGCGGCATGTGAGTGTGAAAAAGTGGGGGTCAGTATTACCCTTGAGAAAAACATCCCTGTTGCTGCCGGGCTTGGGGGGGGGAGCAGCGATGCTGGGACCGTGCTTGTCGGGTTGAACAGGCTGTTGGGGGCTGGTTTTTCAGTCGCTGATCTCATCGCGCTTGCCAGGCCATTGGGGGCAGATGTCCCTTTTTTCGTTACGGACTTTGGTGCTGTTCGGGCGGAAGGGATAGGTGATCAGATGAGTGCGGTGCCATCTCTCAAAGATTGCACATTTGTTCTGGTTAATCCGGGATTTCCTGTGTCCACGCGTTGGGTTTATGAAAAATATGCGTTGACAATGGCAGACAAAGATTCTAAATTACGTGATTCTCAAAAAAAAATCAGTCATTTTCTGCCGTATGCAGGAAACAATGATCTGGAACAGATAACTCTTTCTTCGTATCCTGAAGTAGAGCGACTTAAGCAGGGCCTTCTTAGCTTGGGTGCTTCTTCGGTGTTGATGTCTGGAAGCGGTCCAACTGTTTTTGGAATATTTACTGATGAGGACGGCGGCGTGTCAACTCTTGCTCGGCAGGCAGTTCATGTATTAGAACAACAAAATGGTATAAAAGTTTTTGTAGCGCAACCTGTGTGATGGGGTGTCGCCAAGCGGTAAGGCACCGGGTTTTGATCCCGGCATTCGTAGGTTCGAACCCTTCCACCCCAGCCAGAAAAACAGGTTGGATCATCCTTTTACCGTAAATGTAAAAAATATTATGCCTAAAGCCCCGAAGATATTTTCTGGTAATGCCCATCCGCAAATGGCCCGTGAAATTTGCGAGTTCCTTAACCTGCCCTTGTCTGAGGCGGATGTTAGGAAATTCAGTGATGGTGAGATATTTGTTGAGATAAAAGAGAATGTTCGTGGCGATGACGTCTATATTATTCAGCCAACCTGTACCCCCGTCAATGATCATCTGATGGAGCTGGTGATTATGGTTGATGCCCTGCGTCGGGCATCGGCCCGCAGGATTACCGCTGTCGTACCCTATTATGGCTACGCGCGTCAGGACAGAAAAGTTGCCCCCAGGGTGCCTATTTCTGCCAAGGTTGTGGCGGAAATGTTTATGGCGGTAGGCGTGCGCCGTGTTCTGTGCATGGATTTGCATGCCGGACAGATTCAGGGGTTTTTCAATATTCCGGTTGATCATCTGTATGCCGCTCCTGTTTTATTGAAGTATATTAAGGAGCAATTCAAGGACGTGGTTATGGTGTCACCTGATGCCGGTGGCGTTGAAAGGACTCGTGCCTTTGCTAAACGGCTTGATGCTGGTCTTGCTATTATTGATAAACGGCGGGATCGTCCGAATGAGTGTCAGGCTATGAACGTGATTGGTGATGTGAAGGGCAAGGTCGCGATTCTTCTCGATGATATGGTGGATACTGCCGGGACCCTTTGTAATGGGGCGGCGACATTGCTTGAACATGGCGCCAAGGAGGTGCATGCCTGTTGCTCGCATCCTGTTTTGTCAGGGCCTGCTATTGAACGTCTGAATAGCTCATGTATTAAGTCTTTGGTTGTCACCAACTCCATTCCCTTGCGTGGAGATGCTTTAAAATGTGATATTATAAAAGTATTGTCTGTGTCTCAGCTTCTCGCTGAGGCTATTGATCGTATTCATAATGAAGATTCGGTCAGTTCGCTTTTCGTGTAACTGATCAGTGTTGGCGAGAAAGTTTGAAAAAAGATCTGCGTAATCGTATTTTTAGATAAATAAGTTCTGTGGTTGTCTGCTTTTTTGCAGATGATGCGGGAACGTGATGGAGGAAAAAATGCTTCAACAAGAAATGTCCGCTTCAGTAAGAAAAGATTTTGGGAAGGGGGCCATGCGGCGTTTACGGATGGCCGGAAATACCCCGGCGGTTCTGTATGGAACAGGTCGTGAGGCACTGTCTCTTCAGCTTGAGACCCTGCCACTTGTTAAACAGTTATTAAAAATTCAAAGGCGTAATGCGGTTATTACTTTAAATATTGAAGGAGATTCTTCCCGGCATGTTTTGATTAAGGAATTGCAGACCGATCCGGTTCGTGATACCTTGATTCATGCTGATTTTTATGAGATTCCTCTGGATAAAGTCCGTAAGTTTACCGTTAGTCTTGTTGTGACCGGTGCGGCGAAAGGGGTGGATGTCGGTGGGATTTTGGAGGTTGTTTCCAATAAAGTGATAGTCGAGGGGAACCCTCTTGATATCCCTGACACGATCGAAGTGGATGTGACCGAGTTGGCAATTGGAGATAATTTCACAGTTAGTAATCTGGTGTTTCCTGATACCCTCAAGATGCTCACATCGGGTGATGCGGTTTGTGTAACAATTCAGGCACCCTCAGCAGCGTGATTTGAAATAATATTAAAACAAGAGAGTTGTCTTGTTTTTTATCCGGAGAGAGCTATGGCTTTTTCCGGATTTTTTTTTAAAGGGGGTAGTCGGTTAGCGCCACCTGACTAACTACCCCCAGTTATATCCTTTAGTTCCGTCGTACTCGGCAACTGGTCCAGTAGCAACTGCCCCGTCAAGCAGTCTTCGGAAAACGAGACCACGGCTCCGAGATGCGCGTCTATTGAATTTGAAAGTGAACTCCTCCAGATAAGACTGAAGGTGTTCAGGAACTGCAGATCCTTTGTGTGTACCAAGAATCCAGCGCTTTAACATTGTATCCGCTCCTTCCATCGGTGTGAACAACAGAGCCTAGATCAGTTACGTCGCACACAAACGGCAGCAAGCAGGCACCGGAAGCATCGGGTATGTGGCGCATTCGTACGCGGCCAAAACCTGAGGGTTTCTTTATTTCTACGGCAATTGCCACGATACTTTTAGTGGCGCCACGGCCTTGTTTGCCGCCCTGCTTGACGCCACCGATGAAGGTTTCATCAACTTCAATGTTGCCAAAAAGCTGTTTGCGTTCGGCGTCGACCATGGCCACACGAAATCGCTGTAACATGGTCCACGCAACTCGATTTTCGTTCCCAACGTGCGCGCCAGCGTTTTGGCAGACATGCCGTTTTTGGCTGTGCTCACGTGCCACGCGGCCTCGAGCCAGGTTGTCAGTGGTGTCCGTGTCTTATCAAAGATCGTCCCTGCAGTGACTGACGTTTGATGGCGGCAAAACTGGCAAGTGAGGCGGCCACGACTTGCATGCCAAGGGGGAGAATTTGTTTTGCAGGCAGGGCAGACGAACCCTTCTGACCAACGTAATTTTGCCAGATAAGCTGAACAAGCAGCGTCGTCAGAAAACATTTCAACAAAGTTGCGATAGGTATTCGGGTAGTCAAGTCCTGGCTTCAGCAGTATTAGTTTCACTGCGCCTCCTTTTTGGGAGAAATTTACTGTGGAATTATGCTTTAGGTGGAGCTAACCGACTCCTTGTGCAGTGCATGGTGTTTTGCTATTATAGTGGTTTCTGAACAATGGCCTGATGTGACCCTATGAATGAAAATATGTTTTTAGTTGTTGGTTTGGGGAATCCTGGGAGTGAATATGCTGCCACCCGTCATAATGTTGGTTTTATTGTTGTTGATGAGCTCGCCAGAAGGTTTGGGGTGTCTGTTGATCACGAAAAATGGCAGGCTTATTCTGCACAGCTCGATTTATGGGGGAGTAAGGTCTGCTTGTTGAAGCCAAACACTTTTATGAATTTGAGTGGCAAGGCTGTGGCTAGATATGTCGACTTTTACAAAGTGCGGCCTGAGCAGATACTTGTAGTGCACGATGACTTGGATATGGCGCCTGGCCGGGTAAAATTAGTTGCAGGAGGCGGGACGGGTGGCCATAATGGCATACGCTCATTAGTCGAGTGTCTGGGGACAAAGGATTTCATGCGATTAAAACTGGGTATTGGCAGGCCGGGAAAGGTGGGGCTTTTTTCAGGAATGCCGGTGGAAAAATATGTCTTGGCTCCTTTTACGCCAGATGAAAAGGTACTCCTGGGGCAGAGGATGGATAGTATTGAAAAAGGCCTGGAGCGTCTCCTGAGTGATAGCCTTGCTAAGGCCATGAACCTACTAAATACTCTAAAGCCGTGAGTGTTGCGGTATGTTTCAGGGGGAGGATCTTTTTTTAAAGAGCATAATTTGAAAAAATATGTTAGTAATAAAACATGTTTTTATTGTTGTTTTGGCTGAAGTCGGTGGTGCCTTCACTGATAAAAAATCAGCTTTTGTGTTGGATAAGGGGGGGTCGTTACTGTGTTTCGATGACTTCCATTTATTACAAAATGTAATACAATCCTTATGAAGGCAAAAGGATTGTGTGCAGACAATTCATCTTGACCAGGAGGATATGGTGTTTCTTGCAGGCGATATGGCCGTTTATCCGGCTCATGGTGTAGGGGTGATTGAGTCTATAGAGACTCAGACGGTTGCAGGGACGGATCATTCGTTTTATGTGATGAAGATCATTGAGAATGATATGAAGATCATGATCCCTACCAGAAGCAGTGCTAATGTTGGCCTTCGTGCTATTATTGATAAAACTGAGGTGGAAAAGGTCATGGGGATTCTGCGGGACCGGGATATTGCGATCAGCGCACAGACCTGGAACCGTCGTTATCGTGATTACATGGAAAAGATTAAGACGGGATCTATCTTCGAAGTGGCGGTTGTTCTCCGGGATTTGTTTTTGCTCAGTGTCGATAAAGAACTCTCCTATGGAGAGAGAAAGATGATGGATACCGCAAAAAATCTCATAGTAAAAGAAATTTCTTTGGCCCGGAATATGGACGAAACCAAAACTGCAGATCAGATTGAGAAGATGTTTTCCTGATTATTGTGTGGCGTCTTGTCCGTGTCTCGGTCGTATTATGAAATTTGTTTTGTAATAAGCTATTGTCTTAAAATAACTGTAGCGTTGAACACCATGAGCGGCATAATGGGCCGTAACGAAATGGTCAAAAATGCTATAGTTGTTTCGCAATGGCACAAAAAGTCTTTGCATGGCTGTCAGTCATGAGTCATTGTTGTTGTCAATCTTCTTCTGTCCCTTCTCCTTCAGGGAATTGTTTCATCTTCTATGTCCAGGCCGGAGAGGCTGGGTGTCGCTTGGATCACTTTCTGGTGCGTGCAGTCCATGAGGCTTCCCGTTCGGTTGTAACGGAATCTGTTCGGGTTGGATTGATCAAGGTTGATGGTCTTGATAGGAAGAACAGTTATTGTCTGAAGGCTGGAGAGTGTGTTGCCGGGTCTTTGTTTGTGTCTCCAGCAATGGATTTATTGCCGGAGCCCATACCCCTTGAGATCATTTTTGAGGATGCGTATCTTCTGGTGCTGTCTAAGCCTCCAGGGCTTGTCGTGCATCCTGGTAGTGGAAATCAGACAGGCACCTTGGTGAATGGCTTGCTCTATCATTGTCAAGCCCTTGCCGGGGTCGGTGATGATGCTGTCAGGCCAGGGATTGTTCATCGTCTTGATAAAGATACCTCTGGACTAATGGTTGTGGCAAAAGAGGAGGGGGCGCATCAAAAACTTGTTGATGCCTTTAAGGCCCGATTGGTCGATAAGTATTACCTGGCCTTGTTGCATGGTGTTCTGGAACAGAAAACCGGAAGGATCGTGGCGGCAATTGGCCGGCATCCTGTACATCGTCAGAAGATGGCCATCAGGGAGGATGGAAGATATGCTGCTACAAATTGGCAAGTACTTCAAGAATTCTCTTCCGGGTTTAGTCTTGTTCGGCTCCAGATTGAAACCGGACGTACTCATCAGATTCGAGTACATATGGCTTCTATGGGGCATCCCGTGGCTGGTGATATTGTTTATGGCGGCGGGCGGGGAAAAAGAAAATTTCCCAGACAATTGCTGCATTCCACGCAGTTAAGTTTTCTCCATCCTGTTACCGGAGCCCCCCTTGTCTTCTCGGCCCCATTGTGGTCCGATTTTTCGTTGATTCTTGATCAGCTTGCCGATGAATCAAAACAAGTCGTGCAGGAGTGCTTGTGATTGTCGGAGTTACGGGGGGGATGGGTGCTGGCAAGAGCTCTGTGGCTGGGCTTTTAGGAAAAAGATTAAAGTTCGATGTGCTCAATGCGGACATTCTCTGCCGCGACTTGTTGCAACAGAAGATGCCTGGCTGGTACGGAATCCGAGAAAAATGGGGTGATCGTTTCTTTGATCAGAACGGCAATATTGAACGGCCTGTTCTACGTCAGGCCCTGTTTACTGATCCTGTAATTCGCCAAGGGGTGGAACTCGTTCTTCACCCACTTGTTCGGCAGGAAATTATAAGCCGGGTTGCAGAAAAGAGGTTGAACATGTCAGGGATGGTGGTTGAAGTTCCCTTGCTGTTTGAGGTTGGCTGGCAGGATGATTTTGATTGGATCGTGGTCGTCTATGCAGAGCTTGAGTGTTGTGTGCAACGTATTGTCAGTCGTGATCTGGTAAGCCTGGAGGGTGGGAGGACTGCTGTGAGCGCCCAGATTTCTCTTGAAGAAAAAGCGCTGCGGGCTGATTCGGTGATTGAGAATTCCGGCTCTTTTGCCTGGACAATCCTGCAGATCTATCATTTGGCTCGTTTTTTGACTGGTTGAATGGATTTTTTACTTTTAGAAGGGCTTGAGTTGGTGAAAAAGGTTGACATGGTTTTTTGAAGTACGTATATACTTGCAATCATCAGTGAGAAAATCCTGCCTTTGTCCGATCTATTTACAATACTGTGTTTCATATATGCTTACAGGTCACGTTTGGTGACTGGTTGCTGTGAGCAAAAAAGAGAAAGTCTTCAAAATAATTATTTCAGTACAAACCTTGCCCCTGTCCCATCCTTTAGATCATACATACTAAGAAATAAAAATATTTCATATCTGGCCATTTTCTAAGTATCTGAATGGAATCGAATAAAGTCCATTGTGGCGATTTTGGGTGATTCAGTGCTTTGGGAGATTGGTCGTTTGCGATCAGTTTGATTTGTAGTTGTTTGTATATGGGGAGCATCCCTAAGGGGATGTAAGTTGCCTGAGATTATAAAAGTGAAATCACTTCTACTGCTCTGCGTGCGATGAATGGCGGTTTTTGTGATTTTCTCGTCATCAGGGAGAAAACTTGGATGACAAAGATTGTTTTTTTATCGCCCTGTGGGATCCCATAATAGGAGAAAAGGATTAATGAATCTGGCGGAATTAAAGCTGAAGAAAATTGATGAGCTGGTAAAACTTGGTCAAAAACTCAAGATTGAAGGGGTAAGTTCCTTGCGTAAACAGGAACTTATTTTTGCTATTTTGCAGGCCCAGGCAGATGAAGATGGCAAGCTTCGTGGCGGTGGAGTTCTGGAAATTTTACCTGACGGATTTGGTTTCTTGAGGGCCCCTGATTATAATTACCTGCCAGGCCCGGATGATATTTATGTCTCACCATCGCAAATCCGGCGCTTGAATCTGCGAACCGGTGATACAATTGATGGATTGGTTCGTGCGCCTAAAGAAGGGGAGCGTTATTTTGCCTTGCTGAAGGTTGAGACTGTCAACTTTGATCCACCTGAGGCAGCAAAGACCAAAACTCTTTTTGCCAACCTGACTCCTTTACATCCCGATGAAAAATTAAATCTTGAATGGCAGCCCGATAACTATTCCATGCGGCTTATCGATATGATGGCGCCCATTGGCAAAGGGCAGCGGGGGTTGATTGTGGCGCCGCCCCGGACCGGAAAGACAGTTCTGATGCAAAAGATTGCCAATTCCATTGTCAAAAATCATCCCGATGTCTATCTGATTGTTCTGCTCATTGATGAGCGACCGGAAGAGGTCACCGAGATGGCGCGATCGGTTTTGGCGGCTGAGGTTGTCAGCTCAACCTTTGATGAGCCGCCTCAGCGTCATATCCAGGTAGCGGAGATGGTGCTTGAGAAGGCAATACGGTTGGTGGAGCACAAAAAAGACGTGGTGATTCTTCTTGATAGTATTACCAGACTGGCTCGTGCCTATAATACGGTGACTCCCTCCAGTGGCAAGATCCTCTCTGGTGGTGTGGAGGCAAATGCCCTGCAGAAACCAAAACGTTTTTTTGGGGCGGCCAGAAATATTGAGGAGGGAGGAAGTCTGACTATTATTGCCTCCGCCTTGGTTGAGACTGGAAGTCGGATGGATGAAGTAATTTTTGAAGAGTTTAAAGGGACAGGGAATATGGAGCTGGTGCTTGATCGGAAGATGGCCGAGAAAAGGATTTTTCCTGCCATTGATGTCAAGCGCTCCGGAACCCGTAAGGAGGATCTGCTGTTGGATGCGGACACTCTTAATCGTATATGGATTCTGCGGAAGTTGCTTAGTTCTATGAATCCTGCTGATGGGGTAGAGTTTCTTATAGATAAGATGAAACATCATAAAACCAACAAGGAATTTTTTGAATCCATGAATAGTTGATTGATGACTGATTGAGATTTGGTTTTGCGTTCAAGAGGGTAATGCCGGTATTTAAGTTTTTTTATTGAAATTCTTGTCTTATTTATTTATAGTACTTTTTTTATTTGTAGCATGTGCTGTGACGTTTTTGTGAGGTGTTTTCCTGAAAAAGGAGCACTTTGGGCCGTCATTAAAGATAAGCTGAACAGTCTCTTTGGCCTGTTCCTGAGGGAAAGGAATTATGAAGAAAGATATCCATCCAGAATATTTTACAATAAAAGCGGTATGTGCCTGTGGAAATGAAGTGGAGATTGGCACGTTGCAACCAGAGATGAGAGTCGAAATTTGCGCCGCCTGTCATCCCTTTTTTACGGGGAAACAGAAGGTCCTTGATACGGCAGGACGTATTGATAAATTCAATAAGCGTTACGCCAAGCATTTCGAAAACAAGAAATCTTGATTCTGGCGGAGTTATCTGCCTTTTTTTACTTATCTCAGGTCCACAGCAATGGGTGACATTGTTGTGGACTTTTTGTTTTCTTCACGCACCACTCATCCTGCCTTTTGAATCCCATGTTTGATAAGTTTGACGATCTGCAAGAAAAGGTTGCCCATCTTGAGGGTAGGCTTTCTGATCCATCGCTCATGAATGATCAGAAGGCTTATCAGAAGGTGGCCAGAGAACATGCGCATCTGCTCAAGCTTTATACCCTTTATTCGCAGTATCAACAGGTAGAGTTGGATATGGAGAATAACAAGCTGCTCTTGCAGGGGGATGAAGATGAAGAGATGCAAGAGCTGGCAAGGGTTGAGATCGAGGAGTTGAAGGAGAAAGAAAGGATTTTGCAGGATGATATTCGTCTATTGCTACTGCCAAAAGATCCCAATGATGAGCGCAATACTTTTCTGGAGATTCGTGCCGGGACGGGTGGTGATGAGGCGGCACTTTTTGTGGGCGATTTGTATCGGATGTATTCGCGTTTTGCTGAGTCTCAAGGTTGGAAGATTGAGGTTATGTCTTCCAGTCCTTTGGGGACTGGTGGCTTTAAAGAGATTATTTCCCTGATTAGTGGCGAACAGGTCTATTCCAAGATGAAGTATGAGAGCGGCACCCATCGGGTGCAGCGGGTTCCCGAGACTGAGACCCAGGGACGCATTCATACCTCAGCCGTGACGGTTGCCATTTTGCCTGAGGCCGATGAGGTGGAAGTAGATATCAGGATGAATGAGTTGAAATTTGATGTCTTTCGTTCCTCCGGCCCTGGTGGACAGAGCGTGAATACAACTGATTCTGCGGTACGGGTGACTCATTTGCCAACGGGCTTGGTGGTTATCTGTCAGGATGAGAAGTCGCAACATAAAAATAAGGCCAAGGCTTTAACTGTGTTGCGGGCCAGGTTGTTTGATCAGGTACAGCAGGCCCATCATGATAAGATCTCACTGGATCGTAAAAGTCAGGTTGGCAGTGGTGATCGGAGCGAGCGTATCCGCACTTATAACTTCCCTCAGGGGCGCCTGACGGATCATCGCATTAATCTTACCATGTACCGGCTTGATTCGATTATGGATGGCAAGCTGGACGAGGTTATTGATCCTTTGATCCGTCATGATCAGGCGGAAAAGTTAAAAGAAATAGAATAGGTGTTTGCTCTCCCGGATTAACTTCTCTGCTGCTTCTCTTTTATTTTTGTTTCATAATTTTTTCATGCGTGTTGTTGATCTTATTCGTTTTGGAGTGAATCAGCTTGAAGTGGCGGGTGTTGAACAAGCTGCCCTTGAGGTTGAGCTTCTTTTGGGATTCTGTCTTGAAAAATCCAGATCCGGGCTGTTTCTGGCGGCAGGAGTTGAGGTGGATGAACGACAGGAACAGAAATTTTTATCCCTTCTGGCGCGTCGAGTCAGCCATGAACCCACGGCCTATATTCTAGGTGAAAAGGAGTTCTGGTCTCTCCCTTTTATAGTGACCCCTGCCGTCCTTATCCCGAGACCTGAGACTGAATTCCTGTTGGAGACTGTCCTTGCTGCAACGAAGAACGGGCAATGGCAACCCGGCCCTGTTCTTGATCTTTGTTGTGGTAGCGGGGTTATTGGGATCGTCCTTGCACTTGAAATGGGATGTGAGATAACAGCCGTTGACCTTTCGGAGCAAGCCTTGCAGGTTGCCCGGATAAACGCGGTAAGGCATCGGGTCGCTGACCGTCTTACCTTGGTACAGGCGGATCTGCTCAGTGCCTTTGTCCCGCGCCCCTATTTCTCTTTGGTGGTTTCCAATCCTCCCTATGTGAGTGAACAGGAGCTGCGGGAGGGATTGCAACCGGAGGTGGCGTGTTTTGAGCCGCACCTGGCGCTCAATGGCGGCGTTGGTGGCCTGGATATTATTCAACGGATACGCACAACTTTGCCTCAAGTGTTAAGGGCAGGTGGTGATTTTTTTATGGAGATTGGTGCAGAGCAGGGGCCGGCAGTCATGCAGCTTTTTACTAATGATGATGGCGAGCGAACTTTTGAGCAGGTTGAGGTACTGCAGGATTATAGCGGCCGGGACAGGGTCTTGCATGCCAAGATGATGACATAGAAATGGAGATGAACAGATAGATGGAAAAACTCATTATTGAAGGTGGGAAACCGCTGTGCGGGACAGTACGGATCAGTGGTGCCAAGAACGCGGCCCTGCCTCTTATTGCCGCAACCCTGTTGGCGGAAGGGGTGCATACCCTGACCAATGTTCCAGATCTTCGTGACACCCGAACGATTCTTCGACTTCTTGAATCTCTGGGGATAACCTGGGAAAGGCAGGGGACAACCCTGAAGATTGATTCGACCAATCTGACCTATTCCGAGGCATCCTATGAACTGGTAAAGACCATGCGGGCCTCGGTTCTGGTGTTAGGGCCGCTTCTGGCCCGTCTCGGGAAGGCAAAGGTTTCTCTGCCGGGTGGCTGTGCCATTGGGGCTAGACCCATCAATTTTCACATCAAGGGGTTTGAGCAGTTAGGGGTGACCTGTCGTCTGGAACAGGGGTATGTGGATGCGGAGATTGCTGGACGGATGCAGGGGTGTACTATTTATTTTGATGTCCCATCTGTTACCGGTACTGAAAATCTGGTTATGGCCGCCGCTCTTGCTCAAGGAACGACGATCATCAAGAATGCTGCGAGGGAGCCGGAAATCGGTAATCTTGTTGATATGCTGACGGCCATGGGTGCAGAGATTGGAGGGCGCGACACGGATCGGCTGACCATTCATGGGGTTGAGAGGTTGTATGCCGCTGAAAGTGAGATCATCCCTGATCGGATTGAGACGGGTACCTATCTGATTGCGGTTGCCGCCACTGGGGGAAAGGTGACGGTAACTGACTGTAATCCTGTGCATCTCCCCTCCTTGTTGGATAAGTTGCGAGCAGCAGGGATTGAGGTTAAAGAGACGGATAATACAATCATGTTGGATGCCACAGGGGGGAGGAAGCTCAAGGGTGTTGATATTACAACCATGCCTTATCCTGGATATCCAACGGATCTGCAGGCCCAGTTCATGGCCCTCATGGCCATGAGTAACGGGGTATCGATGGTTCATGAGACGATCTTTGAAAACAGATTTATGCATGTGGCTGAGTTACACCGGATGGGGGCAGATATCACCATCGATGGCCGTACTGCCGTGGTCAAAGGGGTGGGCAGGACTGGCTTTAATGGTGCGCCGGTTATGGCAACTGATCTGAGGGCAAGCTCGTCACTGGTAATTGCCGGTCTGGCAGCAAAGGGCAGAACCGAGATTTCGCGAATATATCATCTGGAGCGTGGTTATGAACAGATGGTGGAAAAATTAACTGCCCTGGGAGCTACAGTCTGGAAAGAACAGGAATAAATTTAGGATAACAAGATTTCCCATAAAAAAAGCCGCCCATTTGAGCGGCTTTTTTTATTTTTAAAGAAAGAAGCAATAATATCAATGATGTTCTTTTTGGGTAAAGGTCTTACCAAATACCCGTTCACCCATAAGAAAACCAAATGCAACAACCCCGATACCACCAGCAATGACTCCAAATTCAAAGATGGAGGGAACATAGCTGAAATAGGATGGAAGTCCATCCCACCCAAGATTCTGGGGAACGATCTGACCCGCAACAACTAAGTCATACCGAGCCACGAACTGTCCGACAAGAACGAGAAACCCGGCAAGAGCCATCATGCTGACATTTTCAAGTCGTGACAGGATTATCAGCATAATAGGAAGAATAATGCCGATACAAACCTCCATAACCCAGAAGTTAATGGAAAGTGGTCCACTGATTAAGGCATTAGCTGCAGTCCTTCCCAGTTCAGGTCCACCCACATAAAAACTGATCAGCCGCCAGAAGGTGGCGACGGTATAAAGGATGATCACCAGAGTCATGGCCTTGCCTGCACTTTTCATGGCGAGCTGAACGGACTGGCTCATCTTTTCACCCCGGATCTTGTAGGCAAGAAAATTAAAAAGGACGGCTGCGGCTGCGCCGGAGAGAAAGGCGGCGGTGAGAAAATAGATAGGGAGTTGCGCGCCATACCAGTAAGGACGGGCGGGAAGGGTGGCAAAGACTCCACCGAGACAACTGTTCGCTAAAACCTCGGCGATTGCGCCAAATACGCCTAGGATCAGGGCGATCTTGGCAAGTCCGGTAACAATGCCGGCAAATTCAACGATCATACAGCCCACGGCCAGACCGTAGAGTGTACCCATCCACCAGATATTGGAGGTAGGATTAGGGGAGATAATGTTATAAATCAGCATTCTGTGGGGGCTGGCAATTTCAACCCCGATAGTGGCAAAGGCGCCCATGATACAGATTATAGACATCCACACCATACGGTTGCTGACAATCCCCATTCGGGTTCCGCCAAAGACATGGCTCATAGCGGCATAGATACATAAACCGGTGGAGGTAATAGCCCAGAAGGCATAGGTGGAGATCAGCATTCCCCATGGCATTTCACGGGTATTGTTATAGATGACATGATGACCGAAAATAAAAGAGAGTACGCCGCAACTGAGACCGACCACGGTCACAATCAGGAAAAAGATCGTTGCCCTGTTCATGCCTGGCGTTGCCAGACGTGGTTCCACTGTCTCGGCAAATATGGCTGATATTGACTTGTTTATCATTTTTTTACTCCTGCAGATTTGTTTTCTTTCACAAGGGGCGCTTAGACGAATTACCATCATGGCCCCGTAACGTCTTCATTTGGGTCTTAATGGCCTGCCTTTGTATCCTTGTGGGTTGCTCCGTGAACACCGTCGTTCCCCATCATCCGGTTATAGCCTTTGACGCCAATATGGCAGGTGTTGCAACGGGTGTTTGATGCAAAGGCCGTAGAGCCATCGTGACATTTACCGCAATATTTCCCATCATAAAGAGCTTGCATGGTGAAATTCCCTGCTTTTTCTGCTGCGCCTTTCTGCATAGCAAATGTACCGTCATGGCATGCGTTACATTCGAGTCCAAAATCCTCGGTGTGGGCTTTATGATAAAAAACTACAGCCTCGACCGGTTTCGTCCAGACGATAGGGGCTTTGGGCGTTAATTCAGTGGCGTTTGTGTGACAGGATGTACATTTTGTGTTCGTGGCAAATGCTGTACTTCCATCGTGGCAGGTGCCGCAGAATTTTCCTTCTGCCATAGATGCCATGGTCATGTCTCCGTTTGCAAGAGCTGCTCCAGCTTTCATTCTAAAGAGGCTAATGTGGCAGGATGTACAAGTGAGGCCAGCATCCTTGGTATGTATTTTGTGACTGAAAGCGACTTTGGTTGGTTTGTCCCAAACTATGTCGGCCTTGGGGCCATAGGTTTTTTTTGTTTGTTCATCATACAGGAATTTCCGGTTGTTGTTCTGGGCATTGAGGCCGGCGCCAGATGTCTCTGTGGAAAATGAGTTATGGATAAGGGGCGTGGCAAGTAAAAAGGACCCTGCCAGCACTATAGCCCCAATTGTTTTTATTTTGCTTTTAATCATTTGTTTTCTCCTGCAAAGCGGCGAATAAACGGGGAAACAGCTTGTTGCGTAACTGTGATGTTTGTCCACAGATTTTCCTGACAAGCCATTCCTCTTAATGTTTTTTGATATTATCTGGTTTATGCGTTCATATAGAAAACATTGGGTAAGGCACCGGTGTCGGGACGTAAAACCCAGATCTTGGTGTCGGGTGTATGGAGTAAACGATAAATCTCAGTGGATTTGTCTTTTAGATCTCCAAAAATTCTTACTCTGGCTGGACAGGCTGCGGCGCAGGCGGTTTCCGTGTTGCCTTCGGCAAGTCTGGTGTCGATACAGAAATTGCATTTGTCGATGGCATATTTTTCATGGTTGAAATATCTGGCGTTATAAGGACAAGCTGCCATGCATGTTTTGCAACCGATGCATTTGGCGTAATCCATGACGACTATGCCAGTTGCAGGATCTTTATAGGTGGCCTTTGTCGGGCAGACACGGACGCAGGGAGGCCGATTACAGTGGTTGCAGAGTACGGGCCTGAATTCCCGTTTTTCTGAACCATTCTCAGTGGTCAGTCGTTCCTGGATTGCTGTTCTGTAGGCGCCATGACCGTTAGGCACATTGTTTGTCTGTTTGCAGGCCTCTACGCATTTCTCGCAATCAACACAACGGTTTTGCCGCATAATCATGCCATAATGCTTGGGGTATGGATACTGGCCTTCTGCCGGAATATCCGAATCTTGATTGCTCTGATTGCCGGCATGCGAAACTGAAGTCAGTGACAGTACTGACCCTCCCAGAAAAACACCGGTAACGGCAAGTCCCATCTGAAGGAATTTTCGACGTTCCTGCAAAGGCAAATTTTCAATGCCTTCATTTTTTTCCTTTTCCAAGTCCTCGATATTCATTCTACGCCTCCTAAACTTGATACACTGAAAAAAAAAGTGTTTTAAAACGAGCCGAAGAAAGAGTTCTTTTGTCTTTTTCTCCGGCAGATAAAAGGTTATTGCGGGTGATACGGCTGCTATATAATAATATAATAGGGGGTATCCACTTAGCGCAAGTCACTACTACATATTGTGGTCTCCTTCGACAATCTGCCGGTAAGGTATTGAAACAGCCGTGCCTATAGAAGAGCATGCCTCGTATTCTGGACTTGTGGCTGGCCGTTGAATCTGAAGGTGACTCATGCGAGTACTCCACATATTTGCCACTGACGGCACCCTGATAAATGTCTACGAACCCAGAGAAAGTTTACATACCTCAAGACACTGCATATAGGGGGGCACTTGCGCTAAATGGATACCCCGTTAATATAATATGGTTCTGCCCTATTTTCAGTTGAATGATTATCTCTTTAACAAGACTAAGAAACCAAGTGAATAAATGAGGTTTCGTTATGAAGATGCCAGAACTCTCTCTTATAGAATGGCAGCATCGATTTGGTACCGAAGAATCTTGTGCCGAGGCTTTGACCCGAGTGAGATGGCCAGATGGATTTATATGTCCAGTCTGTGCGGGAAGAGCTTA
>JAUSAB010000049.1 GCA_030653035.1 Desulfocapsaceae bacterium | reverse complement strand
TTTCCAGAACTCCTCTGTCAAATAAAGGACAATTGGCCAGGTTCAGCACCGATACGGGTAATGTTTCAAGACGAGGCTCGATTTGGTCGTATTTCCGATACCAGGAGGTGCTGGTGCCCCAAGCCGATTCGCCCTCTTTGTCGGGCAATGGTGACTCAGCAATATACCTATGCCTATGCTGCAGTTTCAGTTGCCGATGGAGTTCTTGATACCCTGATACTTCCACATGTCAACAGCAATTGTATGCAGGTGTTTCTTAACGAAGTATCGTCTCGGCACCACGAGGACAGGATCATTATGATCCTTGACGGTGCTGGATGGCATAGAGCCGGGACACTTGTTGTTCCAGATAATATGCGACTGGTTGCATTACCGCCTTATGCGCCAGAGCTTAACCCCGTTGAACATTTGTGGGATGAGTTACGCGAAAAGAGCTTTGGCAATGTTGTATTTGACAGCCTTGATGCCCTTGAAGACCATTTGGAAATAGCACTTCGGGAAATGGAAACTGATACGGAAAAAGTGCTTTCTATTGTCGGTTGGCCATGGATAATAGATTCACTTTTGAATTAGAATTGGAATAACAGCCATATCAGAAATGGAATTACACGTTTTAAGAAAAAATAAAAATAAATCTATCGTCGTCAAAACTTATCCGTAAACGGCCTTCATGATTCCGGCCATAGACCTCCCAGGCAGGCTCATCCTTGATCTCACATTGCAGACAGTGGGGTGAATGCACCCCCTTCTCACAATCGCACCAAGAGACAAGGGTTGCAAACTCATTTCCGGGCAATGCTATAATTTTGGCCACTGCCTTTGCCTGCTCAAAATCAAGCACATGGCCTGCAAACCGACACTCAATCCTTTCCATTTTCCCCCCATGATGGGAATAAAATCACTCTATCCTTCCTGCTTCAACCGCCAGTTCAAACCTTGTCGGGTGATACCAAGCATATGCGCTGCAATCACCTGATTCCCCTGGGCCCGGTTCAGAGCCTCCTGTACCAGCAGCCGCCCGGATTCTTTCAAGGTCGGCAGCCGGTCAAGAACAGCAAAGACGGTATCACCCGGTTGCGATGTTTGTGGAAGTTCAGATCCAATGGAAAACCTATTTATATAGTCCTTAAACACATCCATACTCAGGGTCCGACCTTGATGTTTAGAAAGGGCGTCAAAAACCATGGACTGAAATTCCCGCACGTTGCCAGGATAGTGATATGTACCGAGCAGGATCAACAATTCTCTGGGATATGTAGGTTTTTTCTTACCCAATTTATTCCCAGCATCCTCAAGAAAATAATCCAGAAGCAAAGGCAGATCATCCAGGCGCTCACGTAAAGGGGGAATATGCACATGATGGGTACGCAGTCGGAAGAAAAGATCCCGCCGAAATTTACCCGAATCCTGCAAGGATTCAAGATCCTGATGGGTGGCAAAGATCATCCTGACATCGGTGGCGCGGGCAACATCTGATCCCAAAGGGTAGTATTCACGCTCCTGTAATAATCGCAACAATTTTATCTGTGCTCCCTGCCCCAGATCTCCGATCTCATCGAGAAGCAAACTCCCGTCAGCAGCAGTAGCCAGAAGCCCTTTTCTGTTCAAATCAGCACCTGAGAAAGCGCCCTTTCTGTGACCAAACAGGGTGTCACTGAGCATGGTATCATCAAGGCCGGCAATATTTATGGCAATAAATTCCCCGCTTTTTTTGCTGAGACGATGCACAGCCTGGGCAAACAACTCTTTCCCGACTCCCGTTTCACCGGTAATCAGAACCGGTTCACAGGTTGTGGCAATGGCCTCGATATACTGGAAGATTGAATACATACCCTTGTTATGGGTCACAATGGCGGAAAAGGCCTCAGGATTTTTCAAGGTATCGGCAAAGAAATGTTCCTTCAACGAACTGTTTTCACGACGAAGTATTCCCAGTTCAATGGCCCGACGGACCCCAGCAGTCAATCGATTCTGCTCTGCTACTTTAGTGAAGAAATCGTAGGCCCCAAGCTTCATACACGAGACGGCTGTCTCTACCTGATCCAGTCCTGTGATAATAATGACAGGAATATCAGGATGATCCTTAACGACCAGGGCCAGCAACTCATCACCTGTCAAGTGAGGCATAGTCAAATCGAGAACAAGGACACTGACCCCTTGATCCCGCAGAATATCTATCACTTTTCTTGAATCATTACAGGTTATTATATTGGTAATACCAACAGAGCGAAGGGTAAGGCCAAAACTGTTCAACCAGGCATCTTCGTCATCTACCAATAACACTGGCAATAATGGATAGAGATTTTTTGTCATGATTTCCTGTCTTTTTTATGGCCTGCTCATTCAGGCCTGATGATTTATGCTCTTTTTTACGATACTCAACGCTATGCAGCTTCGCTAAGAGCAGGCAGGCTGACAATAACCTCTGTCCCCTGATTCAACACGGAATCAAAATGAATTACGCCATTATGTTCTTTGACGATACCAGCTGAAACCGACAAGCCCAGACCCGTTCCTCCCATATTCCGCTTGGTGGTAAAAAAAGGATCGATCACCTTGTTCAATACATCCTGGGCAATACCGCTCCCTTCATCACGAATAACAATTTCCACCCCATCGCTTTCCCTGTTGTATCTGGTGGTAACTGTAATAGCCCGGCCACTTTCGCCTAACGCCTCACAGCTATTCTGGATGAGATTGATCACAACCTGAATAAGACGCTGCCTGTTGCCTAATACCTTTGGCAGATTTTCACCATAAGAGGCCGTAAAGCGCTTAGTGGCTCGTTGGATACTGTTCATAGTCAACCGTACTCCTGACTGAACCACATCATTTATATCAACCTGGATCATCTGGCCACTGGTCTCAGCCCGGGCATAATCCTTTAGATCAACCACAATCTGCCTGATCCTGGCTGCACTTTCTTCAAGTTCCGCGCAGACCCTCGGCAATTGCTGACGCATCACCGTATATTCAACACCAGCCATCATAAAATCACCATTTTCATGATAAAATTCATCAAGAATCGGCTTGACACCTTCCCACGCCCGGGCCAGAATCGGTAAATTCAACAAGGCAATAGAATTGGGATTATTGATCTCATGGGCAACACCGGACACCAGCAGGCCAAGGGAAATCATCTTGTCCGCCCGCTGAAGTTGCTGCTGTTGTTTTCTAACCTCTTCCTCATTTTTTTTTCGCTCGGTTACATCCCTGACGATCCAGATGGCATGCCATTTATCTTTGATCCGGGTGGAAGAAAGGGATAGCTCAACCAACACCTCACTACCATTCTTATTTCTGGCCACAAGCTCAATGGTATGAGTAAAATCACCGATCATCTTTTGTCCTTCCAGCCTCTGCACTATCTGGCTTTCACCTTCACGACGGGCATCAATCAACTGATGAATGGGCCGTCCCATAGCCTCAGCGCTGCTAAACCCGAAAATGGTTGTCGCCGCCTCATTCCAATAGGCGACATTTCCGTCATGATCCATGAGAATAATTCCGTCAAGGGCCGATGCTGTTAGATTTCGAAATTTGTCCTCACTTTCCCTGAGGGCTGCTTCCGCCACTATTCGAGCCTCGCGGGTATCGGTGTATCGATTGGCAAATGATGTCAGATCCGTCCCCAGGTTTTTAATCTCTTCCGGACCCCGCCAGTCAAAAACAACTCTTTTTTCGTTATTGATAATATCATCAAGACCAACAAGGAGATCTTTCTGGATCGTATCAATCTTGACCGTAATCCAGTTGGCAGCAATAAATACCAGCAGCGACATGATACAGATTACCACCACCGCATTGAACATCAAACTGAACTTCCATGATTCAATAGCAGTCTCGTCAACCACTGTACCCACCCACATCACTGCCTGCTTTTCGGCATGGAAGATAAGGGGCATCCAGACAATTTTATGCTGACTCTTGTCCTCCAAGATCAAAGGATCCCCTTTCTTGCCTTCACTCTTCAGCCGGGGAAACTCCTCAAAGGCATTACGACTACCCTTCTTGCCAACCGCATCATAGATCTTCCGCCCCTTTTCATCCAACTGAAAGCCTTTCAGATAGATCCCATTCTCTGTCACCCATAGAGAATTCTTGAAATTCTCTAAAAAGGCTGACATATCAATACGCATCATAATCACACCAGTCGCCTGTTCCCCAGCCTCTCTGACGGCGGAAAGCAGAATCAGATTGTATTCATTGCGACCAGTCAACTGTAAGGGATCACTCTTTTCATCCACCAGACCGACATAAATATCATCACCCTCTAATTCTAAAGCTTCTTCTAGAAAGGAGCCAACCAGGCGTTCATTCTTGGCCTCACGCACCGCAAGACTACCCTGGGATCTCAATAACCCAAAAGATTCCTCTCCAGACGCGTCAAACAACGCAAAACCAATGATAAGTTCATCAACCTCAAACCAGTTAACAAAAAGAGCCGTCAATGCACTACTGTCTTTCGTATGTTTGATCACGTCCAAGGTAGATGGCATCGTTGCAGAATGAAGAAGGCTTTTTTTCAAACAACGGATTCGGGCATTTAATTTGGCAAAATCCACCTGCGATCTGGCCTGGGTTTCGAGCTCGGCGGCATACTCCAGACGATCAATAGTCTTTGGTATATTCAACGCCACAAGAACAAAAAGGGGAAACAGCCCTAAAACAATCACAGTCAAAAAAATAAAAGTTCGGATTTTCATAATTCACTATAACTAAACAGGTTGTTCAGGGAACCTTTAAAAAATCAAGATATTGTATGAGCAATAAGCACCTTGTTTTTGCCGCCAATGCGGCAAAAAAACTTGCAGATGCAAGGAAACTTGCCTTGGTATTGCAATCGCGCCAGCGTCAACTGCTGCAACATCAATAAAATTGATACATATCAATATGATAGCACAAAACATAATCACAAAAAAACGAACATTTTCCCCTCGCATTCAGAACAACCATCAACTTATCCCTTAACGTAACTTTGATATTTTTGCACCAGTTATCTCCACTGCCGGCAGAAACATTGCCTGACTAATATCATAGATTCAATCAATTACATAAAGCAAATATCATGGCACATAAAATGCTAAGAATTGTATCGATACTACTCACGGTTCGCAATCAGTTTCAATCATCTTTAGCTGAATAAACTGCGGCGGATATAACTCGTTCCATAAATACCTTGGAGGGCTGTATGCTAAAAACGTTGAAAAAATTTATTCCTTTTCTGATCATGGCATCCTTTTTAACAACTGGATGTAGCCAGACAGGCACCACTTCTGCTAAACTTATCCCCCAGCATGGAACCAGCGGCGCATCAAGGATGATGGACCGTACCGAAGTTCCTGTCTATATGGGTAGTGTTCTGGATGTTTCCAACAAAGCAAAAGTCATTTCAATCGAGGTGGGAAAAGGCGCGGAAGCCAAGACTATCTTGGTAAAATTTGACGATAAAACTCTGGGCATAGAACATGCTGTGGCCGGTCATGCCTCCATCATTAACTACGAGATGCGTGGCGGCGAACCATGGGCCACTGACATCAAACCTAAACTCGCCAAACTGCCGGAAGGTGTCACCGAGGTCAAAACCGCTGATTTGAAGAGCATGCAGGACAAAGGAGAAAAGTTCACCCTGGTTGATTCTCGCCCAGCCAAGCGGTTTGCCCCTTCAAATCTGCCTGGCGCTATCAATATTCCAGTTGATGATTTCAAGGGTCAGGCCAACAAGCTCCCTGCCAACAAAGATGAACTTCTGGTCTTTTACTGCGGCGGCGTGACCTGCGGTATGTCCACCGATTCCGCCGGTCAGGCAAAGAAAATGGGCTACAAGAATGTACGCGTCTACCTGGAAGGAGAGCCAGGATGGATCAAGGCCGGCAATCCCACCTATGCATCCAAAGAATTTGTCAGCAAAGGCAACATTGTCCTTGTTGATCTGCGTTCCGCCGAAAAATCAGCGGCAGGACGCATCCCCAGATCAGTGACTATCCCTTATGCCACCCTCAAAGATAAAGTGGAAATCCTCCCCCAAAAGGCCCCCATCGTCCTGTACAGTGACAGCACCGATGAAACATTGAACGCGCTGAAAGATCTGCGCACAGCAGGACTCAAAAAGGTCTCTTTAGTTGCTGGCAACATGGACGGCTGGATTAAAGCAGGTGGTGAGACCACAACCGAGCCAGTAATCACCTCAATCGAATGGAAACGGCAATTAGAAAAAGGCGAGGTCTCTGTTGCTGATTTTCTGAATGTTGCCAATGGAACTGCCGCTGATGCAGTAATTCTTGATGTTCGCACCAAGGATGAAAGCGCGGCTGGAAAGTATAAAAATGCCATTTCTATCCCTCTCGACCAGGTGGGAAGCCGCATGAATGAATTACCCAAGGACAAAAAGATCTATGCTCACTGTACCACAGGGGCACGGGCTGACATGGCGGCCAAGGAGCTGAATAAAAATGGCTATAACACTTTTTCCCTTGTTGGTGATGTTACCTGTAAAGGCAATGACTGCACTATAGCTAATTAAGGAGACGAAAAGGCTTTTTACTTCATTTGTAAACCCATTCAGCACAAGGAAGAGGCATACGGCAGAGTATGCCTCTTCCTTTTTTTTTTATTCCGGGGTATTCTACCTGTGCTTTACAGGTCTGCTTTTTCCTTATTTTACTTCTATTTTCTTCCAGGTATCTTCATGAGCACAGACGACAAAAAGATTATCTATTCGATGATCAAGGTAAGCAAGTACTACGACAGCAAACCCATTCTCAAGGACATCTCCCTTTCCTATTTTTATGGCGCCAAGATCGGGGTCCTAGGACTGAACGGCTCCGGCAAGTCCACCCTGCTCCGCATCCTTGCAGGCATTGATACCGAGTTTAACGGCGAGACCATTCTCTCGCCGGGACTTACCATCGACTATCTCGATCAGGAACCGCAGCTTGACCCGGAAAAAACTGTCCGACAGATTGTCGAAGAAGGCGTCCAGTCCACCGTTGACCTTCTGCACGAGTTTAATATCATCAATGAAAAATTTGCCGAGCCCATGAGCGATGACGAGATGCAGGCGCTCATTGACCGACAGGCCGAGGTTCAAGACAAATTGGACCACCTGAATGCCTGGGACCTGGACAGCAAGCTGGAGATGGCCATGGACGCCCTGCGCTGCCCGCCCCCCGAATCCTTGTGCGGCATTCTCTCGGGCGGTGAAAAACGGAGGGTTGCCCTCTGCCGGATCCTTCTGAAACAGCCGGATATCCTTTTGCTCGACGAGCCCACCAACCATCTGGATGCCGAATCTGTCTCCTGGCTGGAGCATCACCTACAGCAATATGCCGGAACCATCATTGCTGTAACCCATGACCGCTACTTCCTCGACAATGTGGCCGGCTGGATTCTGGAACTTGACCGCGGAGTAGGTATTCCCTGGAAGGGCAACTATTCCTCCTGGCTGGAGCAGAAGGAAAAACGGCTGGCAACGGAAGAAAAATCTGAGAGTGACCGGCGCAAAACCCTGCAACGGGAGCTGGAATGGATTCGGATGTCAGCCAAGGGAAGACATGCAAAATCCAAGGCCAGGATCAACGCCTATGAACAATTACTCAGTCAGGAGACCGACAAACTGGCTCAGGAACTGCAGATCTTTATTCCACCTGGTCCCCGCCTTGGCAAGGTAGTAATCGAAGCGGAACATGTACGCAAGGCTTTAGGCGATAAACTACTGGTTGAAGATTTGAATTTCAAACTGCCGGCCGGTGGGATAGTCGGGATCATTGGCCCCAACGGCGCCGGAAAGTCCACCCTCTTCAAGATGATCACCGGCCAGGATACACCCGATGCCGGCACCATTCGTCTGGGTGAGACGGTCAAACTTGCCTATGTGGACCAGAACCGTGACACCCTTGATCCGGAACAAACGATCTGGGAGGCAATCTCCGAAGGTCAGGAAACCATCTGGGTCGGCACGCGGGAGATCAACTCCCGGGCCTACGTGGGCAAATTCAACTTTTCCGGATCAGCCCAGCAAAAAAAGGTGGGACTGCTCTCCGGCGGCCAGCGCAACCGAGTCCATCTGGCACGGATGCTCAAGGAAGGAGGCAACGTCCTGCTCCTTGATGAGCCCACCAACGATCTGGATGTCAACACCATGCGGGCACTCGAAGAAGCGCTGATTAATTTCGGTGGCTGCGCCGTGGTCATCAGCCATGACCGTTGGTTTCTTGATCGGATTGCCACCCATATCCTCGCCTTTGAGGGCGATTCGCAGGTGGTCTGGTTTGAAGGGAATTACTCGGATTATGAAAAAGATCGCAAGGCCAGGCTGGGAGCGGCGGCCGACCAGCCGCACCGCATTAAATACCGGCAACTGACCAGACAATAAAAGTTATTAGACAAGTTGCTCCATAACGGTCATTTGTATGTTATCTGCCAGACGCCGTTATAAAATAAGCAAAAAAGCAATGCTTATTTCATAACGGCACCTAAAGTTCCCGCATCTGTGCCAATAAGGTTTCAAGATTCGAGAGCTTTTCCCTGGCAACAGTCAAGGATCCCTCCCGGCAATCTTTTTCGATAACCATGGCCACGTCCCGGATCGCCTCCAAACCAAGACTTGCCGCTGCGCCTTTTATGGAATGAGACGCGCCTCTTGCCTCAACCGGGTCACCTTTTTCCACCGCCTGCGTGAGAATTGCCATATCCGATATTGAGGAGTCTTTAAAGATCGCAATCAATTCCTGCAGCAATTCTTCATCGTTATCCACCTGCCCCATTGCAAACTCTTTATTCCAGCACAAATCATTCATACCCTGTTTCTCCTGCGATCAATCAATAGTTTTTTCTGTCTTCAGCCTTACTGACCTTAATCAGGGAAGAGAACTCAATAACCCCGGCCCTGATTAACTGCAGTTCCCCCTGATACAATCCAACAACCGTTGAACTCATTCCCCCGGGCGTCTGACCGCCATCAAGGACACAGGCAACTTCATCTCCAAAAAACTGCCGAACCTCATAGGCAGTGCGGGCAGCAGGCATCCCTGAAAGATTGGCGCTGGTCGCAGTCATCGGCCTGCCCCACATCTGACCAAAGGCCCTGGCAACCGGATGCGGCGAGATCCGCACCCCAATACCATTGCTATCGCCAATCAGTACTGGCGATAGCCTAGCCACTGCCGGAAACACCAGGGTTAAAGGGCCAGGCCAGAAGGCCTGCATCAGTGGTCTATATACAGGAGGAATCGAGCTTGCCAGACTGGTTAACTGGGTTTCATTCTGGATAAGGACCAGAAAGGGTTTATGGGAGGGACGTCCTTTCAACCGGAACAGATCAGTCAGGGCTTTTTCATTAAACGGATCAACAGCCAGACCATAAAAGGTCTCGGTAGGAAAGGCGACAATCCCTCCCTGCTCAAGAACAGCCACGGCCCATCTGTAATCATCCTCATCTGAAGGCCCCTGACCTATCATGGTCGGTCACACTTATTCCCTTTAGCCTTCAATCTTTCGGGCCTTTTCCTCAACCTCTTTCGCCATCTCCAGCCTGAACGCCTGCAATCTGGCCGCGACACCCTTGTCTTCCAGGGCAAGGATACGCGCGGCAAGAACAGCGCCATTTTTGGCCCCGGACTTGCCGATTCCCATAGTGGCAACCGGGATTCCCGGCGGCATCTGAACCGTGGAGAGCAAGGCGTCCAACCCATGCAAGGGCGAGGCATCAAGAGGAACCCCAATGACCGGCAGTTCGGTATGAGCAGCCAGGACTCCTGCCAGATGGGCCGCCATTCCGGCACCGGCGATAATAATTTTCAGGCCCCGCTCCTGGGCGGTACTGGCCCAGCAAGCGGCACGTTCCGGGGTTCTATGGGCTGACGCCACTGTCATCTCGTAAGGGATCTTCATTTGTTTAAGAAAATCTGCCGCAGCCTGCATAACCGGCAGATCCGAATCACTGCCCATAACAATACCCACCAGGGCGGCACCCACCTGTTTCACAGGGTGGCTCAAGGCCTTGGCCCCAATGTCGCGTCGGCTATAACATCCCGTCCATTGGATACGATCAACAGCCTTATAGGCCTGTTCAATGGCCTTTTCGATGGTCTTACCTACAGCGGTCACTCCCAGAACCCGACCACCAGCCGTGACCGTCCGCTCGTTCTTGACAGCTGTTCCGGCATGAAAGATCTGGACTCCGGTCTCCTTGGCCGCCGCAGCAAGTCCATTGATAACCTTACCCGTTTTATAATTACCTGGATATCCACCAGAGGACATCACCACACACACGGTTGGCCGAGGGTCAATCTTCATCTCAACGGTATCCAGACGGCCATCAATCACCGCCTCAAAGATATCGACCACGTCACTTTTAAGCCTCATCAATAAGGGCTGGGCCTCAGGATCACCAAAACGGCAGTTAAACTCCAGGACGTTAACCTTACCCCCTTCAATCATCAAACCAGCATAAAGCATTCCCTTGAAAGGCCGGCCCTCGGCGGCCAGGCCCTGAATGGTGGGCAGCATCACCTTATTCATAACGAAATCGGCTATGGCCTCAGTTACCACCGGGGCAGGCGAATAGGCGCCCATCCCGCCGGTATTCGGCCCCTTGTCACCATCATAGATAGCCTTATGATCCTGGGATGTAGGCAGGGGCAACACGGTCTTGCCATCGGTAAAGGCGATGAAGGAGGCCTCTTCCCCGTGCAGGCAGGCCTCAATAATCACCTTGTTCCCGGCATCCCCAAAGGCCTTGTCTTTCATGATCAGATCAACCGCTTCTTTGGCCTCCTTGATACTGCCGGCAACAATAACCCCCTTGCCGGCAGCAAGGCCATCAGCCTTGACAACAAGGGGGGCACCAATCTGATCAATATATTTTCGAGCTTTTTTAAGATCTGTAAATACCTTGAATGAAGCGGTGGGAATAGCATATTTTTCCATGAATTCTTTGGAAAAGACTTTGCTTCCTTCAAGGATGGCACTGTTTTTCCGCGGACCGAAAATGCGCAGCCCCTCTTCTTCAAAACGGTCAACGATGCCAGCGGCCAGCGAAGATTCAGGACCGACAATGGTCAGGTCAATTTCCTCCTGTTTTGCGAACTGAAGAAGGGCTTCAATATCTGTGACCGCAAGATCCACACACTCAGCCAGACGCTTTATCCCGGCATTACCAGGGGCACAATAGATCTTTTTAACTCTGGAGCTTTGAGAGATCTTCCAGACCAACGCATGTTCACGACCACCGGAACCCACAACCAATACTTTCATTCACTCACTCCTGTGATATTTAATTTCCTGCGACACAAAATTGAATCCTATCCTCAGCTGACTCAATGTCTTTTAATCATCAACAAAACGCCAACAAAACATTCTTTTTTCAGAAATGAACAGTAAATAGCATCCAACCATTGACAATTCCGTTGCAATGGATAAAATGAATGAGCCACCATTCAATATTAATTATTTTATTTCTTGTTTTCCCTTCACAATTATTTATTTTTTATCATTTTTAATGAAAGCAGCAGATAAACATTCCAAGATCATTTATGCGGCCACCAAGGTTTTTGCCAAAAAGGGTTTCTTCAATGCGAGAATATCCGATATTGCCAAAGAAGCCAAGGTTGCAGACGGGACTATTTACCTTTACTTCAATAATAAATTCGATATCCTGATTTCTGTCTTTGAAGAAGAAATTGGCGGCCTGATAAAACAGACCGCCCTCTCACTGGCCATGGAGCCAGATCCCAGAAAACAACTGGAAATTTTTGCCACCAAACATCTGACCATGATGAAAAAAAATAAAAACCTGGCAGAGGTTATCCAGATCGAATTACGTCAAAGCACCAAAGCAATAAAAGAATACAGAAACAACAAGTTCAGCGAATACATTGATATCATTTCTACCATTATCAAAACTGGCCAGGCGCAAGGCCTCTACCGAGCGGATATCAAGCCAGGAATCGCCAAACGCGCCTTCTTCGGAGCACTTGATGAGATCTCACGAGTCTGGAGCATCTCCCTGGAAACCGAATACACCGTTGAAGAAACCATCAGCCAGATCATGGGCATTTTTCTTGCCGGTATACTCGTCACAGCCGACCGTCCTCAATAGCACATCCTGTTCTGTACCTGACAGAGCCACAGAACAGACCCTATGAAATTATTTGTTTTACTTATTGGCATGGTGCTGATTTTTGAGGGGCTTCCTTATGTGGCTGCACCGGAGTCCATGCAGGCATGGTTGAAAAAACTCAGCGAAACCCGTCCAGAGCAACTGCGGATTATGGGACTTATAGCTATGGTCTCAGGAATTTTCCTCTGCTGGATAATCCAGCGGTAACAAGTTGTCTCGACCCCCAATATCAAAAATCATATCATTAAAAGGCGACCAGAAGCAGGACATTGAGGCCGCCGATCAAAAAACCAAGGATTGCGCCAAAGAGATTAATATACTTGAATTGTTCCTCCATGATAGAGAGAAGCAGCCTCTCCAATCGCATCAGATCCAGAGAATCCACTTTTTCTTTCACGATTTGTTTCAGATTCAGGGACGCCACCAGACCAGGCACTTCAGCGGCCAACATCTCAGAGGCCATTTTTTGAATCGACTGATAAAGACCATCCCGCACCCCGGCAGGAAGCAGGGCGGCAAGACGTCCGATGGGTCGTGCGAGAAGACCCTGCAACAGAGTCTGGATCATGAAATTCAGATTTTTTCTGGTCTCTTCTGAGCGCAGGATGGCAAGGATCTCATTCTTGACCCACACCTTACCCCTCTGCATCCCGGCTTCTCCCATGAAATCCCACAGGACCTCTCCCAAAGCCAACCCACCGCCTTCCGTATGGGTTTCCAGATTATCCCGAATCATGGAAGCAACAGCCGTAGTTGTTTCCGGCTCACGGAAGAAGGCCGCAAGCTGCCGACTCACCTGCGAACAGAATCGCTCCACCTTGTCCCCCTGTCCTTCGGTCGCTGCAGCACCATTCTTGGCATCCGCGACACTAGGCCGTCCCTGGCCGTCGTTCACCATCTTGGTCAATGGGGTGGCCAGAAATGCCTGGCTCCTCTCCCGTAGGATAGTTGACACCCGCTGCTGTACCTCCGCGTTCTGCAGCCAACCGACAATCTCTTCCTCTTTGTCAATCAGATATTCACGGACCTTCTTCTCCACGGTCTCCATGCTGAGAAAGGTCTTGACCATACCGGCCATGGGGCCCATGGAAGCGATGAAATGCTCCACTCCTGCGCGCACCCCTTTCACAATTTTATCCCGAATCTCGGGCTCGTTTATGACCACTGCAAACCGGCCCAGAAACTCCGGAGTCTGTTCTTCGATGAGATCGACAATAAACCGCTGCAAGGACTCGGGAAGGATGTCGGCAAGGGACTTCTCCTGCTTGAGGGCCCCGTAAACCTTCTGCTGAACAAAGGTCTCGAGCCATTGTTCCATGGCTGGACTTGCCAGCATCCGGGCTATATTTTTCTCAATAAAGGTATATCCCTCTTCCCGTTCTCTGCCGGGAAAGATCACAGCGAGGCGCGTGGCAAGAAGACGCTCAAGTTGTCGATCAACGGCTGTTTCCATAATGACCGCAAAAGCGGACGAGGCTACAAAGGTATGAATTCCCTCCTGGGCCTGATGGGTGAGTGCCTTGACCGCCACATCAAAATAGATCTGATATCCTTTGGGGATCAGGCTTGGCAGCGGACCAAGATCTTGTTGCAACAAGGCGCTGCCCCGGCTTTCTATCAAACCGTAAAGGTGAATCTGAAATGCTTCATTGGCCAAGGCCTGACCAATCTCCTTGCTAGTCAGGAGATGCTCCCCCACCATCTCGCCCATATTAATAGCCAGATCCTCCCGTTTAGAGGGAATAACCCCTGGCGTAAAAGGGACTCGCATACCAAAAACCCGCCAGGCACGGAGAGGACGAAAAAGCATTTTGATGGCGACCATATTAGTCAGATAGCCAATAAAGGCCCCCACCACAGGCGGGCTCGCATAATTCAGGGCAACAAGCAGATCAGCGGTTGTTATTAACATGGCGGAAAATCTCCAATGGATGAGTAATGATTATTCCGGCTTGGCTTTCTTCCAGTTCCTGACGCTCCCGAAATCCCCAGAGAACACCCATGGTCGACATCCCTGCCCTGTTGCCGGTCTGCATATCAGTGGCGGTATCCCCCACATAGAGGATCTGCTGAGGCTGCAGCCGCATCAGATCGGCAATTTCTTTTGCTCCGGCTGGATCAGGCTTTCTGGGTACACCCTCACGCTGGCCAAAAACAAAATCAAAGACATCGGCAGCGAAGAATCGCTGGATGCAGAGCTGGGTAAAGGCATGCGGCTTATTGGACAGAACACCCAATTGCAATCCGGCCTGCCGTAACTGCTGAAGCATCTCCATAATCCCCGCATAGGGTCTGCTTTTAACATCCCAACCCTGCCCATACAATTGCAGAAAGGTATCCATACAGGCGGCGATCTCAGGTTGAGAACGATTCTCCTGCGGGACAATGCGCTCGATCAGGGTCATAAGACCATCACCGACAAAATAACGATAGGCGGCAGGCGAATGGCCGGGAAACCCGAAATGAGCCAGAGTTGCGTTGGCGGCATCAACCAGATCCTCAAGGGTATCCAGTAAAGTGCCGTCAAGATCAAAGATTACCCCACGAATATCCATAAATAAATCAAAAGCTAAAGGTGTTGTGTTAAGTTTTTGGCTGTAAGACTAAGCCGCTGTAAAAAAAAGAGGCTATTTGAATACCACAAGCAACATCAGAAACCATAGTAAAATCGCCTGAAAGCACGAGATCTTTCATGACGATTTCTGACCAGTTAAGTCCTATGATAGACTCTGTTGTCTGCCCAGGAAGTTTCTTTTTAAAACATGTGTTTTTTCCAGAGAACAAAACCCGCCACACCAGTAAGAGACAACGAAAGAAACAGCACGAACCAAAAACCAAGCAACTGATCAGGAAAAGGCACCCCAACATTCATGCCCCAAAAACTGGAGATCATGGTCGGGATGGAGATGAGAATGGTGATAGAGGCAAGCAGCTTCATTACCTGGTTGAGATTATTGGAGATAACAGAAGTGAAGGCATCCATCATACCGCTCAGGATATCAGAATACATCTTCACCATTTCCAGAGCCTGTCGATTTTCGATAATGGCATCCTCAAGGATGTCTTCATCCTCTTCATATTGTGGCAGCAGGTGCGGAAGAGCACTGGTTGTCCTGAGGCGCAATAGCCTCTCCAGAACAATACCGTTGGTTCGCAAGGCCACAGTGAAGTAAGTGAGGCCTTTTTCCAGATCAAGAAGCCGAAAAACCTCTGCATTATTCATCGATTTTCGTAGATGACGTTCAATTTCATCTGTCTGGCGATTAATCTGATTGATGAAGCGCAAATAGACCTTGGCGGTCTTGTAAAGAATCTGGAAGAGAAACCGGGTGCGCTTGCCTGTATTGTAATAGGCTGGCGCACCAGGGCCGACAATATTGCCGGGCAGGATCTCCGTTTCTTCCAGCGACACGGTAATGACTTGATCTGAGGTCAAGATGATACCGAGCGGCAGGGTGTCATACATGTCCGGCCCACGCAGCATAGGGAAATTGGTTAGCACCAGCATACAGTTATCTTCTATTTCGATACGGGACCGTTCTTCTGAATCCAACGCAGCGCGGAGAAAATCTTCAGGTACTCCAGTTGCCTGCGAGACCATATTAATTTCATCCGGCGTTGGATTGACCATACGGATCCATGATCTTGAAACCGGTCCACTGTCAGTGACGATCTGCAGTTGATGGTTAAAGCGCTTGTACACGGTAAGCATGTCCGTATACCTCCTATTCGGGGCGGATCTTTATCCGGTCCGTACTTCATTATTGTGAGTCACCCAAAGAAAACTCAGGGAGAGTAAATAGCGTTTGCTGAATTGCCAACAAAGGATGAAATTAGAAAAAGATGATAAGAAAATCAGAGGATACGCCCGACTCGAGACAATTCAAACTACAAAAACTCTTTACTCGGTTTCAGAAACTCATGTCAACCGAAAAACAGCCATAGTCAAAAGACTAATGAATCAAGCTTAGCCTGATTTTAGCCCTATTTTCTGAGATTTTTTTATCCTGTGGCCCTTTGATAAAAAAATCCGCTGACGGGAATGTTCTTTTTCTGATGGAAAAGCTTATTGAATCTGTAGGGCACACATCCCGGCAGGTATAACATCCAAAGCAATCCGGTATTGTTTTTTATGGCTCTGCCCTATTTTCAGTTGAATGATTATCTCTCTAACAAGACTAAGAAACCAAGTGAATAAATAAGGTTTCGTTATGAAGATGCCAGAACTCTCTCTTATAGAATGGCAGCATCGATTTGGTACCGAAGAATCTTGTGCCGAGGCTTTGACCCGAGTGAGATGGCCAGATGGATTTATATGTCCAGTCTGTGCGGGAAGAGCTTA
>JAUSAB010000039.1 GCA_030653035.1 Desulfocapsaceae bacterium | reverse complement strand
AAGAAAAAGGTCGGGTTACGGCAGATTGATATAAAATCTACCAAGAGACACACCGCTCTTCGAATACGCTCCAGAATGAGACCACTCCTCCGACGAGCTTAATCGGAGAGCCCATTCTCGGAGTGGTCTCATTCTTCCGCTTTCACCAACGGTAGCGGGGAGAATGGGTTGAGTACTTTTTGGAGGTTAAGGGAAATCTCCGTTTTCCCCTTGACAATACTTATCATGGATGTCACCGGAATACCCTCAGAATGAGCAGTTGCGTAAACTGTCCCCTGAATACGTCCTGAATACCCCTACTCTACCCGTATTCTTTTGAGCGGACTTGATTTAAGGTCAAGGGCTGCGTAGTTGTTTTCACTTCTTCCATTCCGCCATCTGTGAGAATGACAAATCGTCTGATAAAAAGTTCATCAGTTCCATATTGCCCCATAGCTCGATACCGTTACTTTCGGCCAAGATAGTTGCGCTGGGCAAAAAGCCGTTGCTCGTGATGACGATCCCTATGTCTCCGTTATAGTGCGGCATGGCACCGACGACCTCTTGCACCGCCTTGAGGTTTACTTTATTCTTGAAACGTTTGCACTGGATTACGAAGCGTGTGCCATCGTCCGTGTCGACGATGATGTCCGCGCCAAAGTCTCTGGATGCTGGCGTACCTTGAGTGATAAATCCAAGTTTGATAAACTGTTGGGTGAGCAGAGATTCAAAATCATGGCCAGAAAGGGAATCGATATTTTGCATGTCGATATTGCTCTCTCCTAGCCGCTTAATCATCGAGATGGTTTTGATTTTCTTGAGTCCCTGAACAACAAAAGGATGATTTGGCTCAATGGCGCGCAGCTTTTCCAAAGCGACAGAGGCATTGTCCGCATCTTTGATGGTGAGATAGTGCCCTACAACATGCTGTAAAAATTCGAGATTGAGGCTGAGAGCTGGGTCTTTTTCATAATATTTAACAAGGACATCATAGCTCTCAAGTTGGATAAATGCCTCCATGAAGAGCCCGACAAACTGTCTGACATATCGCTTGCAAGTCGCGTCTCCTAAAATTAAATAATCACGTTGATTCTCGAATACATGCGCTAATATCTTTAGCGCCAGAATCGATTTGCCGTTCTTGATTACCTTGTCGGTTTCTTTGAAAATCTTATTCAAATAATTGTCAAACTTCTCTTTACTGAAACAAGGGCAGGTATGTTTACCTTGACGTTCGTTGGTGTAGAAAGAACCCTCTGTATGCTTAAACTCCGGGTAAGTGGCAAAGTCGATGTGAGCGAATGGCTTGGTCAGTTTCTCTGCTTCTACACAGAGCTCATAAACAATTCCAACGATGGTTGCCAAGTACTCTGCTTTTGCCATGGCCTCGGCTTGAGTACTGGTTCTGAAACTGATGCCTGGAAATTCGGGTATTTCGGCTGTAAACCCTTGCTTGTCGTGGGTCACAGTAAAGCTGTATTTTGTAGAAGTATCTTTGGCGATTGAAAAGCGATGCTGTCCATCGCGAACAAGGCGAACTGACAAACTATCGTTTTTGTTCGTACGGACGTGGTCGTCGCTATCCTCATTGACGACGTAGAAGCCTAATGCCTGTATAATGGGGGTATCATAGAGACCAAGGTCCTCTGACGACGAAGACCAAAAACGTAATCGTGGTGTCTCTGGAAAAGCTTTACTGTCAATGGATGGGTCTCCTTGACTCTTATCGATAAGCGTCTTTAACTCATCAATATTTGGCAGTCGCCATCCCCTATGACCGGCAAAGGTATGGCTATGGTGGTTATGTGCCTCGCGCCAGGTGTATGTTCTGGCCTCTCCTTTGCAGGTTTTTCCATCCCATGTCTGACCTTGAGCGCACCGTCTCCACATAAGGCAGGTGCGGGTGTCGGTGACAGTACCGTCGCCGTTGTCAACAAAATGGCCAATACGCTTTTCTGTTTCGTTCATTATCACCTTTTTAAAGCTTTGCGATGTACATCAAGCTTCCATGCGTCCGCTTTACGACATGTTAGCCATTGAAAGGAACCACCAACTCGTCGGAAATCAGTAGCGGCACACAAGAAATTGTGAGCAATGAATTGAGATAGCTCGCCGCAAGACGGAAGGATCGAAGCAGATCTGGTGCCGGAATAGACTGTCCAAATAACTCGCCCATCGGATCGACTATTTTTACAAAGTCGCACATCTTGTCTTCAAGGGATGTGCCTTTGTGTACAAGGATGTGAGCCACATCATTCCTCAACTTTCCAAGCTTATCGAGTGCCAACCACAGAATATTAGCGTTGTCCTGCGGAATTTCGTCGCGCTCAGCGAGGACGCGCGCCAAAAGTAGCTTCACATTAAATGCGCCCTCGCGTTGTCGCTCAATCTCTTTAAACAGCTCCGGGGTAGTACGCGCCTTAATGAATTCCAGCAGTCGCAGCTCAACAACCAAGTGCGCCTTTAGAACCAGATATGCCGCATCGGAGCATGGAACATGGGCTTCGAATTCATCCATTGTCTTTTGAATGTTATCGTGCATGACTGTATGCCTTTCTGTGAGGAGTAAAAGGGACATCGGGGGCAGCCCCCCGATGTCCCTAAGTTGCAAACAGGTTGGGTTTTATCGTTGTGCAGGGTCACGGTGAAACCACAGTGATTCCCATGGCCTTTGCTGCCTCTCGTTGTCGAATGTCGGCAGTGATAAAAACATCAGCGCCACAAGCGATAGCCGCCCCGATATGAATGGCATCCATGCCTCTGAGGTTGGGGGCAGGGTCAGGCTTCCAAGTTGACAAGTCGCAAACATGCTGAGTTTTGCGCGTCGTGCAGGGTTATGGAGACACCACCGTGAGCCCCATGGCCTTTGCTGCCTCTCGTTGTCGAATGTCGGCAGTGATAAAAATATCAGCGCCACAAGCGATGGCCGCCCCGATATGAATGGCATCCATGCCTCTGAGGGTGTGTCCTTCGAGGGCTATGGTTGCATGGTGAAGAACTTGGGGGGTGGTGTCAATAATCAGAGCATCCACAATATCGGCCAGCAGCTCTTCTTTGATTTGACGATACTGCTGTTCGCTTATCTTGTCTTCACGCCGCAAACGACAAAAAGCGGCAATGAGTTCCGGGATAACGATAACTGACAAGGCCAACTCTGTTGCCTGGTTGCACCAGTCAAGGGTGAAACCTGAATCATCCTCAAGAAGATAGCGTTTGGCAAAGGCAGAAGAATCAAAGAAAACCCGCATCAGCAACCCCGATCTTCAAGAATCAAGCGACTGATTTCAACGCCATCAACCAGTAACGGTTGCGCTTGTCGTCGCTTCCAGGACGGCACATCTTTCTGTACCGGCATGATGTCGGCAATGGGTTTTCCATTGCGTAAAACACGAATGGTCTCCCCAGCCTCTATGAGATCAAAGAAGTGTCGAGTTTGATTGCGTAACTCGGATAAAGTTGTTTCTTGCATGGCGGCCTCCCGTGAATAACGTACGATCCATTGTCTCTTTGCTTGTACATTATAGTGTGTTGTGGAGGGTCGTCAAGAGAGAAAATCAACGCAATCTGTTCTTCAACACCTTGCCGACAATAACAGCCAGATAAAAAAAGCCGGCCAGCATGACGATGGTTGGTCCGCTGGGCAGATCAGGGGAATCGGGGGCAGACCACGATTCTGTCTCGTCAGTTATACTGTCCAATCTTCGATGCTCACATGAGCCATTTGGCTGATAGCCTGGTCGTTTGTCACCAGTACTGCGTCCATGCTTAATGCGTGAGTAGCGATCAACAAGTCAAGTGGTGATAACACCTTGCCTTGTCCCGCCATATTGGCGCGCACAGTTCCGTAATGCTCGGCAGCCGCGCTGTCCCATGGCAATACATCAATGCGCCGGAGAAACTCCCGCACGGCAACGTGAAGCTGTTTAGCAGCCGGACGTTTTGCCAGACCAAAAAGCAATTCACCTTCAGTGATAGCCGAGACGCAAAGAGATGCCATTGGTACGGCTACCAGGCGCCTGGCAACGGTCGGATGCCCTTTAAGCAGGTGGCTTACCGTATTGGTGTCCAGCATGTACCGCTTCATTTGCCAATTCCCTCAAGGGGATCACGGTCCTGCGTTCCCTGGCCGCGATCCTTCTCGTCTAGAAAGTCGTTGGGCACCTCGGCGCTCTTGAGTGCAATGAAGAAGTCGTCCCAGGTCGCGGGTCTGCGCGATAAAATCACGTCACCTGTTTCCGCGTCTTGGCGGATATAGACTTCCCTGGCATCGAATCGATAGGCAGCCGGTAAACGGACGGCCTGGCTACGACCATTGGTGAATAGTTTTGCTACTTGACTCATGGCTTTGCCTCCTCTTTTATTGGTATATACCGTAGTATATGTCAAGTGATGAGGTCTATCAAGATTTATTCAAGCTGAGAATCGGGAATTCGACCACGGCTCCCTTCTTCCTTTTGCTGTATTTTTCTTCCTGCTGAACGAGAAATAGACTCAACGCAACCTGTTCTTCAACCCCTTGCCGACAATAACGATCAGATAAAAAAAGCCGGCCAGCATGACGATGGTTGGTCCGCTGGGCAGGTCGAGGCCATAGCTGAGGGACAGGCCGCCTGCAACCGAGACCAGGCCAAGAAGGGTGGCCAGCACCATCATCTGCCAGATGCGGGTGCTGAAATGGGAGGCGGTGGCGGCGGGCAGGGTAAAGAGGGCGATCACCATCACAATCCCCACCACCCGGACCATCAGGACAATGGTCAGGGCGGTCAGGCAGAGCAGGAGGAGGGTGTAGAGTTCGGTCCTGATTCCGCGCAGACGGGCGAATTCCTCGTCGAAACAGACGGCGATCATCCGGTTGTAGCTCAGCAGCCCCAGGCCGATGACGATCACATCGAGCACCGCAATGGTCAGCAGATCCTGACCGGTGATCATCAGGATATTGCCGAAGAGATAACTCATGGGGTCAATATAGCCGGGGGTTTTGGCAATAAAGATGATGCCTGCGGCCATGCCGAGCACCCAGATGGCGCCGATCACCGAATCCACCCGCTCGCGGGAGCGCAGGCTGACCAGGCCGATTACCAGGGCGGCGGCGATGGCGGTGACAATGGCGCCCAGCATCGGGGTTAGCCAGGCCATCCCATAGTGGACCTGGCAGTAAAGGGCGGCACCGATTCCTCCCAGGACGCAGTGGGCGATGGCCCCTGCCAGATAGGTCATTCGTCTGGCCACCACATAGGTGCCGATAATGCCGAAGGCCGGGGCGGCCAGCAGTCCCGCAAATAGGGCATAGCGGAGAAAGACCATATTGGGATCGGTGAGGGCGCTAAAGTATGTCAGCATGGGAGTGCCCCTGTTCCGAACAGCAGTGATCGTGGCGGACCATCCGCACATCGCCGCCATACATCTCATGAATAATCTCACCGGTCAATTCGGAGGTGGGATGGATCTTGACCTGGCGATTGATACAGAAAACCCGGCTCACCATCTGGGAGACAAAGCCGAGATCGTGGGAGACCGTGAGCACCGTCACCCGGTTGGCCAGGGCTTTGAGGATCTCGAAGAACTGGAGCTCAACGCCGGGATCGACGTTGGCGGTGGGTTCATCGAGGAGCAGGATCTCCGGTTCGCAGGCCAGGGCCCTGGCAATGAGGATACGCTGCCGCTGGCCGCCTGACAGGCTGTTGAAAGGGCGGGAAGCCAGGCCATCTACGGCCAGTTCGGTCATGGCCTGCATGGCAACCCGCCGATCTTCCCTGCTATAGCGTCCCAGCCCGGTGGAACCGGCCCGGCCCATAAGGACCACATCCATCACTGATACCGGAAAAGAGGTGTCGTATTGCAGGTACTGCGGCATATATCCGATCTTTTTCCGTGCCTGTTGCGGGGTGGTGCCTAAGACCTGAATGGTGCCGCTCTGCGGGGTGAGCAGCCCCAGGATCAGTTTGAGCAGCGTCGATTTGCCGCCGCCATTGGGGCCAACAAGCGCCACTGCATCCAGCTTCTTAATGGAAAAGGAGACATTGGTGAGGATGGGGACCTCTCCATAGGAAAAAAAAAGCTGCTCACACTGGATCGCAGGAAGGTCGGAAGATACAGGGAAGGGTGTTATTTTCAAGGGTTATCGTCTGGGAATGGTTGTCAGCAGATGATATAACAACAGGGTGAAACTTCAGAAAATTTTAAATCTGCCGGTGTCCGTGAGTTCGTCGAACGGTCAAGCCGTCCTCTGCAATGAAGATCCTGATTTTCAAGATTTCTACAAGTCTATTCTCTTTCTTGATCCTTTGCAATCATTGTTCCCCTCCCATTGCGCATTTTCCTGCTGTTTATTGTAATGATGCAGTTATTTAGGTTGAAGACTGAAGGCTGTCAGGAACAAAAAAGTGTAATAATGCGTGATCATGCATTATGCCGGAATTTTTGACCGTCTTCAGTCTTCAGCATGAACGCCTTCAGCCTTCCCCACCAAGAGAAGTCCTTGACTTGTCTTGGCTATGCCGTATAACTCTTAGAGGGAAACTACGTTCCTGTTTGTTCGGATTGAGCGGTATTTGATTTTGAATCACACAACAAAAGGAGAAACCAGCATGGAACAGAAAGACATTGAAACCTTTGTGCAAAAAATAGAGCAGCAGCGGGATGAATTGTTATTGAAGATGCATCTGGCCAAGGCTGAAGCCAAAGATGAATGGGCGGTGGCAGAGAAAAAGTGGGAACAGATGAAGGCCAAGACCCCGGCGCTGGCCCGTGAGAGCGGTGAGAGCGTGAAAGCTCTTGGGGCCGCGGTTACATTAGTGGGGGAAGAGATCTTGCACAGTTATGATCGCATCAAGAAGATACTTGCAAAATAGGCCGGGCATCCTGGTAGAGCTGGTTTTGCCATGTGGCACGCGCGGCGCATGGTTTTGGTGTTTGCTGATGGCGCGTGAAAATGGGATATAAAGAGATCACGGTAAAGCTGCCTTCTGATTATTCAGAAGAGCAGCTTTACGCCCAGGTGGCCAAGGCCGAGGGGCTGCTGGACTTTTCCGTTCAGGTTCTTCATAAAAGTCTGGATGCCAGGAAAAAAGCGAACATCCATTGGTTGGTGCAGCTTTTGCTCATTTCCCCTGAAATCCGGGGAGATGAGCCGATAGCCCTTCCGCAGTTAGAAATTCCCTGCCGCAAGAGAAAAGAAAAGGCCCTGGTGGTCGGCAGCGGGCCGGCCGGTTTTTTTTCGGCCTTTGTTCTGCAGCAGGCTGGTTTTGAGACGACCCTGATTGAGCGGGGGGCAGAGGTCCGGAAGAGGGAAGAGAGGATCAAGGTATTTGAACAAAGTGGGGTCTTTGATCCCATGGGGAATTATGCCTTTGGCGAGGGTGGGGCCGGGACATTTTCCGATGGCAAACTGACATCGCGAACGAAAAACATCTCCTTGGAAAAGGCGTTTATCCTCGAGAGGTATATCCAGGCAGGCGCGCCGCCGGAAATACGTTATCTGGCTCACCCCCATCTGGGCAGTGACAATCTGAAAAAGATTGTCAGGAACTTGCGGGAGGAGTTTGTCAGGATTGGCGGCACCATGCGTTTTGAGACCATGCTGACCGATCTGGAGGTGCAAGACGGCCGGGTTGCCTGCGCCCTGACCGATCAGGGTGCCATTGAGGCGGATTATTATGTGATCGCCCCTGGGCATTCCGCCCATGAAACCTATCGTATGTTGATCCGAAGTGGAGTCGGCTTCCGACCGAAAAATTTTGCCATCGGCTGCCGGGTGGAACATCCGCAGGCCCTTATTAATCGGGCCCAATGGGGGCAGGAAGAGCTGCCGGGGGTGAAGGCGGCAGAGTACCGCCTGACCTCCAAGGGTGATGGAAAGCTGCCGGTGTACACCTTCTGCATGTGTCCAGGCGGGGTGGTGGTCCCGGCCACCGCCTATGCCGACACCAATATTGTCAATGGCATGAGCCTCTATCAGCGGGATGGACACTATGCCAATGCTGCCTGTGTGGCCGGAGTCAATCTGCACCATCTTCTGGGCCATGAGGTGACTGCCCTTGAGTCCCTTGACTGGCTGGGTGCTCTTGAACAGGAATTTTTTCGTTATGGTAATGGCTATCAAGCCCCCTTCTGCCGGATTGCCGATTTTATCTCCTGTCAGGAGCCGACCCAAAATGGCCAGTCCAGTTATCCCCTGGGGTTGATCGCAGCGCCCTTGTGGAATTTGTTGCCGCCGGAGATTAGTGCTTCCATCCGGGAAGGTCTGAAGGAGTTCTGCCGGAAGATAAAAGGCTTTGAAACCGGGATAATCATGGGTCTTGAGAGCAAGACTTCCTCTCCCATCCAAGTCCTGCGGGAGGCCAGCGGTCTATGCAGCGGTTTTGTCAATCTGTACCTGGTTGGCGAAGGCAGCGGCTATGCCGGTGGCATCATCTCCAGTGGCACCAATGGCATCAAGGCGGCGATGCATATTGCCGGGGCTTGCAAGAGTATTCTTTAAAAGCTGTTACGAAATATCAACGCCTCAACCACAACCACGAGGGACACTTTATGAAGGTCATTGCGGCACTGAACGGCCTCGTTTCCTCGGATGTTGCGGCGTTGTATGCCCTGCGGTATGCTGCGCTCTTTGACTACACCCTGTGCCTGCTTCATGTGCTCAACCCCTCCGACCGTCGGGAGGAGGTGGAACTGAGCATGGCCATAGCTGAAGAGGCAGCCATCCATTACAAGGTCAAGACCGAACGGGTTTTTCTGACCGGGGAACCGGTCCTGGCCATCAGGAAATATCTTGCCGAAACCAGAACCGACACCCTTTTTTGCAGTACCCGAATGCACAGGCGGTTTTTTCAGGATTCGCTCAGCGAAAAACTGAGTCGCTGGTCACTGCCCGCCAATCTGGCCGTGATCCGGGTCGCCCATGTGAACGCGGTCTTCGTAACTGAGAACATCCTGCTTCCCATTCGGGAGGACAGACTCTCGTCACAAAAATTCGCTTTTGTCAGCTCCCTGGCCAAGGCCTTTGATGCGGCAACGGAGATATACAGCATCCATCCTACGGGCAGGCGCAAGTTGGCTGCCATGGATACTCACACCGCCAGAATGCTGTTCCAGAAGATCAACACCCGCCTGAGCCACTATGCCAGCACTCTGAAGCTCCTGGATATCCCCTTTACCATCAAGCACGCTCTGACCGGCAGGGAAGTGGATCAGATTCTCCACCACCTGGCCCGCCATGATTTCCAGCTCATGATCATCGGCGGCAGGCGGCTTTCCCCGTTTTCCGGATTTTTCCAGGAAAACCCCATGGAACGGCTTTTTTGGCACACGCCGGTGAATACCATCGCCTTTTATGCCAGGGACAAAAAATGACGCAGCAACTTTTTGACCTTGACCAGCAGGCCCTGCTCCAGCGACTGAAAACCAGGGAAAACGGGCTGAGTCCTGATGAGGTGGTCCGACGGCTCAAGGAGTTTGGTCCTAACGAACTGGCAACCGCAGCGAAAAAAAACTATCTCCTTGCCTATCTGGGCCAGTACAGCAATTTTTTCGCCATTCTGCTGGAGGTGGCCGCCCTCCTCTCCTTTGTCGCTGATCATTATGCGCCGGACGAGGGCAGCAATGTTCTGGGCTATGCCATCCTCGTGGCGGTGATCGTCAACGCCACCTTTACCTTCTGGCAGGAATATCGGGCGGACAAGGCCATGGAGGAGCTGCTCAAGCTGATGCCCACCAAGGTTTCCCTGCGCCGGGATGGAAAGCTTGTGGCAACCACGGCAGGCGAGATCGTGCCGGGCGATATCATGCTTCTGGAAGAGGGGAATAAGGTCGCGGCTGATGGGATTCTCCTTGAGGCAAATTCATTCTATCTCAATCTCTCTTCGCTTAACGGCGAATCGGCACCCGTGGCCCGCGATCTTCTGCCGGGCGAGACAAAACGGGCACTGGACGCCAAAAATATGGTCTTTGCCGGGACGACAGTGCTTTCCGGCAGTGCGGTCGCCGTGGCCAGCGCCACGGGCAATGCCACGGAGTTCGGCAAGATCGCCAGTCTCACCAAAAATGTCCGCAAGGCCATCACCCCGATGCAGCGGGAGACCATCCACATTACCCGTATCCTCACGCTCATTGCCCTGCTCATGGGCTGCTGCTTTTTCGCCCTTGGCCTCTTTTCCGGTAAGGGGGTTGTGCTCGCTTCAACCTTTGCCATTGCCCTTATTGTTGCCAATGTGCCGGAAGGATTGCTGCCGACCATTGCCCTTTCGTTGTCCCTGGCCAGCCAGCGCATGGCCCGGCGAAACGCCCTGATCAAGAACCTCGATTCCGTGGAAACCCTGGGCAGTGTCACCGTCATCTGCACCGACAAGACCGGTACCCTGACCAGAAACGAGATGACCGTCAAGTTGCTCTGGCTGGCGGGCGGTGAGGAGGTCAATATCTCAGGAGAAGGGTATCGAGAGCCGGGCGAATTTTCTTTTGACCAGCAGAATGAAAGCACCGAGAACCGTCTTGCCGCCCTGCTCACCGCCGGCCTTCTTAATTGCCGGGCGAGCATCGACGAGGAAGGTCTGTATGGCGATCCCACCGAACTGGCCCTGGTGGCCGCGGCCCGCAAAAAGGGGATTAAAGCCCCGGAGATGAAAAAGGTGCATGAGCTCATCTTCACCAGCGAGCGCAAGATGATGTCCAGTATCTTTCAAGAGGGAGATAAAACCTGGCTCTTTGCCAAAGGCGCGATGGAGGCGCTATTGCCCAAATGCACTTTTTTTCTGGCCAATGATGACTCGGTGCAGCCCTTTACCGATGCGGCAAGAGAGGCAGCCCTTGCCCAAGCCAAGGAGTTTGAGAGCCAGGCCCTGCGCGTGCTGGTGATCGCCCGGAACGACAAGGCGGACGAGGAAGGCCTGACCCTGCTGGGCCTTGCCGCCATTATGGATTTGCCGCGCCATGGCGTGTCCGAGGCGGTGGCAACCTGTAAGGCCGCGGGTATCCGGGTCATGATGATCACCGGTGACAATCCCAGTACCGCCGCAGCCATTGCCAAGCAGATCGGTATGGACTACGACCGGGTTATTACCGGCCCGGAGCTGGAAGGGTTGGGTGATGACCAGCTGGAGGAAATCCTGGCCAAGGAAACCGTTCTCTTTGCCCGCATGGCCAGCAGCCAGAAATTGCGTATCGCCACAGCCCTCCAGAACACAGGCGAGGTGGTGGCCATGACCGGCGATGGGGTCAACGATGCGCCCGCCCTTAAAAAGGCGGACATCGGTATTTCCATGGGGCTCTCCGGTTCCGAGGTCGCCAAGGAGGCGGCGGACATGGTCCTGCTTGATGACAACTTCTCCTCCATCGTTATTGCCATTGAGGAAGGCCGGACCGTCTATTTCAACGTCAAGAAATTCGTCACCTACATCCTCTCCCACAATGCGCCGGAGCTGGTGCCTTATATCCTGCAATTCTTTCTGAAAATTCCGATGCCGCTTTCGGTGATCCAGATCATCTCCATTGATCTCGGTACCGATATGCTCCCTGGCCTGGCGCTCGGCTGTGAAAGGCCGGAACAGAACATCATGAACCGGCCGCCGGTGAGCAGAAAAGAAAAGATCCTTGATCGGGAAGTTTTTCTGCGGGGCTATTTTTTCCTGGGGCTTATCGAGGCTGCAGCGGCCATGACCGCTTTCCTTGCCTTCCTGCTCATGCATGGCTGGCAATACGGCACCGTCACCCTGAGTGATCCGTTCCTGCACCGGCAGGCCATGACCATGACCCTGCTGGGCGTGGTTTCCTGCCAGATGCTCAATGGCTGGACTATGCGGAGCTGGGAATTTTCTGTCTTCAGCCTCGGGATTTTTTCCAATCGTTTGATGGTGGCAGCCACGGCGGTCAATCTGGTGTGGGTCTGGATCCTCCTCAACGTGGCGGCGGTGCAGAAGGTGTTTCATACCGCCCACGTGCCGCTCGGTGATCTCTGGATATTACTGCCTTTTCCGGCGGCGCTTTTTTTGAGCCATGAAGGCTACAAATGGCTGCGCCGCCGGAACAGTCGGGGCAATCCCCTGCCGGATCACGGCTGAACAGAGTCCTCTTTTTTGTCTTCAGTTTTCTTTTTCGGACTACTGTCCCAGAGCATCGGCTCGCTTGCGATCTTCCAGCCCCATTTCAGCAGTCCGAGCAGGGTGAAGGAGATCCACAGGGCCCAGGCCAGCATCGCCAATCGGTACGCGAACATGGGGATGGAGACCAGCCAGGCCTGCGGCAGATGCTGGGTGCTGACATCCTGATACCAGCGGAGGATTGTGCTGTTTGAGCCGTTACCGATAATATTCATGTCGGGGTGCCCCAACAGTCCCCGGCTGATGGCCCAGACAAGTGCCATCAGGGCCATCAGGGTCAGCGCCCCGAGGCCGGTCTGAATCAGATTAAAGGCGCTCTTTCCCTTATCCGGTTGCAGTGTTTCCCGGAAATGCAAGGCGATGAGCCAGCCCACCACCAGCAAACAACCGAGCAGGTTGCTCATGCTCATCCCGATACCAAGCAGGAAAAGCTGATAAAAACGCAGCGGGGTCAGTTTCGTTTTACCGAGAGCAAAGGCCACCAGCGTCACTACCAGCAGCACTGACCAGTACAGAATAGCCGGCCCCATTAAAGGCCCGCCCAGAAAAAGCGGCCACCTGTTCGGCGGCAGAGTCAGATCAATGGCGGCATTGACGCTGCCTGTGCCGAGATCAATCCGGGGTGTGGTATAGAGGATGCCGAGGCCGGAAGGATCACGCCAGACAAGAGAAATTTCCTGTTTTCCTGGTGTTATCGGCAAAGAGATCTTGGCGCCATCTTGACGGACCTGCTGCACCGCGCCGTTAATGGTGACCTGCTGCAATTGCGCGGTCTCAGGCAGGGTGATGGTATGCTGACCTCCCTGGCTGCTGCGGATTGACAGGTTCAGTTTGCTCTCGGTGGCCCGCCCGCTTGGGCGTATTTGCAGTGTGGTCTTATCAATGGTGAGGGTCTGACCGGCGATGCCTTCGGGGCGGGAAATCAATAGCTTCACCTCGTCGCCTGGCCATGGATGCCAGGTCGGATACCAGCGAGAGCCTTGGGTGTGGAGGATGACCGGAATCCCTGCCGTCTCCATGTGATAGATCGGGCTGACATCAACCCGCCAGATCTCTGTCCATTGATCGGTGTCTGCATGTTTGAGCAGGAGCTGGTCATTTTTTTCGAGGACAGACTCCCAGTGCAGCTCACTGCTTTCGGCATCCAGGTTGACCTTGGCCTGCCCGTCTTCTACCCGGATGCCCTCGGTAACAATCGATTCCCCCGGCAGCAGCGGGATAGCCAGGATGATTGCCGACCCCCGCGGGGTTGTCCGGCTGATCCTGGTCTCAACCTTCCAGGTCAAACCGAGCAGCAGGGTGCGTTCGATAAGGACAAAAGGCGGCAGAATCCCGGTCTCCAGGACCTGGGTTGCATTGTCCTGCTTGTCGACTATCCGTTTGAACTGCAGTTGGTTGTCGGCGACCTTCTTATTGATTCCTTCCACAATCCAGCCCTGGGCATCGGTAACGATATGGTGAGGATGGAGGGGCAACGGAAGCTGGAGGGTATTCTGCTGAGGAATCTTGCCTTGCATCTGGATCTGATGGCGGCCGCCAGGCACCAGAATCCAGAGTTGTTTGTCGCTTCTCAGGAGGGCGGTCGCGGCCTTGTTATCAATACGGACCTGTTGCGGCAGCCAGTGATCGCCATTGCCGGGCAGGGGAATGGCCCCATCAATCAGGCTGTCTACATTCATGGTTACGCTGAGGGCTTCTGGATTTATGGCAACAGTCATGTCGCTGATAGCGGCACAGTTGGGAAAGCAATCCGCTTTTTCCAGGAGTCTGTCCCGGAGCTGCTCAAACATCTCGGGAGAGGGAATCTCGTCTGCCTGACAAGGGACAGGGCCAGCCAGGAATCCTGATAATAAAAACGGGAGGAGAAGAAAAGAGCTCTTCCAGTCTGGCAATACCCATCCTTTGCCGCGTCGATAGGCGACATTCAACATTCCGAGGGCCAGCAGGCCCATCAGGAGAATACGTGTGAAAGTCAGTACCATATTGGTCTTTGGTCCGATAAGGGTAAGGCTTATCTGCTGATCACGCTGTACGGGTCCTGACCAGCTCATGGCGATCTGGTTCCATTGCCAGGCCGGCAGGCCCGGTCCGGTCTGCTGAATCATCTTTGGATCATATTGTGGGACCTGACTTTGATAGGGTAAACTCGCCGCCTTTGCGGCCGGACTACCCTTAAGTTTGGATGCCGGCGCGACACTGCCCGCGGTCATCTCGGCAAGCTGGGACATTTGCTCTGCGGCTGAGTCCATGACCGCAGCGTTTCGGGCCAGGGCCTTCTCCGCCGGGGCTGGGGCCATAGCCAGAGCCTGTGGTTCTTGTCTTCGTTCTGTGAAAGCGCTCATCGACTGCCAGGGTTTTTCCAGTTGTGGGTAGATTCCCACTCGTAGCTGGCTGATTGTAAAGGGGATGACAATGACGATCAACGTCAGGATGGTGAGCGCCTGATATCCCTTGATGATCTGCCTGAATTTCCCGACCGGCAGGTAGCGCAGGAGCGCCACGCCCACTAGGATTGCCAGCCAGACCCAGCGTGGCGCCCCTGATTCGTGATAGCTGAGCGAATAGGAGAGAAAGGCGATGATGGTCAGGAGCGGTCGGGTATAGAGTTTGGCCACGGCCAGGGTAAAGATGATGACCAGAAAAAAATCGAGCAAGCTCCAGCGGGCAATCCAAGTATCGGCAATGGAATCGATGCCGGTGGCGTTCAATATCTTCCATCCCGGTGGCAGGTGGAGGGTGGCATTTACTTTCTGAAAATCATGATCCCAGCCGGTTGCCGGCAGAGTGGAGATGGTGGAGATCGGGCGAGGATAACTGCTGTCGGCTGTCAGTTGCAGTTGCCCTTCCCGTACTTCAATGCCGGTCTTGTTGCTGCCCGCTTTTTTGGTGATGAACTGCTCCCTGTTATTGATCACAACCCGGCCAAGTTCAAGAGGAGTGGCCATCTCCAGCCGCCAGCCATTATTCTTCTGGCCGTTGATCTTGTCCTGGATTGTGTAGCCGGAACCGTCAAAACGCAGCCAGAGATCACGTTGCAGGCTCAGCTGGTCAGGAGAAGGCTGGGCGGCGCCGCGTCTGGTCTCCTTGAGCTGCATGGTCTCACCGGTAGGCAGCCGGTAAGCCGGAAAACTTCGCCATTCCTCAGGCATGGAGGTCTGCGTTGGGTCAAGCGCGGTAAGCCCGGTGATCTCGACGGTGCGCAGATCAGGATGCGCCTGGAAGGAGAGGATCTCTTCCGTGGGCCAGAACGGGTCATCAGGTCGAATCCAGTGGTATGCAGCCAGCGGGCCAATCTGCCTGGTGATGAGCTTGAGTGTCCATTGTCCGGGCCGGACCTGGACCCGTATCCGGCCATCTGGTTCGAGCCGTGCCGGAAGATCGCCGGTCAGGGCCAGCGGGATGGTCTGTCCGGCAGCAAAGGCCGGCCCCAGCACCACTTCCCTTGCCGCCCCACCAATATCCAGTGTGAGTAATGTCGTGATCAGGGCGGGGATCGTATCTTCAAGGAGTCGAAAGGTTTGCACGTTCAGGCTGTTTTCAATTTTTTCCGTCTGTGTTCTTGAGCTCTGCAGCCAGAGTCGGCTGTTGGGGTCCAGATTGGGAAAATCAATCGGCCGCTTGTTTACTGCCAGGGATACAAGGCCGGTATGGGGCGGGATGGTGAGATATTCAGGAAGCGCCGACCATTGGAAGCGGCCGGTGATTTCGCAGGCGCCGCTCTTCATTCGTATCTTGGGCACACCCTCCCGGTTCATGACCAGGGCTGCTTGACCATTCACCTTGACATCCATTGGCCAATGTTCCGTGTCCCCTGGCAACTGTAACCAGCGCTCATCCAGTACCAGCCATTGTTGCCGGAACTTGCCGGCCGACTCGGTCACATCGAGTTCAAGCTGTGATGGCCAGTCGCAATGCAGGGCCGACGAGTCATTAAAGGAAGGCGGACACAGCAGTTCTGCTTCATGACCATGCAGAACCCATTCAACCCAGGGGGTTAAGGGAAGGGGAATCTTGGCGGGATGTTCGGCGCGAGAAAGATCAGGGAAAAAACAGATGAGAAGAAAGACGAACAGGATTCTGCCGCAGAAGTTCATGGATTGTTTCTCCTGAAGATGATGACACGCAGACCAATACTTGGTGAGTAATACGTTGGAAGCGCTTCATTATCTCTACAATCAAACTTTTTTGCAAGGCACAACTTTTTTTAAAAAAAAAGGGGAGATACCAAGAAGGTATCTCCCCCTTAAGAGGCTAACAAATCAAACAGTTGGATTATACGCAACCGGTTGGTTTTGGCAGGCCAGCCATTTTACAGGCTCCTTTACCAGGACCGGATGGGAACAGCTCATAAATTCTTTTCAATGGGAAGCCAGTGGTCTTGGAAAGGATACGGACCATTGGAGCGATACCATTTTTGGTGTAGTATTCCTGAAGAGCGGCGATTACTTTATTGTGTTCATCGGTCATCTCGCTAATCCCCTCAACACTTTTTACATAATCAACCCAGTCTTGATTGAAGGTTTTGGCGTTGAGCAGGAATCCATCTTCATCTACCTCAAAAGTAGATCCATTGTGTTCTAATGTAGGCATGTTACCCTCCTTAACAAAAATATTGTTTGTTGGTTTTCACCGTTTCTGAACTAAAAATGATTTTGCTTTAATACTATAGGCTTTTTAGTTTGTCAAGTGAATGGGCAATCATTTTGAGCGGTATTCTTTTTCCCGTAATCTTTGGACTTTCTGGCTTTTTATGCCTTTTTTTGTTATTCAGGTAATGAAATTTTTTTGTCACGACGGTGTTATTCTTTACTTTCAGGGATTATCGCCAAGGCTTCTTCTATATGTTGACAGAACATTTCACTGATGGCTGGCAGCATCCCGATTCCCTGTTGTATAATTTCCACATCGATATCTGCCGTAGAGAGCAAGCTCGTCCACGAATTACGGCGACTTCCGGCCAAGTCCCGATGAAAATGCATGCCGGCTACGAGCAGTAGGGGAATGATGCAAACTTTTTTGTAGCCGGCATCCGTGATATCGGCGATGACCTCGGCGCTTGACGGGGATCCTTTTTCAATCATCCCAACAAAAATCCGTGAGCCAAACTGCCTACGCATAAAGTATTGGAGGGCGGGGTAGGCGCACCAGGCAGGATGATCCGTGCCATGTCCCACTAGGAGGATAGCCTGGTCAGGATGGGTGGTGATTAAAGGTGACAGACTGGTGCCGAGGGCCAGATAATCTTTGGGTGAAGTGAGCAGGGGCAGACCGATGGAGGTACGGATGGGGCATTCTTTTGCCTCTTCTACCAAGCGGATGAATTCATGGCCGCCGAGGAGATGGAGTGATTGCACGACGGCCCATGAGTAGTGCTGTCGATACAAGGTCTCCAGTATTTCATGAGGACTGGAAATCGTTTTCTGTGGCTGGTCGGCACCTTTGTCTTTAACCATGCGAGAGGAATAGGCCCAGAAAATTTCATGGCCAGGGAAACGATTCCTGATGTGACAGTCCAGGTGCTCATAACTGGCCAAGGATTTTGCGGATGTGCCAAAAGCGACGATGACAAGAGGGATGGGGCGCATGAATTTCTCTTTGGGAAGAAGATTACTGGCTTGCCGGTCTTTTTGTCAGGGGGGCTGCTGGAGCGGTGAAGGCCAAGAAGTCCCGGCGAAATTTATTTCTCTTACGTATCGTAATTTATCTTTAAAAACGATATAAAAATGAAAGTCGGGTTCGTCCGGTCAGACTTGCGAAGGGGTACGATGGCCAGGGAGCTTCAGGGCCTTGCTGGCAGGCGCAAATTTTTTATTTCGTTCCCCCGGTTTTCCTGTTACATTCGACTCGTTCAATACAGTCAGAAAATTGCTATTTTTTACCAATAAGATACTCTAATCAGGAGTAACACCCCATGACAACACCCGCGTGCCAGGAAGTAACCAGCAAAGAGAAAGAACAAGGTCTGGCCGATATTATCGCCTGTAATTCAGCGATCTGTTTTATTGATGGGAAGGAAGGGCGTCTGATCTATCGTGGCTATGATGCCCTTGATCTGGCCCGCAATTCCACCTTTGAGGAGGTGGCATATCTGCTCTGGTATGGCAGATTGCCTGGCCTCACTGAGTTCCAGGCCTTTCTCGATGGGTTCACCGGTGGTATGTTGCTGCCGGTTGAAACGACCATGATCCTGCGGATGTTTCCCCGCACCGCTTCTTCCATGGAGGTCCTGCGCACCGCCGTTTCTTTTTTGGGCCATTGGGATCCTGACAGCGGCAACACCTTGCTGGATGCCTCGTTGCGTAAGGCCCAGCGGTTGACGGAGCGTATTCCCCTGATTATTGCCGCCCATCAGCGGTTAAAAGAAGGACAGGAACCTATTGCCCCTATTCCCAATCATGGCATTGCCTATAATTTTTTGTATACCTTGCAGGGAAAAGAGCCTGATTCCGATATCGTTCGCGCCCTTGATGTCGCCCTCATCCTTCATGCTGATCATGAATTGAATGCCTCGACCTTTGCCGCCCGGGTTACTGCCGCTACCATGTCCGATATCTATTCGGCGATGACCAGTGCCATTGGGGCGTTGAAAGGCCCTTTGCACGGCGGGGCTAATGCGGATGTGATGGAGATGTTTGAGGCCATTGGTGCGCCGGAGAAAGCGGAGGCGTGGGTTTTGAGTCGTCTGGCTGCCAAGGGCAAGATCCCGGGCTTTGGCCATCGAGTTTACAAATGTGAAGATCCTCGGGTCAGTATCATAAGGGAATATGCCGAAAAGATAACCCGCAAGGCAGGTGATACCCGGTTTTATGAGATTGCCCAGGTCGTTGAAAAGACAATGCTGGCCAATTCTAAGGTCTTCCCTAATGTGGATTTCTATAGCGGCACCCTCTATCGGGCCATGGGGATTCCCTCCGAGCTTTTTACCCCTATCTTTGCCATGAGCCGGGCGGTGGGCTGGTCTGCCCATATCCTTGAACAATGGCGTAACAACCGCTTGATTCGGCCTAGCGCCAATTATGTCGGACCTTGCCTGCGGCCTTATATCCCTATTGAAACCAGGACGTTGTAAGGAGCAGGCAGCTCACACGGCCTATAGCGGTTGTTTATCGTGAAGTGATTTTTTTGCTCATTATTGGTAAAATTCACCCTCCCCATAACCCCCTTCTGTTCAGGAGGGGGCGCTCAAGGATTGCCGAGCCAGACCAGTTGAAAGCGGAAAAGAGTGAAGAAGACAGGCCGTTTTCTTTTTTTTCAAATCAACCAGTACGAGGTGTCCAATGACGCAAACCTTATTGCAGCCACCCAAACGTTTATATCGAACCTCCCGGCCTGCTTCTCAGCTGCAACCACACAGTCTGAACATGATCGGATTCGGTTTTGACGGCACTGCCTGTTTTCGTAAGGGTACGGCCCTTGCCCCGGATGCCATCCGCATGGTGGCCTCGGATATCGAGAGTTATTCGCCGTATCTGGATCTTGATCTGGAGGAAAGCACGCCCTTTTATGATCTGGGCAATCTGATTGTCCAGCAGAGTGGTGATGCCCATCAGGATTACCTCGCGGCCCATGAACGGTTCATTGAGCTGGCCGGCTCTCACGATTTTGCTAGTGAGGGCATCAAATTCCTGACCCTCGGCGGCGAGCATTCCATCTCCTATTCCTTTATTGCTAGGTATTTGCAGGCATTTCCCGATCTGGTTCTTCTTCATCTCGACGCCCATGCCGATCTGCGGGATGAATATCAGGGCTATCACTATTCCCATGCCTCGATCATCAGGAGGTGTCTGGATCATTTTGGCCCAGCTCATCAATTGCTCCAGTTTGGTATCCGCTCTGGAACCAAGGATGAATATGCTTGGATGCGGGAAAATCAGACCCTGGCGCCAAACCTGGATGCATTTGTCGCCTTTATCGAAGGGCTGCCCGCCGGCCGTCCCATCTATCTCACCCTTGATCTTGATTATTTTGATCCTGCATTTCTCCCGGGAACCGGCACCCCGGAACCGGGTGGTCAGGATTTCTTCTCCTTTGTCAGGATCGTCCAGGCCCTGCGCCATAAAAATATGGTGGCAGCTGACGTGGTGGAGTTGTCCCCGCCGGTTGACAGCAGCGGCAACAGTGATGTCTTTGCCACCAAGGTGGTCAGGGAACTGATCCTTGCCTTTCACCGGGGTGGATGAAATGATCAATGATTCTGTCAGAATAGCTGCAGAAAACTGCGAACGGTATCATGTTCGGCATTGGGGGAATGGTTATTTTTCAGTGAATAGCAAAGGGCATCTCTGCGTCTTGCCGGAAAAACGGGAAGACGGCCCTACGATTGACTTTCTTGAGGTCATTGAGGAGCTCAAAAATCTAAAGATATCCTTTCCCACGGTTATCCGCTTCCATGATATCCTCCGCTCCCAGGTCCGCCTTCTCAATACCACCTTTCGAGCGGTTATTGACGAATGTGAATATCAGGGGCAATTTCTTGGGGTCTATCCGGTAAAGGTCAATCAGATGCGGGAGGTGGTCGAAGAGATCATTGATGCCGGCCGGCCATTTAATTACGGCCTGGAGGCCGGCTCCAAACCGGAACTGCTGGCTGTTCTGGCCCTGAATGATAATCACAAAGCCCTGACTATACTCAACGGCTACAAGGATGAAGACTATATCCGGCTGGCCCTGCTCGGTCGCAAATTGGATCGCAAGATCATCATTGTGGTGGAACGATTTTCGGAAATCTCGCTGATTATCCGACTGGCCAAAGAGTTGGGGGTTGAACCGCTGATCGGATTCCGCGCCAAACTGGCAGCCCATGGCACTGGCCGCTGGGCTGGGGCCAGCGGTGAGAGGGCCAAGTTTGGCCTTACCTGCAGCGAGATCCTGAGCGGGGTGGCGCTGCTGCGAGAGCAAGGGATGGCCCATTGCCTGAAACTTCTGCACTTCCATGTGGGTAGCCAGATCCCCGACATCCGTTTTATCAAGGAGGCCATCACCGAGGCGGGCCATATCTTTGTTGACCTGGTGGCCCTGGGGCTCCCTCTTGAATATTTTGATGTCGGTGGCGGCCTGGGCATTGATTATGACGGTTCCCGTTCCGCCAGTGAGTCGTCACGAAACTACGGGTTGGAGGAGTATGCCTTTGATATCATTGATGGCCTCCAGTATATCTGCGATCAGGCTGGCATTGACCATCCCCATATTGTCAGCGAGAGCGGCCGCTATGTGACTGCTCATCACTCCTGTGTGATTACCAATGTGATTGATAATATTCATCAGACCAGCAATACCCTCAGCACCGAGCAGGAGGCAGGGGAGCATAATCTGGTCTCTGCCATGCGTGCCTCTGCCCAGGACCTGAATGAAAACAATTATCAGGAGATATTTAACGATATCCAGCAGTGCAAGGATGATGCCATCAGCGCCTTTCGTTTTGGGGTAATCTCTATTGGTGAGCGGGCCAAGATTGAGACCCTGTACTGGAACACTCTGGCCCGCATTCAGAAAATTGCCGAGGTTCAATCGTTTATCCCTGAAGACCTGCAACGTCTTGGTGCGTTACAGGCCAGTCAGTATCTGTGTAATTTCTCGATCTTTCAATCGGCGGCCGACAGTTGGGCCATCAAGCAGCTCCTGCCCATCATGCCGGTGATGCGTCTTGATGAACAGCCGGATGTGAGTTGTTCACTGGTGGATATCACCTGCGATTCCGACGGCAAGATTGATCGTTTTATTGCCAAGAGCGGTTTTGAAAAGACCCTGCTCCTGCACACCCTCAAACCGGCTGAAGAATACTATATCGGCCTGTTCCTCACCGGGGCGTATCAGGATGTAATGGGTGATATGCATAATCTCTTTGGTCGGCTCAATGAAGTACATATCTACTGCGATGATGACGATCCCAATGATTTTTATATTGAAGAGATGATTAAAGGGACTTCTGCCCAGCAGGTATTGACGACCATGCAGTACAATCCGGAGCTTATGGCCAGGATCATCAAAAAAGAGATTGATCAGCAGGTGCATCAGGGCAAGATCCAGCCCCGCGAAGGGGTGCGACTTGTGGATTTCTATGAAAATTGTCTGGCGGATTATACCTATTTGAAATTTTAGAGGCCATAAATGAAGCAAGGCTTTTTTTGCTTGCTTCATTTATGGCCTCTAATACCGCGATCCAGAAACAGCAATCTGTTCAGCTATTTCTGGGCGTGGCGTTTGGCAGATATCATACAAGATACCGTTCAAGCCGTTTATAGTTCGTAGCAGATGACTTGGTACTCTCTCGCAGATGTAGATTCTTTATTATGAAACCATAAGGTTAGATATTTTAGTATCAATTCATCTGCTATGAACTATAGATGGTCATGTTCTTTGTTTATTATAGCGGCTTAGGGTATCATTAAGACTGATAGTTTTTCCAGGTAACTCTCGGTGCCGTTCTATCCCTCTGTAGATGTTGCTAAAATTGTTGAAAGAGTACGTTGTGTCAGTTATGATAATTATTTCTAAATATATTTCTCGATCTGGCTGTTAAACAGGATTGGATGGGAAAAAGAATTCTATTTTCTTTCAAGGAGAGAAATACATGTTTAGCTGGAGTTTCTTCGTCAGCAAAATTGTCAGGAAATGCGAATTCAAGGGTATCTGTTCAGCCCGCCTGTGACTGCTGCGGACTTTTCTGAGCTGTTAACCCGAGGGCCGTATGCTGTTTAACTTGATTTTTTTGGGTATTGAACATCAGGGCTGTGTCGGCTGCATTATCAACAGAGCCTCTTGCAAAAATGGTCTTTTCGCCCAACCTCTGCGTTATGCTTAAAATTTTATCTTCGGAATATCAGCTATGCCTGCGGTAAATTTTTTTGCATGCCTCGGAGTCTGCGCTTGTCTGATTTTGAACGAAAATCCTCATTTTGCAAAAGGCTCAACAGTATATTTTTTATATTTAAGGTGAACTTTCGTGGATTGTAAAATTCTCATTATAAAATCAAGTGGATGGTTTTTTCTGTTGTTGACGGCCCTGTTGACAGTTCCTGTCGTTTTTGCGCAAGCCGGGGATAAGGTTGTCATTGCCCATCGGGCTGCGTCCGGCTATCTGATGGAGCATAATCTGCCGTCTGTGGCTTTGGCGGTGGCCATGGGCAGTGATTATATCGAGCAGGATCTGGTCATGACCAAAGATGATCAGGTGATTGTGCTTCATGATCCCACCCTGGAGCGGGTCACTAATGTTGCCGAGATTTTTCCGGGCCGAAATCGGCAGGATGGGAAGTATTATGCCCTTGATTTTACCTTGGCTGAGATTAAACAACTGCATCTGAAAGAGCCCTATCCCAACAGTGGGCGGTTCCCTGATACCGGCAAGAACCTGAAACTTACCGTTCCTACCTTCAAGGAAGAGTTGGAGCTGATCAGGGGGTTGGAAAAGACCATGCGCCAGGATATCGGTATCTATCCCGAGATCAAACAGCCTTGGCTGCATCGCAAGGAGGGCAAGGATATCTCTACGGCCGTGCTCAAGATCCTGCGCGAGTATGGATTTACAAGCAAAGAAAACAAAATTTATCTCCAGTGTTTTGATCCGGAAGAACTCAAGCGCATTCATGATGAGTTGATGCCGGCGTTGCAGATGGAGCTGAAATTGATTCAATTGATTGATGATAATAATGGCAATGAGACCAAGTCGTTGCAATGGGGAGAGTGGGCGAATTATAATTATGACTGGATCAGCAGTAAATCAGGGTTGCGCGCCCTGTCGGCCACTGTCTCCGGGATTGGTATGGATAAGTCCATGCTGGCTGATGAGGCCGGGAACCTTTTGCGTCCGGAACTGGTCAGTGATGCCCACAGTCTGGGAATGGTGGTCCATGCCTATACCTTTCGTCGGGAAAAAGAGTCTTTGCCGCCCTATGTCGTCAGTTTTGAGGCATTACTGGAATTCTTTTACTTCAAGGTCGGTGTTGACGGTGTTTTTACCGATTACTGTGGGGATGCCATGCTTTTCCTTCAGAAAAGGTCTTCCGGGGCTGCTGCCCCTGTGAGCAGAGAAAAGCTGCCTTCCCAGCCAACTGTTGCACCAGAGACGCCTCTGTCGCCGGCGGCGCCCCTGGCCGCTCCTGTTTCTGAGCCTGAGTCAGTGACGGAACCAGTTGTTGAGCCACCAGTAGCGCCCTCGACAACGACTGCGCCACCCCAGATACCAATCTCCTCTCCTGTTCCTGCGTCCGGTCCGGCAATGGCGCCAATATCGAAGCCCGTTCCGGCGTCTGAATCGACGATCCCTCTGTCGCCTGCTCCCCAGGCGACAGAGAGCATTGCGCAGCCAGCAACTCCTGTGTCCTCGCCTGTTGAAGCCAAATATCGCTGAATTTTCTGGAATAAAAAGATGTCCATAATTCCTCTGCGCGTTGGTGCAGCTGAGCTTTTCTGGCTCAGTGGTGGTGATTTCCGTCTGGATGGGGGGACGATGTTTGGTCCTGTTCCCAAATCGCTCTGGCAGAAGAAGATCCCGGCTGATGCGGACAATACCATTCCCCTGTGCAATGATCCGCTTCTGATCAGAACGTCAACCATGAATATCCTTGTAGATAGCGGTCTTGGCAATAAACTTACCCCAAAAGAGCAGGCCATTTTTAAGACGAGCCCATGGAGATTGCTCACTCAACTTGCGTCTTTAGGGCTCAGCCGCCAGGATATCGATATGGTGATTCTGACCCATGGTGATTTTGACCATGCCGGTGGTGTGGTCATGGTGGGTGAGCAGGGCCGGGAAGAAGTCACCTTTCCCGCCGCCACCCATTTGATTCAGGAGGCGGAGTGGCCGGATGTGATCTCGCCCGGCCGCCGAGCCCAGGAAAGTTACTGGCCTATCAATTATAATGAACTGATAAAAAGCGGCAAGATTCATTTTGTTCAGGGTATTTACCAGGTCTGCCCGGAGGTCAGGGTCTGCCTGACCTCCGGCCACACCCTGGGCCATCAACTGGTTGAAATCGCTTCTCAAGGCGAAACCGCAGTCCATCTTGGCGATCTTTTCCCTACCCATGCCCATGTTAATCCACTCTGGGTTATGGCCTATGACAATTTCCCGCTGGAGGTTATTGCCTGCAAGGAACGATATCTCACGGAATATCGAAAGCGGGATGCCTGGTTTACCTTCTACCATGATCCTTTGGTCAAAGCCTGCAAGCTTGGCGACAAGGGAAGATTTATTGATTGCTGGCCGCAGTGTACCGATCTTTCTACTGATTTATCAGCCGGATGATCAATGTTGTTTTTTTGGTAAAAATGCCGACAGGCAGACAGCAGTGAGGGCCAAAAAGGCCGCCATGAGAAAGCTGCCGGCAAAACTGCCGGTTGTGTCGGCGAGCACCCCGGCCAGATAAGGGCCGATAACCTGACCCAGGCCAAAGACAAAAGTGACAAATCCAAAAATTGCCGCCACCCGTTCGGGTCCTGCATAATCTCCGACCAGCGCCGCCATGATGGAGGGAACACTCCAAACGACAATCCCGTAGCAGCCAATGGAGAGGTAAAGAAAGAGTTGCGGCAGATCAAGGGCAATCAGGAGGTAGGCCACGGATTGAATGGCAAAGACCAGCATCAATGCCGGTCTGCGGCCAAAGCGGTCGGAAAAGATTCCGAAGGCCGGCCCGGAAAAAAGACTGATCAGACCTACCCAGGACCAGAAATTGCCGGCCACGGCCTCGCTGAATCCTTTTTCCTGAACCAGGGTGGTCACAATAAATGTGGCATAGATCACATAGGTAAAGCCGAAGAGAAAATAAATGGCGGCGCAGTGCAGGACAATGGAAGAACGGAGCCGGGGAGACTCGGCAAAGGCATTATGGCGTTTGTCGGGATGGGACTCGTTCATGCCCACAGGTAGAAGCCCGCACTCCTGGGGGCTGTTTCTGAGGACGAGAGAACATATTGCTGCGACGCAGAGGACAATTGTGCCGAGGACCAGCCAACTTACCCGCCAGCCTTGTTCATAGACGGTGTTCAGATAGGGAATCAATTTCCCGGACAGGATTATGGCAAAACCGCTGCCAATGGCCACAAATCCGGTGGCCCGGCCTCGTTTATTGCTGGCAAACCAGCACGAGATCAGCGATACCATCGGCACATTGGACAGGCCGCTGCCGATCCCGGTCAACAGATAGAGGGCCAGGATCAGATAGAGGTTCTGGGCCCAGCCAATGAGGAGCATGGAGATGCCTATGATTACCAGGGCCGTCCCGATCAACCTGCGGGCGCCAAAGCGTCTGGTCAGACGACCGCAGAGCAAGACCGCGATTAAGTAGCCAACAAAGTTCAAGGTCCCGATCAACCCCATCTGCTGATAGGAGAGTTGCAGGGCACGGCCCATGGACGGAAGCAGCACCCCCAGGGAAAATCTGCCCAGACCGAGGCTGGAAAAAAGACAGAGGGTGCCGGTTGCCATTATGTACCAGCCGTAATGGACAGCGGAAAAACTCTTTTTGCAGGAGATGTTCTGAGAATCCATTTTCTTTCAATTGGGTTTGATTCAGATTCTTTCGGGACTGCTCTGTGAGAGATAGACAATAAAACCCTATGATAGCAGATTCCCCTTCGTTCTCCATCAATTTTTAAGAGTCTTGTAAAATGGTGCTCTTTCTCTTGCAAGCCAGTTGACACCCTCTTTGGTTTGTGGGTACAGTGGGGCGCGTGATTTGACATTGGTATCGGAGGCAGGAATATGCGCGCAGTTATTCAACGGGTCAGTCGGGCAGCGGTCACCGTTGACCAGGAACAAGTTGGGGCCATTGGCCAGGGGCTGGTTGTCCTGCTTGGTATCCATCGAGAGGACCAGCAAGCAGACCTGGACTGGCTGGTTGACAAAATAGTTTATTTGCGGATTTTTGAGGACGCGGAAGGGAAAATGAATCGTTCCCTGCTCGACACCGGTGGAGCCATGCTTATTATCTCTCAGTTCACTCTCTATGGAGATTGTCGCAAGGGGCGCCGGCCGGGGTATTCGCAGGCGGCCAGGCCTGATCAGGCAGAAGCCCTGTATGAACAGTTTATCAAGGCCGTGCAACACCATGGTATTCAGACGGCAACGGGTCGTTTTCAGGCAACAATGGCAGTGGAACTGGTGAATGACGGACCGGTCACCCTGCTTCTGGATTCAGCAAAGATGTTCTAACATTCTTCATTCTCATATATTCTCATGCCTTTTATCCCTGGACAATCTTATTCTACTTTTACCCTGAAACGACACGCGCATATTGCGGAAATTGGGTCCGATGTCTATCTCTTTGAGCATGATATCTTGGGCTGCCCCTTGCTTGCCATCAAAAACAGCGATCCCAACAAGACCTTTGCTGCTGCCTTTAATACCAGTCCCACGGATTCCACCGGCGTGGCCCATATCCTCGAACATTCGGTGCTGATGGGATCAAAGAAATATCCGGTCAATGATGTCTTCGGCGAGATCCACAAGGGCGGGCTCATGACCTTTTTGAATGCCATGACCGGATCGGATATCACCTATTATCCCTTCGCCACCCGCAATCTGAAGGAATACTTCAATATCATGGATGTGTATTGCGACGTGGTCTTCAACCCGCTGCTCAGCCGCTCCACCTTTGAACAGGAGGGCTGGCATTACCATCAGGAAGAAGAGAAGGGGGAGCTGGAGTTTCAGGGGGTAGTCTATAACGAGATGAAGGGTGCCTTTTCCGACCCGATCCGTCTCCTTTTTCATCATATCTTTGGCGGACTCATGCCCGGTTCCACCTATGCCCATGAGTCCGGCGGTGATCCGAAGAATATTCCGGATCTCTCTTATGAGGCCTTTTGCGCCTTTCATAAGGAACATTATCATCCCTCCAACAGCACTTTCTTTGTCTACGGGGATGCGCCGCTTGCCGATGAACTCCGCTATCTTCAGGATCATTTCCTGAAGGCCTTCCCGGCAGCAGAGGCCAGGATCAAGGTTGAGGCGGGGCGGGATATTGATCAGATCACCTTTATTGAAGATCGCTACGGTGTAGAATCGGCAGATACTGCGGCCAAGACCTTTCTGGCCGTGGGCCAGGCGGTCTCCACGGTGCTTAATCGTCAGGAAAACGCCGCTTTTCAGGTTATTGCCGGGATCCTCTACAATTCAGATGCCTCTCCCCTGAAAAACAAGATCGTCTCCAGTGGCCTCTGTAAGGACTTTGGCGGTCTCTATCTCTGTACCTCAAGTTTCAAGACCTTTATGGTCACCTATCTGGTCGGCAGTGATCCTGATAAACGAGATCCCTTTCTGTCCCTGTATAACGAGACCTTGCGGGAGATGGTGAAATCGGGCCTTGATCGCGATCTGTTGCTCTCTGAACTGAATAAATATGAATTTTCGGTGCGGGAAGAATCGAGCAAGGCCCAGCGCGGTCTGGATCTGATCGGCAAGGCCATGCCTGCCCTCAAGTATGGCACTGATCCCTTTGAGTCCCTGGAGATCGAAGAGCTGTTCCGTACCATTCGCCACAAGGCGCTGGAGGAACGGTATTTTGAGGAGTTAATTGAGCGCTATCTTCTGGAAAACAAGGCCACCGTGGTGGTCACCCTGATCCCTGATCCTTCCAAGCTGGCCCAGACCCAAGATGAGGAGACCAAACGGCTGGAGACGTACGCGGCGACCTTGACTGGAGCCCAGCGGCAGGAACTGATCTCCAGAACCGCTGAACTGCGGCAACAGCAACAGACGCCCAATAGTCCTGAAACCCTTGCTCTGCTGCCGCAACTGAGCCACTGCGACCTGGATTCGCACCTTTCCTTTCATGCGGTGCAGCCCACCGAGATGTTTGGGGGGATGCAGGTGCTAGTCAGCACCCTTGCTACCGAGCATATCTCCTATGTGGATATGGGCTATGATGTCTCGGCAGTCCCTTCCCGGCTTCTGCTCTGGTTGGACCTTTTTGCCACTATTGTCACCGAAATCGGCACCAGGAAGATGGATTTCATGCATCTGGCCCGGGAGCTGGGCACCTGTACCGGTGACTTCTCGCACTCCTTTAACAGCTATAGCAAGGTGGGAAGTTCCGAGCTGGTGCGGCCCGTTCTCTGGTTTCAGATGAAGTGTCTGCCGGAATACCAGGAACGGGCGCTACACCTGATGACCGAGATCTTTACCGAACTTTCTTTGAATGATAGAGCGCACATTCAGGAGATCGTGCACCGCGAAGTTGCCTGGTCAGAACACAGCGCCCAGAGTGAAGGCTACAGTCTGGCGGCCTCGCGGGCCTTTGCCCATCTTGGTCCTGCCGGGGCATACAATGAGATGATCTCAGGTATTACCTCGTATCGGGCGGAAAAAGAGCTGGATCAGAATTACCCGCAGATGGAAGAGGCCTTCCTGGCTGCCCTGCAGGAGTTGGCCACCCTTGTTTTCAATCGCAACAACCTGATCCTGGCCATCACTGCCGACTCTGAAGAAATCGAGGCCTTTTCCCGCCATGGGGCTGCCCTGGTGACGGCTCTGCCCAACACCCCTGTTGTCAGACAGATCCTGACCCTGCCGGATCTGCCGGCCCATGAGGCGTTGATTACCTCGGCCGAGATTGTCTTTGCGGTGCAGGCCGGTTCCCTTTTGCCAAACGGTGCGGGCTATAATGGTCATTTTGAGGTCCTGAAAAACTATCTCTCCCGGGACTATCTGTGGAACACGGTACGGCAGATGGGTGGGGCCTATGGTTGCTTCATCCAGTTCAGTCATATCACTGGAAATCTGGGGTTTGTCAGTTATCGGGACCCTCAGGTCCGCAAGACCTACGACAGCTATGCCGCCATCCCCGCAATGATCTCCGCCATGCAACTTTCAGATAAGGCGCTGGAACAGCTGGTGATCGGCACCTACGGGAACTTTGATCCGCTTCAGAGTGCTGCCGCCAAAGGGGCGACTGCCAGAAATGAATTCCTGAGCGGGATTACACCTGCCCATAAGCAGCAGCGTATTGAAGAGATCATTACTACCCGGGTTGCCGATATGCAGGCCTTTGCCCTGGCCTTTACCCGGATGCTGTCCGGCTCCCACCGGGTTATTATCGGTAATCGCGGCAAGATTGAGAAAGACCGGGACCTGTTTGAACGGATCAGCGAATTGTAAAGAATCTTTGAAAGTGTTGTACAAAGTTAATCATAAGATAACAGGACATGCCCATGAGTGGAAAACATTTTGATAAGGCTGCGGCTGGCTGGGATCAGAAACAGCGTCGGGTTGAAATGGCGGCCAAGATCGCGGCTGCGATCAGCAGTACCTTGCCGCTGCATAAAAAAATGACCGCACTCGAGTACGGCTGCGGCACAGGACTGGTGGGACTGGCGTTGGCGCCACAGTTGGCAACGCTGACTGCTGTGGATACCTCAACCGGAATGCTTGAGGTGCTGACCCAGAAGATCAAGAGCGAACAGATCACCAATGTGACCCCGTTGCGCCTAGATCTGTCGCAGGAATCCCTGACCGGCAGGTTTGACCTGATCTTCTGTGCCATGACCCTGCACCATATCAAGGAGGTCGACCATCTGTTGGCCCGCTTCTGTGATCTGCTGGTTGATGGCGGCTATCTGGCCGTGGCTGACCTGCAAACAGAGGATGGTTCTTTCCATGACGCAGAGGCCGATGGGGTCATGCATCATGGGTTCAATCCGGAAGATCTGGCCAAAACCTTGACGAACCTTGGTTTGCATCAGGTGGCGGTTCAAGAGATCCATTCCCTCATCAAGACCAATGACGCTGGAGTGGAACGGACCTATCCAGTCTTTCTGCTTACCGGCAGAAAAGGATAGAGCGGCAATAGTCAACAGTTAGAAAAACAATATTGGTCAGAGCGCCATTGTTTTTCCCTCTCAATTTTCAATTTTATCCTGTTATTTTTTAATAAACCCCTCATAGGAGCATAGTATGCAATACTCTTCTGAAGTACAAAAGATGTGTCCGGTGGCCCAGGGCGCGTGTCACGGGGCCGCGCCCATCCCGCAGGAAGGCGGGTGGACCAAGGCCCGCGAGATCAAGGACATTAAAGGGCTGACCCACGGGGTTGGCTGGTGCGCGCCGCAGCAGGGCGCCTGCAAGCTGACCTTGAATATTAAGGACGGGATCATTGAAGAGGCCCTGATCGAGACCATCGGCTGCACTGGCATGACCCACTCGGCGGCCATGGCCTCCGAGATCCTGCCGGGCAAGACCATTCTCGAGGCCCTGAATACGGATCTGGTTTGTGACGCCATCAACACGGCCATGCGCGAGCTCTTTCTGCAGATCGTTTACGGCCGCAGCCAGTCCGCTTTTTCCGAAGGTGGACTGCCTATTGGCGCCGGACTTGAGGATCTGGGCAAGGGACTGCGTTCGGTGTGCGGTACCACTTATGGCACCCGCGTCAAAGGTCCCCGTTATCTTGAGGTGACCGAAGGCTACGTGCTGGAACTGGCCCTTGATGGCGACGATGAGATCATCGGCTACAAGTTTGTCCATTTGGGGCGGATGATGGATGCGATCAAAAAGGGCGTGGAGCCTGCTCAGGCGTTGGCGGATGCCACCGGTACCTATGGCCGTTTTGATCAGGCCGTTAAAAAAATTGACCCCAGAAAGGAATAAGGAGGAGGACCATGGCACTGTTTGAAAGTTATGACCGGCGGATAGATCAGATTACTCCTGTTCTTGCAAAATATGGGATGAAGAGCCTGGAAGAGGCTAAAGAAGTGTGTGATGCCTATGGCGTCGATGTGGCGGCGCTGGTAAAAAAGATCCAGCCCATCTGTTTTGAAAATGCTTGTTGGGCCTATATCCTGGGTGCGGCCATTGCCATTAAAAAAGGTGAGAAACGGGCGGTGGATATTGCCGCGACCTTGGGTGAAGGGTTGCAGGCCTTCTGTATTCCCGGATCGGTGGCCGATCATCGGCAGGTGGGTATTGGTCATGGCAATCTGGCCTCCATGCTGCTGCGCGAAGAGACCAGATGTTTTGCCTTTATTGCCGGCCATGAGTCCTTTGCCGCGGCGGAAGGGGCCATTGGTCTTGCCAGATCAGCCAACCGGGTCCGCAAGGAGCCGCTGCGGGTGATCCTCAACGGGCTGGGTAAGGACGCGGCCCAGATCATTGCACGGATCAACGGCTTTACCCATGTGGAGACCTCCTTTGACTATGCCAGCAGTAAACTGACCGTGGTTAAGGAGAAGGCGTATTCGCTGGGAGAACGGGGGGCGGTGCGCTGCTATGGCGCCGACGATGTGCGTGAAGGGGTGGCCATCAACCATCTGGAAGGGGTGGATGTCTCTATTACCGGGAATTCCACCAATCCCACCCGCTTTCAGCATCCGGTGGCCGGGACTTACAAGAAAGAGTGTGTTCAACAGGGCAAGAAATATTTTTCGGTGGCCTCCGGCGGCGGCACCGGACGTACCCTGCATCCCGATAATATGGGTGCCGGCCCTGCCTCGTACGGCATGACCGACACCATGGGGAGGATGCATTCGGACGCCCAGTTTGCCGGATCATCTTCGGTCCCCGCCCATGTGGAGATGATGGGCCTTATCGGTATGGGCAACAACCCCATGGTCGGCGCCTCGGTCTCGGTGGCGGTGGCCCTGGAGCAGGCCTCCTGAAGATTATGACCGATTGCTGGCGCTCTTCGTCATGTTGTCAGCATGGTACAGGTTGGACACATCTGAAGGTGTGTCCAACCTGGCTGGTTTATTATCTGGCGAGTTGTTATTAAGATTTTTGGCCCAGCAGATTTTCAATATATTCAATCATCTTTTCCTTGGATGTGGCCACATCCAGAGGAACCCATTGCTGATTGATAAATATATTGGTTGATCCCATCAGAGAGTAGGTTGCTGCCTCGGGTGAATCCGTGGTATGAATGTGCAGGTTAAGCTGGTCTTTGAACTTTTCCTGCATGGCCCTGGCCACACCTGTGGCCTTCTGGCATGTCCCTCAAGCAGGGTTGCCGCTGTGAAACAGAATCATCTCGATCATGATATTCTTCATCCTTTTCGGTCTGTTTTTGTTATGCCTCTTTCGGGCCCGGTACTCCCAAGTGGCGGCAGATGCATGCCTCTACCGTATCCATGGATACATCTGCCCCTTCGACCACAATCTCGTTTTCCACCATGACCGCCGGGGCCACAGGAAGATCCTGCTCAAACCAGGCATCGGTCTGGTATTCGGCCCTGGGTTTTGAAATGGTCTCAATGGTGATATTGTATTTGGCACCCAACCTGGGCATCATCTCCAGAAAATGGCCTCAGGCCTTGCCATTGGGTTCATTCAGAAAAAAACGCATTAACATGAATTGTTCCTCCTCTTGCCAATTTTTTTTGATTGTTCGACGAATTCCACATTTTTCGCAAGATCTTCGTCTTGGATTATTCCACAGAGATGGCACTGTAAATTTATTCAGGAAAATCTGTCCGTCCAGCTAACGGCCTCAAGATAAAAAATGGCTATTCGTCCCTCGGCAATTCCTGCTTTCTGTTTCAGGACGTCCAGTCGTTCCCATTGGCCTGTTTCGTATAATTCGATCATTTCCAGATAGATAAACAGCTCCCCGGCTCTTTTGACTAATGCCTCCTGAAGTCTTTCATTGAGGTTCAGACGCTGGGTGAGCTCTGCCATCGGGTTGTTAAGTATGGCATCAATCAGGGAAAAAAGGCCCAGCATGAACAACTCTTCTTTGTTCCTCAGGAGTTCTGTCGCGATGTGTTCCAGAAACCGGGCGCGGATGACTGAGGTTCGTAAAAGTTCATTAGGTTTATCCTGGCAGAGGTTACTGGTGGCGATGATGGTGACAAAGGCCCTGATTTCGTTCATGCCGAGATAGGCAATGCCTTGCCTTATTGATGAAAGAGGGGTGATTCGGGCGAAATGGGCGGAGTTAATATACTTCAGCAGTTTGTAACTCAAGGAGACATCTCGGGAAATAATTTGCTCAAGATCGGTTATCGTGCAATCTTCCTGAAAAATCCTGATCAGGAGCTGCAGGATATGATGTTTTACAGGCGAGATATCTTGTCGCTTCATCATCTCGGGTCGAGCGAAAAAATGACCCTGAAAATAATGGAATCCCAACTCCTTGGCCTGACTAAACTCCTCGTTTGTCTCAACTTTCTCAGCCAGAAAGGAACAGGGATGAAGGCTGAACCGGTGGAGAATATCCTTGATCTCAGCGAGGGAAGTTACCCTGAAATCAATCTTGATAATGGTGGCATATTCCAGGAAACACTCTGTTTGAGAAGTGCAGGTGAAATCATCAAGGGCGATGTCATAACCCTTGGTACGAAGTTTTTTGCAGGCCTCAAGCACTTCAGCGACAGGAAAGACATCTTCAAGGATCTCTATCACGAAGGTGCCTGGATGAAACATATGGGCTACTCCTTGCAGCAGTAATTGCTTGGTGAAATTTACAAAGGCCTTGCGACCTCCGGTTATTTCCTCAATGCCCACGGTGAAAAAGGTCGATGAGAGCAGTTTTGAGGTGGCAACATCGCCATCAATCTGCGGAAAAATATTGGCCTCATCGGCACGAAAGAGTAATTCATACCCGTAAATATGACGATTGCGGTCAAAGATGGGTTGTCTTGCCAGAAATGTATCCATTGTCGATTCTTGAGATCATCTTATTTCAGGTGCAGGACTGTTTTTCCTGGCAGATGTCAGCCAAGGCCTTTTGATCGAAAAGATATGCTTTGCTGCAATAGTGACAGGTTAGTTGCACCGGAAAGGGGCCATTGTTACGTATTTCCTCAAGGTCAGCCAAAGGTAGGTGGAGCAAAAGAAGACGCATTCGCTCGGCATCGCAGCGACAATGAAAATGAACAGAATGTTCTTCCAGGATGTCAGGTGAAAAAGCAGAAAATTGTTCGTTGAGCCATGAATCCACCTTTCGGCCTTCCGTAAGTGCCTTGCCCAGAGAAGGCAAGGTTTGCGTTTTTTGAGCAAGGCTTGCAAAAAATTTGTCGCTGGCCCCTGGCATGGCCTGTAATAAGAGGCCGCCAGCCCCGGTTACCCGGTCATGGATATCAAAAACAAGACTGAGGTGAATCGCGGTCGGGATTTGTTCAGAGAGAAGATAATAGCGGGCCACCTCGGAGGCAATATTGCCGGGTTGCAAGGCCACACTGCCGCTGAAAGGTTGTCTTCCTTCTTCCAGATAACGGGTGATGGTGAGAAAACCGTCTTCCCAGAAGGGGTTGAGGTCGTCTCTTTCGTCAAAAGGTTGCAGAGGGTCTGTTTGGGGAATGGGAACCTGTTTGAGATAGCCACGTACCTCGCCAGTGGCAGTGGCCTCGGCGACAATGCCTTTGATCGGTCCCGCGCAGTCTATTCTCAAGCCTATCTCGTCGTGACCTTTCAGCGATGAGGCCATGAGTGCGGTCACTTGCAAGGCCTGACCAAGAACCAGCGTTTCCAGGGGCCCAAGCCCATGACGGGTCCGCATCTCCTGAACCAAGGTGGTGCCATCAAGGATCACCCCTCGCACCGATTTCTCAGCTAGAAGAAAAGTAAGGATGTGACTGGCTTCAGTAGTTACTGCCATGTCGTCAACCGATGCTCCCTTGCCTGTCCCGTTTTTTGTCTCTTACAGGTCGTCCGGTTGGCGTTATTGCTATGGGCACCTTATTTTGCAAGACAACAGGTGTAGGGATTAACCGTCATGATAGGACAGGGAGCTGCCTTGACCACCTTGTCGGCGATACTGCCGAACATGATCTTTTCCAGACCCTTGTAACCATGGGTCCCCATGACGATCAGATTGCCCTGCCCGTTTACGGCATAGTCAATAATCTGTTCCGCCACATCACCCATCAGGACTTTGGAATGAAGGGCCGTTACTCCCAAGGCCTTAAAGGCGTCTTCATTGTCCTGACAAAATTTATCCATCCTTTCTTCGGCGCTGGTAAATAATTCCTGCATCAGATCCGGGGCGTTGACTTGGGGCACAAAAAATCCAGAGTAATCGGCAAAACTCTGGACGACAAAGATCAGACTGAGAGAGGCCTTAAAGGTTCCGGCAACATAAGCAGCTGATTCGGCTATCAACGGGGCATTTTCAGAGAAATCAATAGGCGTAATCACTCGTTTAATATCAGTAATTCTTTTCATAGCTCTCCTTTAAAGTGGTAAATGATTGGGACTTTGAACAGTAGAACGCAGCTCTCTTTAATAAAATCTTCTCACAGCTTGTCTTTTGAGGCAAGGACTAAATTATGTTCCCGGATTAGTCTCCTCTCGCTTCAACTTTATTCTCTTCAGGAGGAGTGCTCGCGTCGTTCTCTTTTGGCGTTGATTCTTGTTTGTCCGTTTGTGTTGGTAATTCTGGCAGGGGTTGCTCTTCCACCTTTGCCGGCAGTAGTTTTGCCACGTCTGCCTCTTGGCGCAGATCGGTAAATGGGCCGGCTATTTTATAGGGAATAACCCGGCTGCCAAATTCGTTTAACTCTGTGTCTTCCTGGGCAAGTTGCGGAGCGAGAGAGACGTTTAGTACAAAATTGAGTTTTTTGCCGACCAGATCAATCTCGCCGCCACCCGCTATTTGCATCAGATCTGAGGTTGCCGTTAAATCGTCATTATACAAGATTCCATCTTCAAGGATAGCAGTGCCGGTCAGACGGGTAAATTCTGTGGCCTCATCGTCGGTCGTGGGGAGAGGCGTTTCCTGTCGGTGCAGGGCCCGTGCTGTTCGGATGAGCGGCAGGATCTTTAATGACTCTATTGCACCGTTTGAAAATTCAAACCGCATCGTTCCATTAAGATGACTCAGGATTTCTTTCCAATTCAGGCCGCTGGTGTTGATATCAGCCTCGATGGCCGCTTTGCCTGTCATCGCTTCCTTGCCGTTCATGTCTTGAAAGAGTGATGCCAGCTGAACCTTGTTGATTTTTTGTTTGATCTGAATCTGGGGAATATCTCCCGTAACATCCATTCTGGCCTCAAGTTTCATGCTGCCGTCATACAAATGGGCAGTAAATGGGGCCAGTTGGAGAATCCCCTCTTTTCCGGCAATCTTCATCTGTACCTCTGACAATGTTACCCCGCCTAGTTGCAAGGAGTCGAGCTGCAGATTGAGCTGAAGAAGAAGGGGGTTGAGGAAATCTACCGGAATAAGAGGATCAGAGGCCCCTGCTTGTCCTTCGATTACCAGCGGTGCCGCCTTCTTTTTCGGGGAGTAACGGTCAAGGTCCAGATGATTAATATGAATGGTTGCCTCATAGGCAGGGTTGTTTTCGTTTTGTCTTGTGATTGTTCCGGTAGCGGTTGTCTCGTCCACTGTAACCGTAAGGTCGGTAATTTCTGTTCTCTCCGTATCGCTTTTGATAAGCATCCCTGCGCTTAAACGGGTCAGTACCTCGGCATCCTGCAAGACCGGCAGGGTTGGTTTGAGTTGTTTCAGGAGATCTGCAGGCGAACATTCAGGCACCTTGAGGGCGCCATTGAAACGGGGTGAGGAGAAGTCTTCCAGAGTGCCGCTGCCTTGCAGGGTGACATCTTCGTGGGTCAATGAAAAATCTTTTATGGTGATTTTTTGTGGTTGCAGCTGGATGTCACTGTTCGTTGCCAAGATGATCTTCAGGCCTCTTTTGGGCAGGGCCCTCCCCTTTACCGTCCCCTCTATCCGTAAATCTTCGAGGAGCAGATGGGGATCCTGCAAAAACAGGGTTGCGTTTCCTTGCATTGCGATGTCGCCTGAACGAATGATGGCTGGTTTGCTCGCAGCCTTATTGTCCAGGGTAAGGTTAAAGCCAGCTTCAAAGGGGAACTGTCTTCCTTCCTTGAGCCGACCAGTTTTAATCTGCAACTCTTTGAGCAGAATAACCTCATCTGTCTGTCGATTCTCGTAACGTATATTGATATGAGTTAGTTGCAGCTTGCCAAGATCAAGATCAATTGCATCCGGGAGTAATTTTTTCAGCCAAGACTGCCAGGGACCACTGTTTATGGCTGTTGGTTCGCCAGGTGCTTCTTCGGTGGTTTCGGTAATGACTTCTGTTGCTGTTTCAGTCGGTTCGGGCAGTTCTTGCCAATTACTTACACCTTCTTTGTTGCGCAGAAGATTCAATGTGACGCCATCCAGCATGATGTCTGTCATGTGCAGACGTTTTTGGAGTAGAAGAGACCAGAGCGACAGTTCTATCTTTACCTGCTCGCTTTCAATAAATGTGCTTTTGGCGAAAGGAGCATTATTGGTAAGACGTACCTTGCCAAAGACGCTGCTCACATTGAGCCATGGGGAAATCTGCAGGTGGATATCACCAGAAATAACCAGCTTTCTTCCTGTTTTTTCTCGAACCAGATCGGTGACGAGCGTCTTGTAATCATTGGGGTTAATCAGAGAGGGCAGGGCTAAGATCAGCAGGAAAATGGACACGGCCAGACCAAACAGAATGCCCATAATCCACCGTAAACATGTAGTCATTTTTTCCCTTTGTTAAATGAGGAGCCGTTCCGAAAAAACCATTCCATTTTTGACTGTTGTCTCACTCTTATTTCACGACAGCTTGCTACGATGCTGTCCGGGGACATGTTGAATCATCTGGAGAAATTCTTGTTCTGTCAAGATGATCTTGTCAAGCTCTTTGGCTTTTTTTAATTTTGATCCCGCCTTTTCACCGGTGACCAGATGGGTCATGTTGTGGGTGACAGTGGTGGCGATCTGGCCGCCATGATCTTTGACCAGCTTTTTGGCCTCTGTTCGCGACATGGTGGTCAAGGTGCCGGTGAAGAGGATCACCTGGCCGTTGAGTGGCAGATCTTCCTGGGGCCGTTGTCCTGCCTCTGGTGTCACACCGGCCTGTTGCAGTCGGTCAAACATTACGCGCACCTCGGGATCACTGAAATAATCAATAATGCTTCCGGCTGCCTGCTTTCCGATCCCCTCAATCTCCAGCAATGTCGCAAGTGAAGCATGCATGAGCTGCCCCAGAGACTCAAAGGTCTGTTCCAGGAGAGTGGCTATCCCCTCACCTACAAAACGAATACCCAAGGCGCCAAGAAATTTCCCCAGCGCCGGATGTCTTGCCGCCTGGATGGCGGCAAGCACCTTGTCGGCGGACTTGTCGCCCCATCCCTCGAGGCTGGCCAGTTGCTCATGTGACAAGACAAAGATATCGGGGATGTCCCGCACCAGTTGCAGGTTAAAGAGCTGTTCCATGCTTTTTTTGCCCAGTCCTTCAATGTCGAGCCCTGCTTTCGAACTGAAATGGATCAGTGAACGCAGGCGTTGGGCGGGACAGTGGGGGTTGACGCAGCGGGTCACTGCCTCTCCTGCCGCCTTGAGCAGGGCATGGCCACAAACCGGACAATGGGTGGGCATGGCAACGGGCTGTTCGCTGCCATCACGTTTTTCGACAATGGCTTTTACCACCTCAGGGATAACATCGCCAGCCCTTTGTACCAGAACAGTATCCCCTACGCGCAGGTCTTTTCGTTCAAATTCGTCTCGGTTATGGAGAGTGGCCCTGCTGACGATGACGCCACCCACCTCTACCGGCTCAAGGATTGCCACCGGGGTTACTGCACCGGTGCGACCCACCTGGAAGGCAACGGAGATGAGCCTTGTTGTCGCCTGAATAGCTGGGAATTTACAGGCGATAGCCCAGCGTGGGGCCCTGGCCTTATTGCCGAGTCGTTGCTGGAGCTCAAAATCATCAACCTTGACCACCATGCCGTCAATCTCATAGTCCAGTTGATGACGCAGGGCGGCAAGCTCGTCAAAATGGGTAATGACATCAGTGATCGACGGACAGAGCTGGGCAAGTTCGCTGACTGGCAGCCCCAGGCTTCCCATCCAGGCAAGCAGTTCCTGTTGACTCGAACAGGGTGTTTGGGCGGGATCAGCAATACCATAGGCCAGAAATTTCAGCGGTCGTCTGGCCGTAATGGCAGGGTCAAGCTGACGCAGAGAACCGGCTGCGGCGTTTCGCGGATTGGCAAAAAGGGGCTCTCCGCCTTGCAGCCGCTCATGATTGAGCAGGATCAGGGCCTCGCGATCCATAAAGACCTCACCTCGGACTTCCAGGCGCGGAGTTGCATGATCCCCGAGTTTATGAGGGATGGAAGAGATCGTCTTGAGCTGGGCCGTGATATCCTCGCCCTTGCTGCCATCGCCACGGGTGCTGCCTTGGAGCAATCTGCCCTGTTCGTACAGGAGTTCCACGGCCAGTCCGTCAATCTTTGGTTCTGCCATGTAGGATAGTGAGACGGGCACGATATCCTGATTGAGAAAACGCAGCAGGCGATCTTCAAAGGCGCGCAGATCGCCCGTATTGAAGGCGTTTTCCAGGCTGAGCATGGGCAGGCGATGCACAACCTGTGCAAACTTGTCCAGAGGGATTGCCCCCAGACGCTGACTGGGGGAATCCGGTGTGATCAGCTCGAGGTGTTGCTCTTCAAGACGCACAAGCTCATGAAAAAGGAGGTCGTACTCTCCGTCGGAGATGAGCGGATCATCGAGATCGTAATAGTGATGGGCATGTTTCTGGAGAAGGAGGCGCAACTCGCGGATTCTCTTTTCAACGTCCATTGCTGTTTATTGGGGTGCCTGGAGCAGAGTTCCGCCTTTGGCGATATTTTCATGTACGACTTCATCGATAAAGATGAGGATAGATTCGGGTGGCTTGGCTGCCTCCCTGGCAATGACTTCAGTTACTCCTTTACAGATATTTTCTTTCTGTTTTTTGCTTAACTTGCCGGCTACCCGGATGTTTACATAGGGCATTTTTTCTCCTTTTTATGGTGAAAACTTTGTTTTATTCATAATAAATATCTTCAAATATACCTTGTTTTTCTTTTGGTACCAAGGATTCGTCCTTTATTTTTTGGTCGTCCTCCGTTGCATTCTCTTTGTGACAGAATAGATGAATTTCTTGAGGGAATTGCTCCTCGGCGATCCCAAGCTCACGGGCAAAAAGGGTGAGGTCATCAAAGCTGCAGTTGAAAACGACAGCCAAGGACGGCTGTGTGTCGATCGAACCAGGAGCGGGATCGTTTGTGGTATGGGCGACTTTTTTGAGTAAAATCAGGAAGGCTTCTGCCGTGGTACTGCGTAAGTTGTGATATTTGATACCCTGCCGTTCACAGAAAGCGACAAAGCGGTGCCAGTTAAAAATAGCCCGCTGAATTCCTCGATAGATAGTAAAATTCCGGTTTTCATAGCAAAGATCTCGCAGGATAATCTCCTGGTAGCGGGTTGCGGCAGCGTCTTGCAAAGAGTCTATTTCCTCTACGCTTAATTGTAGCCGCGGGCCATTGAGGTCTTCTGTAAGATAATGAAACGCTGAATGGAGGGCAATCTCCGGGATCTCTCCCGAATGTCGAACAACAAACCATTCATTTTCCAGAAGTTCCTGGCGTGGCCGGCACATCAGTCTTTATCTTCCAGACCAAAGGCGGCGCGGATCATCTCTACCTTGACTTCATTCTGTTCTTTACAATTTTCATTCTTGAGGAAAGAGACGGGGTCATGCAGAAGCTTTGAGCTTATGGCTGAAGCCATTTTTTCAATCGCCTTTTGCTCATCGGCGGTAAGATGTTGCAGGCGGCACAGGGTCCGTTCCAGCTCGGCCCGGCAGATGTCGTCCGCTTTTTTCCTCAGTGCGGTAATGGTGGGAACTACGGATAATCCATCTATCCAATTCTGGAATTTCAAGGTCTCTTCATCAACAATGCGGCGGGCCTTGACGGCCTCTTTGTCTCGTTCTGACTTATTGGTTTCCACCACATTATGCAGATCGTCAATGTCGTAGAGATAGACATTGTCGAGATTATTCAGCTCTGGATCCAGATCACGGGGGACAGCAATATCGATAAAAAAGATCGGCTCATTGCGGCGGGTCCGCATGATTGGCTGTACATCCTGTTTATGCAGGATTATGTTGGGCGCCCCGGTGGAGCTGATGACAATATCTGCCTGCTCAAGCTGAGAAAATAATTCATCGAGAGAAACAGCGGTTCCATTAAATCGTTTGGCCAGATCCATTGCCCGTGACAGGGTTCGATTGGCCACCACTACCTTACGCACACCCTGGCTGACCAGATGTTCGGCGGCTAGTTCTGCCATCTCTCCTGCGCCGATCAAGAGGACATTTTTGTTCTCAAGGGTGCCGAAGATCTTTTTGGCAAGTTCAACGGCCGCATAGCTGATGGAGACGGCAGAGGCGCCGATCTGGGTTTCGCTGCGCACCCGTTTGGCCACGGAAAAAGATTTGTGCAACAGTTTGTTCAGGACCGGTCCGGTATATTTAAGCTCTGCGGCATGACGATAGGCCTCTTTCAGTTGGCCCAAGATCTGCGCTTCCCCCACAATCATCGAATCAAGGCTGGTGGAGACCATAAAAAGGTGATGCACGGCTTCATTGTTGCGGTAGACATAGAGATAGTCCTGACGTTGTTCTGGGGCAACAGAAGTGCCAAAAAGAAGTTTTGCTATATCCTCTTCCACCTGGGCATTTTTCTGAGCAACAACGACTATTTCCACGCGGTTGCAGGTGGAAAGCAGATAACATTCTTTGCAGCCGGGAATGTTGCGAAGGGCATGCAAAGGCTCCTCGTAACCCTTGCCACAGGCCAGCTGCTCGCGCACGGCCAGAGGGGTTGTCTTATGATTCACCCCCAGCAGGAGGATCATATCATTGGGCATAACTGTGCACACCTCCGAGCAGAAATGTTACTCCCCAGAGGGTAAAGAGTACCGCGGTAAAACCGATAACGGCCATGATTGCTGCCCGCTTGCCTCGCCAGCCGGCGGTAAAGCGCTGATGAATTTGGGCGGCATAGAGAAACCAGGTGATCAGCGACCAGGTTTCTTTAGGATCCCATTGCCAATATGCTCCCCAGGCCTGACGGGCCCATATGGACCCGCTAATGATGCCAAGGGTCAACAGGACAAAACCGGTGGCCAGGCAATGGCTGTTCAATTGGTCCAGTGAATCGAGTGAGGGCAGGCGGGTGAAGAAATAACCAAAGCGTTTGCTTTTCAGCTCGCGTTCTTGCAGGAGATACATAATCCCTCCACAAAAGGCCAGGGCCAGGAAGGCATACGATATGACTGCAATGCCGGCATGGACTGGCAGCCACCAGCTCTGTAATGCAGGTGGTAGTGGATTAATGGTTCGGGATGCGCCTGCGGCAAGCAGGAGGAGAATAAAAAGCAGGAGGGAGATAAAGGTGCCAAAGTTTTTGACTGTATAGCGCCATTGAAAAGAAAGATAGGCCCAGGTCACCGACCAGGCAAAAAAAACAATCGTTTCATGTTGTGAAGTAATGGGTGTGTACCCGGTCTGCAAGTAGCGGAACAGGATATACAGGGTCTGTAGCACGCCAGCAGTCAGCAGGGTGAATCTCGCGAGAGTTCTGACGCTTTTCTTCTGCTTGACAAAAAAAATGCCATAGAAAATCAGGGCCATGCAGCTTGCAGTCAGAACCATTAAAAAAAGCAAATAACTTGTTTCACCCATCATCAGTATTCAGGTTAAGGGAATGGACATCAGGAGAACAATCCATGCTTCAGGGATATAATGCGTTGCATGGTTACTGTTCTCGTATCTTTTGTACTATATCCTTTGCATTTATTTCCGGTGGCAGAATCTCATTCAGTTGTTCATGGAGCAGTTGCCACTCTTTATTTTTAAGAAGAGAGAGGATATTCGTCTGGATGATTTTTGTAAACAGTAATTTGTGTTGTTCCTGAGAAGAATCCTGGCCTACTGTCAGCTGCCGGATCTCGGTGAGGAGCTTTACGAGTTCACCGTATTCGGGACCATAACGCAGTTCCAGTTCTTTGCGAATCGTGGCGGCCAGCGCCGGACTGCCGCCACCTGTTGAGATTGCAATCAGAAGTTCGCCACGGCGGATGGTGGCGGCGGTTTGAAAGGTGCAGGCGTCTGGATTGTTGGCAATATTGATTGGGATTCCAAGCTCTTTGGCCTCGGTCGTTATCTGACGCTGAACCTCCGGGCTGTCAGTCAAGGCATAAGCCAGGATTGCTTTCTGTAGATCGCCAGTCCTATAGACCCTGGGCACCCATTCCAGCTTGTTCTTGTCTATAAGTTTTTTTATTTCGGGAGAGATTTCAGGGCTAATAACTCGTACTTTGGCATCACAGAGCAGGAGAGATGTTATTTTGCGGGTGGCAACGGCGCCACCACCTATAACCACACAGAGTTGACCCGTAATGTTGAGATTGATTGGGTAAAAGGCCATATCTTTTGTGGTTCAGCCTTTTTTGTGGGACAGGCGATTGACAATGATGGTGATGGATTTATTTGATTTTTTGATGATCTGTTTGCTGAGAGTAATATTAAAATCTTTTTGGGCCTGCTCAAGAAAAAGGGGCAGGCTTCTGCGGCTGGCGTCATGGGCGAGATAAATAAAACCATCTGGCTTGAGATATTTTTTGAATACATTCAACAGGGGCTGGAAAAATTCTTCTCGAAAAAGGATTTCCGCGCCTGCCAAAATATCAAAATGGGCAATTTCAGGGGGATTCAGCCAGTCGAGATGGGTGAAGGTAACATTGTGTATGCCGGAAGCCGCCGCGCTCACCCTTTGAAAATCCATAATAATCTCTTCATAGTCGGAAATAGTCACATCAAAACCGGCTGCGGCCGCGGCAAGACCTGGCGCTCCCAGTCCTGCTCCCAGTTCCAGGACGGTCTTCCCTTTGGGTTCCGGCAAACTGCTCATGACATAGGCAAGCACCATAGCGGCCTCCCAGAGCTTGACCCAGAAGGGGAATTCAGAAACATTGGCGAAAGGATCTTTGCCATCAAGAATTTCTTCAATGTCGGCTATTTTGAGAAGGCGTAAAGTCTTGTCTCCTACCTTCAGGCGGTCAAAGGTAAGTTTGTATCTGGCCTTGATCTTATTATATAATTCCCGTTCCTGTTCTGGTAACGTACGAATGTCCATGATTATTTAGGTATGTGTAAGACTTTCAGGGGGAGTCTCTTGCTTCCCTGGCATCGTGTCGTACGGCTCCATAGATCCTTTCTGATGGAAGAGCGTGCTGACCTTTTTGATGGCTCCAGAAGCCGGTTAAGGGTTATTCCAGTTTCAGGTGTTTCTGAGTGGCGGTTTCGGATAGATCTTCACCTGAAAAAAAAAGAAGGGGCTGATTGATGTACCTCAATCAGCCCCTGTAAACTAACTAAAAACAAGAACTATGTCAATTAGCAACCTTCGATAGCAGCTTTCTTGCCAGCGGGGGCAGCAACTTTGCCATCTTTTACAGTGACTTTGTCGCCAACTTTTGCAGCGCCAGTAGCAGTGACATCTTTACCATCATCACAGGTTACGGTTACTTTTGTACCATCAACGGCCTTAACAACACCGGTGCAGGCAAAAGAAGAAGCAGCACAAACCATGAATGATAGAGCAACAACGGCAGAGATGATTTCTTTTTTCATTTTTCCCTCCTATTAGATTATTCTTATCTGGATTATTCCAGCATAAACAAGCTATTGTTAGCCGATAATTTACTCATCTGGTGGGTATATGTCAAATGAAAACCCGAAAACAATGAATGCTAATTCATTATTTTTTTGATGTCCTGTTCGAGGATTGTGTGGGGTACATAGCCTGGATATTTTTTCACGACATTTCCTTCTTTGTTAACAAGAAATGAGGTGGGAATGCCAACTACTCCGCCAAAATTATGGGCAGTAGTTGCATCGGCCATTAAGACCGGATAGTTGATGGAGCGTTTTGCAACAAGCTTTGCGACAATATCTGCTCCTCCTTCATCCACCGAAAGTCCGATCACTGAAAAATTAGCTTTGGAAAATTGCTGGTGTAATTCTATCAGCGCCGGGACTTCTTGCATGCAGGGAGGGCACCAGGTTGCAAAAAATGTTATGAGCAAGGTTTTTCCCGTAAAGTTGGCACTGCTGACGGTGGAGCCATTAACGGCATCAGGGAGGCTGAATGATGGCATTTTTGCCGCCGCATAGGCTGAACTGATGGAAAACAACAGGCAGAGGGCCATGGTTTGTGATACCTTGCCGATAAAGGTGCGGGCAATTATTTTCATTCGTTTGACTCCAGATTATTAGAAATAGTTTTAGCTATATCGCCATTGTGAGTTAACAAAATATGTTATTTCTATAGAAAGTCAACCGGTAAAGAAGGGATCGTTGATGACAGTAAGAGAAATTGCCATTATACGATAAAAGGATCATAACATGATGTGGCAAAATAAATTTTATGGTACATTCATTTGCTGAAAAAAGAGTCAGGTGTCGTTAAGGAGTGAACAATATTTGTTTGGTTATTTCTCTTTGGTGCTTTATGTCACTCTCGTCATTGTAAGGTTATGCCCGTTTTGTGTGAGTCTGAACATTTTTCATCTTGCTCAGATTATTACCGGACGGTTCTTTCATGTTGTCCTTGGATGACAGTTTAAGGGTTATTGTGTGCAATTTTATTCCTTTTTTCCCGGATCTTTAAGGTGCCCCCATGAATGTCTTATCTGTTGTTGCTACACGTTTTTTGTCTTTTTCCGGAGCAACCATTCTGCTTGTTCTTACCCTTGTTCTTCCTGGGAATTGCCTTGCTGAACTGGTTGATCGGGTTGTTGCGGTTGTGAATGATGATGTCGTTACCATGTCGGAGGTCAATGAAGAAGGGCGAGGCTTCTTTCAGAAAATAACGGAACAGGCCCCGGCCGAAGAACTGTCTGCGGCCCTCAGGCGTGCCAGAGAAGAAGTGCTTAATGGCCTTATTGATAAAAAACTTATTGCCCAGGAAGCGGTAAAGCAGAAGGTAACGGTTCCTGATGCGGAACTTGATGCCGCGTTCAAACAAATGATCGCAACTAACAATATGACTCCTGAACAGTTTCGTGATCAATTAAGCACTCTGGGTATGACGGAGGAGACCTATAGGGATAATTTAAGGAATCAAATCCTGCAGAGCAAACTTTTGAATTATGAGGTGCGTTCAAAGATTATCATTACCGATGATATGATTCTTGATTATTATGATACCCGTTACACTAAACGCGTGGAGCAAGGCGGTTATTATCTCCTGCAGATGGGTTTTGTCTTGAAGAAAGATCCAAAGAATCCGGATAAGGTTGATGCTACCGTAAAATCGGATGCCCAAAAAAAGGCAGAGCGAGTGCGTAGTCTGGTGGAAAGCGGCCAGGATTTTTCAACGCTTGCCAAGAAGTTTTCAGAACTTCCTTCGGCGGCAGATGGTGGAAATATTGGAACATTCCAAAAAGAGGAAATGGCAGATTATATGTGGACGGCTATCTCTCCCCTTAAGCCTGGTCAGGTAAGTAAGATTGTCGAGACACCTGAAGGATATCAGTTTTTTAAACTTCTTTCCAGTCAGGAAGGGGGAGTTGTATTTCAGGCCCCATACGAATCGGTGAAAGAAGAGATTAAAAAAACATTGTATGAAGAAAAGTTGAAAAAGGAATTTGATGCCTGGGTTAAAAAAATTAAAGAGGCCTCATATATTAACAGGCTGTAAGCCTGCAAGGGTCTTGTTTGTTCGGAGGCTTGGTCTGAGGCGAGCTTGTATGCTCTGGGCGGGTACACAGGGGCGAATGGTGCCTTAGAGTCTGAGTAGTTATTGTCTCATGTCTGAACCTGATAAAGAGTCTGCCGCGATTGTTCTTGACTGTCAGGATCATGGTGAGTCGGATCAAATAATCACTTTTTACTGCCGAGATATCGGGCGGGTGACGGGTATTGCCAAGGGGGCAAAGCGGAGTCAAAAGCGTTTTGTCAACAAGCTTGAGCTTTTTAGTCTTCTCCTCATCCGCTATACGGAATCACGGCACGGCAATCTTGTCTTCATTGTTGAGGCGGAGCTGCTTGAGAGTTTTATCCGTCTTCGACAGAGCATGTCTCTCTATATGGCGGCCACAGTTATTCGTGAACTGACCCTTGCAGCAACCCGTGACCTTGATGGTGACGATGGCTTTTTCTCTCTTCTGCATTGGGGGCTGCAGGCACTGGAGTCTGGGCGACCTGCCATGACTGTTCTGGCCTTGTTTCAAATAAAATTTTTTGAGCAGATAGGCTACCGGCCTAATCTCAGTTTTTGTCTGCGCTGCAATCAACCGTTTGGCGCCACTCAAGGATATGGCTTTGATAGCCGGGCTGGGAGTATTGTGTGTCGATGTTGTCAGACAGGGCGGGGTCAGGTGCCAGTTCTGCCTCTTTCTCAGGGGACGATTAAGGTCCTGGCTTCAGCCCAGAATCAACCCCTGAGTCGTTTGCATCGTCTGCATTTGTCCGGGCCCGGTCTTCATGAGGCCCTTTCCCTTTTGTATCACTATGGACGACATCTGTTGCAGCGGGAGATCTGCTCCCTGAAATTGCTCAGTGATGCTCACTGGCAAGGGACAGGACGGTGAAGTTCACAGATATTGCAGCTCCCCACTATGTTCAATAATCTGATTGCCATCGTCAAGTCGCATGATAATGGCCCCATCTGGTCTGATTCCCGTCACTTTTGCTTTGTATTGCGGTTTTTTCTGGATGTCATAGCCATAGAGTACTCGTTTTCCCAAGGTGTCCGATAAATTTTTCCACCGCTCAAGCAGGAGATGATCTTGCTGTTCTCCTGAATTCTCTGAATCTTTCCCAGAACAATTACGGTGCAGGTCTCGTTCTTCTTCGTAACAGAGGAGCCCTATGTTCCAGGTCATTTTTGCTAAAAATGACAGGGTAAAGTCATGAAGATTGACATGATGTCCCAAGGTATGGCTCAGTGATACTGCTGTATTGGTCAAGGTCTCAGGAAAACAGCTGTTGTTGATGTTGATACCAAAGCCAAGCAGATGGTATTCCTCACGATATCGGGGAGTGCAAAAACTTTCTACCAGAAAGCCGCCAAGTTTTTTCCCCGAAATCATCACATCGTTAACCCAGCGCACATAGGCATTTGGGGCGCCCAGGTCGCGAACGGCTTCACAGCAAGCAACTCCAAGAGTAAGGGGCAGGAGGGTTCTGGCCCGGGACATGAAAGTGTCAGCCAAAATTACACAACCCCAGAGGCCACCTTTTGGGGCATGCCAGGTTCGGGCAAATCGACCTTTTGAGTGGATCAGCGTATCGGCAAGAATCACGGTGCCGCTGGCCGCCGAACTGCCTGCCTCTTCAAGATTGATAATATGCCGGCGGGCTTGATCCATGGTCCGGCCCATTGAAGAATGGCACTGAATCACTGAGCCGATAATGGCTCCATAGCGGATAATTCTTTCAGGCGCGGGCGGATGGGGATTCTTTAGGCGGTTGGGGAGTTCATGCTTCCAGAGATATTCCTGGAAAGAAGCAGGGGTCGGGCAATTTATTGCCGTCATGGAAGTGGCACAAAAAAGAATTTCAGCATCAGGGATAAGCTGTTAAGCAATCGGGGGTGGCTAGGTTGTCTGATAATGCCTCGTCACCCCAATGCTTAATTGTTGTTTAGTAATAATCGTACTATCGGAAGATAGTTACTGGCATCAGAGGTCATAATAATGAAAAAGGGCGACAAGGTAATGGTCGCTTTGTTTCGGTTCCTAATCTTCGAGATGGGCAGGTTCAATCAACTTGTCCCAGTCCGCCTTGACCCTGGTAATGATTTTCTGGATCAGGGGCAATTTGTCTGAGGCGCAGACGCCGATCAGTGGTTGCCCCTGATCGACTGAGGCCCCAGGGGTGAAGTAAATTGAATGGATGACGCCAGTTTCACCGGTATAATAGATAGGGGTATCACGCTTCATCAATGACATGATGATGATTTCATCTCCGGGTTTAACGGTGAGTGCTTTTGCCCCATTTTTCTCGATTCGGGATTGAATATCAAGGGAGAAAAAATATTTTGCCCTTTCCGGTGCCGGGAAAAGATACAGAACTTCCTTGAGGATGCCTTCAATAACCTCTTTTTTTTTCAGTGGGTGACGGATAGTCAGCAGTTTTTCTCCTGCCTCAACAAACTGCCCTTCAAGTTCCGTGCGCACAGCAGAGATCGTCCCATTGGTCTTTGCTGTTACAAGTTTTGGGTTTCGTTCCCTGGTAATTTCAAAAAGTGGGCTGCCGGGAATATGTAACCATTCGCCACTTGGTGAATTGACATTACTTCCTTCTGCGACCTTGAAACTTACACGGCCGGTATGCGTTGCGCAGATCTCTACATAATCATAAGGATCAGCGTGATACTTGCCTAAAACTGCATCAAAATCTATTTCTTCATTCATCCTTAACCTTGTTTGTAGGGTGTCGTAAGGGGGGAGAGCCGCTGTATACAAATAATATAAGCACCTGAATGGCCAGAGCGGCATAAGGAGCCGTAACGAAACAGGTATATAGAGATAAGTTATTTCGTAACGGTTCCTAAGTTTTCCGTTAATAATTCTTTGTAAGTGATCGGTCGTTTTCTCAGGGGTGTATCAGTGATGCATACCACCAGGGGCACCTTGTGTTTCTCCGCCGCCATGAGATTTTGCCGCAGCCGCATTGCCACGGTGTATGGCGATAAGCGGTGATTGTGCTCTTTCCATGTCCACAATCTGGCATTGTGAGGCAGAGGCCCTGTCGCTTACATATTTTTTTGAGGTGGAAGAGAAAATCCCATTGGCATGGGCCTTGATGGTATCATAAATGACCCATTTTTCTCGACCTTGTTCGGTTCCCGCATTATCCATAAGTGTGCAAAGAATTTCAATATTTTTTATGTCGTGATTGCTGTTATTGTCAATGGCAAAAGCGGCACGGGTCAGATGTCCCTTTTCCTGTACAGCTACCTCAGAATGGGCAAGAATGACAGTGTCCAATAGCTTTTGAGCTGTTACAGAGGCTTGCACTGGCGGCAGCAGGAGTGCGGTCATGTCAGGGGATTTATTGAAGGTGTTGAAGGCCAAGACAAAAAGACCGAAAATAAGTGTGCTGATTCCTATTTTTCCCCAAAATTTGCTGTTCATGAAAATGCTCCTTTTTTCAAAGTGTTAATCGTTTTCTGTAAAAATAAATAAAGGGATATCGCAAAGATTATTCAGTTGTCAGCGCCTAAATGATAGGGGCATTCTTTTCGAATTCATCATATTTTATACTTATATAACTGCCACATGGCAAGATTATTCGTACCTGGATATTGCCATATTGCAAGCAATGCTCCGACCTTTCTGCCAGATCGATCACCTTTTGCTGTCCCGCTCCTTTACAATTTATTTGCCTCCGAGTATCATAGGCTCAATAATTGCATTAAGTTTTCAATGTTTTTATCAATTTCAATCTGAACAGGAGTTCCCCTATGTGTCTTTCTTTCCTCGCTAATCTTCGGCTTTTGGTTCATGCCCTACTGGTGCTTCTGTTGTTAATAGTGGTTCCTGCATGGTCTGCTGATAAAGGCATGACCAATAAGGCCCCTATTAATATTGAGGCCGACCGCATGGTCTCGCTTGAGCAAAAAAACAGTGTCCTGTTCTCTGGTAATGTTCATGCCACCCAAGCGGACGTGAAGATCAACTCCAAGGAAATGACGGTTTATTATAGTCAGGCAAGCAAGGGCGGCGGACAGGAAGTTAAAAAACTTCTCTGTGTGGGCAATGTGGAGGTCACCAAGGGCGACTGGCTTGGTACTGGGGATAAAATGGACTATCTGGCCTCTGAAAGAAAGGTTATCCTTTCTGGAGGGGCTAAGGCCTGGCAGGGAAAAAATCAGGTGTCTGGCGAGACCATTGTCTATTATCTGGATGAAGGCCGTTCAGAGGTCGTTCCTACCAGTGCATCCACTTCTTCCGGCAAAAAAGGCGGGCGGGTTAATGCCACCATCATCCCGAAATAACTCATCAGGCATTACCCATGGCCCAGCTTGAAACCAATAAAATTGTTAAACGCTATCGCAGTCGCACTGTGGTTGACGGCGTCAGCCTGCAGGTGAATACCGGCATTGTGGTTGGTCTGCTTGGCCCAAACGGTGCCGGCAAGACTACCTCATTTTACACCATTGCCGGATTTATCCGGCCAGACAGTGGGCAGGTGTTGCTTAATGGCGAGGATATCACCGCCCTCCCCATACACAAGCGGGCTTTGAAGGGTATCTCCTATCTTGCCCAGGAACCATCAGTTTTTAAAAAGCTGACCGTTGAAGAAAACATCCGTATCATCCTTGAGCCGCTTGGCCTGTCTAGAAATGAGATCAATAATCGGATTAATGAGTTGATGTCAGATCTGAAAATTGAATATCTGCGCCACAACAAGGGACATGCCCTCTCCGGTGGTGAGCGACGGCGAGTGGAGATCATGCGGGCCTTGTCCACCCGGCCAAACTTTATCCTGTTGGATGAACCCTTTGCTGGTATTGATCCCTTGGCAGTCGCTGATCTGCAGAAGATTATTATCGGACTGAAGGATAAAGGCATCGGTGTCCTGATTTCTGATCATAATGTCCGCGAGACCCTGCAGGTCTGTGACTTTGCCTATATCATGAATTCCGGGCAGATTCTCACCAGTGGCGTGGCCGATGACATCATTGCCAGTGAAGTCGCCAGGAAAATGTATTTGGGCGAAAACTTCAGCATGTAAACGATATCATGGCCCTGGAACTGAGACAACAGCTCAAGCTGACCCAGAAATTGGTGATGACTCAACAGTTGCGCCAGGCAATCAGACTGTTGCAGCTCAATCGTCTGGAGTTGAGTAACGCCCTGCAGGCCGAGTTGGAACAGAATCCAGCCCTGGAGGAAGATTTCAGCGTTCAAGAAGAGTTCAGTAATCCCCAGAGCCTTTCTGCAGTCGAAGAAGCGCCGGGTGTCAGTCAGGAAACTGATTTTACCGAACCCGTCAGGGCCGCAGATACCATGCCCGAGACCAATTGGGAGGATTACGCCAATAATTTTGACGACAATTTCTCCTTTTCCCACGAGACCCCAGCGGCCGATGCCCCTAGTCAGTTTGACTTTATCTCGCAGAAGCCCGGACTCTCCGCTTATCTCCAGTGGCAATTGGTTCACGGTGATCTTGATTCAGAAGAGTGGGATATTGCCCTTTTTATCGTTGGCAATTTGAACCGTTACGGTTTTCTTGAAGTTGATCTGCCGGAGATCATGGCGGAGACAGGGTGTGATCAGGACGCGGCCGAGTATGTTCTTGAGATTATTCAGGATCTTGACCCGCCAGGGATTGCCGCCAGAAATGTCAGTGAATCGCTCTTTCTTCAGCTTGAGCGGAAAGGTCAGGGGAATTCCCTGGCCGCCGAGATTGTCCTTCATCATCTTGACCTCCTTGAGACCAATAATCTGGCGGCCATTGCCAGGGCAACCGGACGAAAAAAGCCGGAGATTGTCAAGGCCATCGATTTTATCACCTCCGAGCTCACCCCCTATCCTGGGCTGCCTTATGCGGAGGAAAGCACCAATTATATCGTTCCTGATGTCTATGTGAAAAAGATTGATGGTCAGTATGTGGTACGGCTTAATGACGATGATCTGCCTCACCTCAAACTTTCCTCTCATTATCAGGAGTTGCTGCAGAGCAACGCCGCTATGCAGAAGGATTCACGCGCCTATATCAAGGAAAAGCTGAAGGATGCCGAATGGTTTTTGAAGTCTCTCCACCAGAGACAGCGCACCATTTTCAAGGTCATGGAGAGCATCCTTCGTTTTCAGCATGACTTTTTTGAATATGGTCCTACCCGGCTTAAACCCCTTATTCTCCGGGATGTGGCCGAAGATATCGGGATGCATGAATCCACAATCAGTCGGGTCACCTCCAACAAATATGTCCATACCTCGCAGGGCATTTATGAACTGAAATATTTCTTTTCTACCTCTATCCCAAGAGAGGGGGAAGCCCCCCTGGCCGCTGAATCTATCCGGGAGCGGATTCGCAGACTGGTCAAGGATGAGGATCCGCAGAAACCGCTCAGTGATGATGCCATTTCCAAAAAACTTGCCGAAGGCAATGTCCAGATTGCCAGACGTACCGTAGCCAAATACCGAGAGCAGATGAAAATCCTGCCGGTTAAACATCGCCGGAAGTCGTAATTATAAAAAAATACGAACGGTTTGCGATGCTGCGGTGAGTTCCCTTGACTCCATGATATTCTGATCTGTTCAAGTGCGTGGTCAGCGATACAACGTGTTTATCGTTGCATCTCATAAAGACGTCATTCTGGGTGCATCAGGATGTTGGGTTCCTTTTAAGAAAGGTCTTGAGGCATTCCATCTTATCTTCACATGTCTGAAGAATCTTTGAGAGATAGCCAAGATTGTTGCCGATATTGGTGTAATAGAGATTGTCATTGATCTGCCATCGCGTGTGAAAATGTGCTTGCATGGCCTGTGCTGTATTGGTAAACGTCTTTTCTAATCTTATGGTAATAATGTTGTGATAAAAAGAAGTGGTGTCTTGCATGAGTTCCATAGCTGAGTCGTGGGCCTTGAGTCCACCCTCTTTGTGTTCCTGAAATAAAAAAGGTAAACGTTCAAGGTAGCATCGGTCGGCCATTTGAGCCAGGATGTCAGCTGATCCTAATATGTATCCAGCGAGTTTTGATGCCGATGAGGGAAAGGTGATATCTTCCGGATCAAGGGTAAGGTCGGTGCATCTAATGACAGCGGCACAGTCCTGAATAAAGGTCTGAGTAAGATTGCTGCTCTCCAGATATTGCGTCATAACTGCTATGGAACGTTCCTCATGGTTTTGAGTATAGATTGCCCCTGAGAGACCTTGGTCTGAAGTCCTCATGAGCAGGCCGGTATCATGAAAATAAGCGCAGTATAGGGCCTGTGTGATGATCTGGATGGAAATGTCATGGTGATGAGAGCAGGTCAGGCCATGCAAGAGCCGTGCTGTGGCCAGGGCCACGCTGTAGGTATGCTTGAGGTTGTGGTATTGGGTGTTGCTGGCACGAAATCCTGGATAGGTCCCGGCAAAGAGTCGTGCGGTATCATGATGCAGTTGCCGGAGTAGAAGAGGGTCGAAGGTGGGCTGAACCAGGGTGACCAGGGCAATGATTTCGTCTAAAGGATCATCTGTCGCCCCCGATTCAAATATTCTTGTTAATTGCTGATGGTTCATACCATGCCCAATTATCAAGTTGAGTCCTTTGCAAAGGAGATGCATTTGGCGGGACAATAAGCTGTTACTTCTTCTAACCGGGGGGTGAGTTCTGCATGGGGATTTATGACCTCAGCTTTTTCTCCGGTCTCGTCCATTTTGAAGATATCAGGGCAGATCTCCACGCATGATCCACAGCCATTGCATTCGTAGCGATCTATGGAGATTGAGTTTTTCAAGGCGCTATTGTTTGTTGATTTCTGGTGTCAAGTTGTCGTTTATGAACAATTTCGACTTTAAAATAGCGAACAGATAGGTCGTTACGCATTATCCCTGAATAACCTCTTTTATGTTCGCGGCCAGACGCCACACCAAGAAACAGCTGTAAAGATTGCTGTTTCTTGGATGCGGCATAAGGATCAGTAACCGCATGAGCGGAAAAGCATGCTCATGCACTAACTGCTCCTAAATATCCAGTGCCTCTTTATGAAAATTAAGGTCTGGCTCTACTGGATATTTGCCATTGAAACAGGCCAGACAGTAATTTTCCTTACCCAGGCCAGCGGCCTCAACCAATCCTTCCAGGCTCAGATAATGGAGCGAGTCCAGGCCCAGATAGTTGGCAATTTCTGCCACAGAACGTTTTGAGGCGATCAATTCGGTGGAAGAGGGGAAGTCAATTCCGTAATAACAGGCATGCCGGGTTGGCGGGCAGCTGACCAGCATATGCACCTCTTTGGCCCCGGCTTCGCGGAGAGAGCGAACCCGGCTTTTACCGGTAGTCCCCCGGATGATGGAGTCTTCGACGATGATAATCCGTTTATCCTTCAGGATCGAGCGGACCGGATTGAGCTTGACCCGGACGTTGAAGTCGCGCATGGATTGAGTGGGCTGGATGAAGGTCCTGCCCACATAGTGGTTGCGGATCATGGCCATCTCCATGGGCAGGCCGGAAGCCTGGGAATAGCCAAGGGCCGCGTAGTTGCCGGAGTCGGGGAACGGCATGACAAAATCACCGTCGATGGGGCATTCCCGGGCCAGGATCTCTCCCATCCGTTTTCGGGTTTCATAGACATTGATCCCGAAGATATCTGAGTCGGGCCTGGCAAAATAGACCTGTTCAAAGATACAGAAGCTGGTTTTTTGCTTCGGCCAAGGGAAGATAGAGCGCATCTCGTCCTTGTTGATGATAAGCATCTCGCCCGGCGCTATATCCCGCACATACGTTGCCCCAACCAGATCCAGGGCGCAAGTCTCCGAGGCGACAATCCAGCCGCCATTATTGATCTTGCCCAGACAGAGCGGCCGGAAACCGTTGGGATCACGTACGGCCACCAAGGTGTCCGGAGTCATCATCAGGATGGAGTAGGCGCCTTTGAGACAAGAAAAAGATTCCGCGAGCGAGCGGTCCAAGCCAAGATGGGTGGTTCGTGCCATAAGGTGGAGCACCACTTCGCTGTCCATGCCGGTCTGGAAGATAGAACCATTTTCTTCCAGATCCTGCCGCAGCTCAATGGCATTGACCAGATTGCCATTGTGCGCAACCGCCAAGGTGGTGCCCTTGTGGGTTACGAGCAGGGGCTGGGTGTTGGTGATATTGGAGGAGCCGGTGGTGGAGTAGCGGACATGGCCAACAGACATATGTCCAGGCAGGCTTTGAAGGATGGCCTCGGTAAATATTTCCGGAACCAGCCCCATGGCTTTATGAATAGAGACCTTCTTGCCAGTTGAGGTAACAATCCCGGCGCTTTCCTGACCCCGGTGCTGGAGGGCGTAGAGCCCGAAATAGGTGAGTTTTGCTGCGTCTTCATGGCCAAATATACCGCAAACACCACATTCATGTTTGGGCCGCCCTGATTCAGGACTCTGTCTGAAATTGTTTATCATAATCTCTTGCTCGCAAGTCGTTGTAATAAGAATAAGGTCGTTCTTTGGCTGGTTAAACCGGCCCCTGAAAAATTGGGGCCGGTTACCTCTTAGGTGCCTAAATGGGGAAAGGCACAAAGAGGAAAATGTCTTTGTGCCTTTCACTCAAATCTGATAAGAACCATTTATAATGAAGTTGTGCAGAAATTCAACAAGAAAGAATGGGTGGGTAATTTTTTTCTCTTGAACTGTTTTTGCAAGATTGAGTTGAAGAAAAGGAGGTGAAGGCAAATGATAAAACTGACAAGTACAGTAAAAGCTGCTGGTTGAGCGGCTAAACTGGGCCCAGGGGATCTGGGTCAGATATTGTGCGGGATCACCCTGCCCAGGGACCCGAATCTTATTGTCGGAGCTGAAACCTGCGATGATGCCGGGGTCTATCGTCTGAATGACGAGACGGCCTTGATTCAAACCCTGGATTTCTTCACCCCTATTGTTGACGATCCGTTCAGCTTTGGCCAGATTGCTGCGGCAAATGCCTTGAGTGATGTGTATGCCATGGGTGGCAGGCCGCTCCTAGCCATGAATATCCTGGCCTGTCCGGTGAAGACCATGGATATCTCGGTGTTCCGGGAGGTGATCCGCGGGGGGCTGGACAAGGTGCAGGAGGCAGGCGCCTTGCTGGTGGGTGGCCATTCCATTGAGGATACTGAATTGAAGTACGGTCTCTCGGTCACCGGCCTGGTTCATCCTGATCGGGTTTTGCTCAACGCCGGGGCCCGTCCGGGAGACCGTCTGATCCTGACCAAACCTTTAGGGCTTGGGATCCTGTCAACGGCGATCAAGGGGAATCTGGCAGGTGCTGAGGTGGAGGCCCGGATTGTAGAGGTAATGGCGACCCTGAACCGACTGGCTGGCGAGATCATGCAGGAGGTCCGGGGCCGTGGCGAGAAGGTGCATGCCTGTACCGATATTACCGGTTTTGGTCTGCTGGGGCATCTCTCAGAGATGTTGTTGGCCTCAGGAGTTGCCGCCAGGATCATTGGCGAACAGATTCCGGTGCTGGATGGGGTCAGGGATTTTGTTGATATGGGCATTATACCCGAAGGCGCCCATGTGAACAGGAAGCATTATGCCCAGGCACTTATGGGCAGGCGGCCCGACCAGGATTCCTTGGAGATGATTCTGGCCGATCCGCAGACCTCGGGCGGCCTGTTGATTGCGGCCAGCCCAAGCGCTGCCGCTGCTATCTTGCAGGAGATGCGGGCACAGGGGTATCTTCTTGCCTGTGCCGAGATCGGCGAGATTGTCGCAGGCATTCCCGGGCAGATAGAGCTTGTGTAATTCCAGTTTGGCACCTTCGTCGGTCGCACTTTCGCCGTCCTTGGCTCGTGCGACACTGAAGCGTCCATGCTTGGCGGCTGCACTGCGCGGCTCCTCACCGTATACTATCCGTACTCCTTCGTCGCCGCTCGCTTGTCGATGGGTCTACGCCCACCCACTGCCTCTCGGTGTCAACTTGAATGCTTTTTGGAATAAGATGGGCGCGTATGTCAGTTGAAAATGGAATCTGAAATGTGTTTTCAATGCAATTGATGGTTGTTGTTTTTATTCCATTTCTAAATCAAGCGTTCACTTTGTCGGCTGTGCTGCGCCGCTCCTCACCGTACTCTTTGTACTGCCTCGTCGCTGCTCGCTTGCCTTCGCGTGTTCATCTTGATTTAGAAATGGAATTACATCCAGGCCGGGGGCATGATATGGAGAATGGGATTTCTTCGGAAGCGGGTCTCCATGAGCTATGCCGGGTAGGGGTGGCCCTGTCTGAGGAAAAGGATATCAACAGGCTGCTGGAGATGATTGCAAGCGTCGCCAGGCGCTACACCAATGCCGAGGGCTGCACCCTTTATCTCTGCAATGAGGAAAAGGGCTGTCTTGATTTCTCCGTGGTCCAGTATGAAAGGCTTGCTATCTATCAGACCAGGCCGGATCAGGAGAGTGACTGGCCCAGCGTGCCGCTTTCTCTGGCCGATGGCTCTGAAAATCACGACAATGTCTCGGCCCACTGTGTTCTGACCAGAGAGATCATCTCCATCCAGGATGTTTACAGTGAGGATGGTTTTGATTTCAGTGGTACTCGTGAGCTCGATGCCATCTCTGATTACCGGTCGAAATCTATGCTCCTGTGCCTATGACCGACCATGAGGATGAGGTGATCGGGGTGCTCCAGCTTCTTAACGCCCGGCGGGGAATCTCCCGGCATGTCTCTGAATTTTCCGAAGAGGATATCGAGCTGGTGAGCGGCCTGGCCTCCCAGGCGGCGGTGGCGGTGACAAATGTCCGGCTGGTCAAGGGTATGGAAAAACTGCTCAATTCCTTTGTCCAATGCATTGCTGCGGCCATTGATGAGAAATCGCCCTATACCGCCGGTCATATTCAGCGGGTGGCCAGATCTTGACCGGATCTTCCAGTTTATCCGTCGGACCAATATCGGCGGGGAGTTCATGCGGGATGAGGACTTGGCCGAGATTGCCCGAATCGCCTCGCTGCGCTTTGAACTGGATGGGGAGTCCACCCCTCTTCTCAATGAGAATGAAGTGGAATACTGTTCCATCCGCAAGGGGACCCTGACCGAGAAGGAACGCCAGATCATCAACCATTATGTGGCAGTGGGCATCCGCATGATGGAGAGTCTGCCCTTTCTCAAAAAATGGGCCAGGGTTCCCGAGTACGCGGGGATGCATCACGAAAAGCTCGATGGTAGCGGCTATCCGAGGGGGAAAAGGGGGGAAGAGATCTCCCTGCCTGCCCGCATTCTCGCCGTGGCCGATGTCTTCGAGGCCCTGACCGCCTGCGACCGGCCTTACACGGTCGGCAGAGATCTCTCAGAGGCCTTGCGAATTATGGAGCTCATGGTTGAAGACTCCCATCTGGATGGAGCAGTTTGTGGTTTTTTGGTGGAGAGTGGGATTGTCAGCCAATATGTGGAGGAGTATCTTGCCGACAAGCAGCAGGGACATTACTGCTGGAATGGCAAGGAATATCACGACTTTTTGCCTGTTTGAAAAACCGGTTCCCAATAATTATTCCTTTTCATTTTTTCCCGTAGCTGCTAAATTTTGTATCAATGTGTCTCCGTGCTCAATGCGCAGAGAGGAAGCATCCGGTAGTTAATAACGTCACTCTCTTATCTTATTTACCCAGCAGGAGGATTGCCATGGGCGAGCAGTTTAGTGTTCAGGTCCGGGATGGACAGGTCCGGACCAAGCCATCTTTTTTAGGCACCGTGATTGCGACGGTTCACTACGGAGATCGGCTGGCGGTTGTGCAGACCAAGGAGTCCTGGGTGGAGGTTGCCCTGCCTGGATCAAAGCAGGGCTGGATGCACCTTTCAGCCCTGACGGAAAAGGAGATTATTCTCAATCCGAACGCCCAGCAGGTCAGTCAAGCGGCGAGTAGTGATGAGCTGGCCCTGGCCGGCAAGGGTTTCAATAAGCAGGTGGAGGAGCAGTTCCGTAAGCAGAATAGTCAGGCCAATTTTGCCGGGGTGGACAAGATGGAGACCTTCCGGGTTTCCCAGGAGGAGATGGCGCAATTCTTGAAGGCGGGTGACCTGAAGCCTCAGGGAGGTGAGGCATGAAGGCACGAAGATTGAATAGAAGGACTTTTCTCGCCACGGGGGCCAGGATCGGTATGACCGGCCTTGCCCTGAGTGGCTCTTCCCTGCTTCTCCAGGGTTTTGGTTTCGGTGATCTTGGCTCCACCATCGAGCAGGCTTCTAAGCTCACGAACTCCGCGACCAAGAGTTTCACCGCGGTATCCAAGGCCTTGGAGGACATTACCCCGGAACAGGAATATTATATCGGTCGCACCATTGGGGCCATTGTTCTCAATAAATACAAGCCCTATGAGCAGGAGGCCGGCAATCGCTATTTGAACCTCCTGGGCCAGACCCTGGCCCGTTTCTCTGATCTCCCCGAACTCTTTGACAGCTACCATTTTCAAATTCTCGATTCGGCGGAGATCAATGCCTTCGCCACCCCGAGCGGACTGGTCTTCGTCACCCGGGGGATGCTCCGGTGCTGTGCCCATGAGGGGGCCCTGGCTGCGGTTCTGGCCCATGAGATCGGTCACATCCAGCTTAAGCATGGGCTGCATTCCATCGAGAAAGATCGCATCACCAAGGCCACCTCGATTCTGGCAATCGAAGGGACCAAAAATTTCGCTAAATCCGATATCGCCAATCTCACCTCGACCTTTGAGGATTCGATCAACGATATCACCAGCACTATGATCAATAACGGGTACTCCCGTTCTTTTGAAAATGAGGCGGACGTGGCGGCGGTGACCTTGCTCGGACGGGTAGGCTACAATCCGGCCGGACTCATTGATATGCTCAAAATCATGAGCAAACAGCTCAAACCAGGCGGCCTTGATTTTGCCAAGACCCATCCCTCACCTGAAAGCCGGATCGAGAACCTGGAGAAGCTGGTTGCGGGAACAGAGGCACAAACGCCAACGGCATCCCAGCAACGCCGTTTTGAGGCAGCATTGAAAGGGGTATGAGCAAAACAGGGCGGGCCGGAATCCTTCAGGCCGCCGCGACATCCGGCGCCGGGATTCTTGTCGCCCTGATTCTCTGGCTCAATGGTTTTCTCGCTGGTTGGGAGGATCGGGTCTGGGATCTGGAAAGCAGGTGGTTTGCCGCACCCGGTCCCCATACCAAGGAAATCGTTCTGGTCCTCGTTGATCAGAAGAGTCTGGAGTGGGCCCAGTCGCAACTGGGAGTGACCTGGCCCTGGCCCCGGGAGCTGTACGGGGCCATTCTCGACAACTGCCACCGGCATCAGGCCCTGGCAGTGGGCTTTGACGTCCTTTTTACCGAGCCCTCAAGTTTTGGCGTGGATGACGACCTGGCACTCGGCGATGCCATCAAGGCCATGGGTCGGTTTGCGGCTGGGTCGGTCTTTCCGGGCAAAGGGGATGGCAGGTATCAGCAGTGGCCCGCTGATGTGCCCCGCCCCTCGTCCCGTTTTGCCAGGGGAGTGGGTGGTGATTCTTTTCCTGCTCCTCATTATGGTTCCGCAACCATGCCCATCAAGGAGGTTGGTGCCAGACCCTCCATCCTCTGTAATGTCCACCAGGACCCCGACCGGGACGGCATCTACCGCTCTCTGCATCCTTTGATCTTCTTTGACCAGCAGCCGCTGCCGGGGTTGGGAATCGGCGTCTATCTGGCTGCCCACCCTGAGGCCCGGATGATCTGGGAAGCGAAGTCGATTACTGTGGATGGGGCGACCATTCCGGTTAACGAACAGGGCCGGACCCTTCTGCGTTTTCGGGGGCCGGCCGGGACCTTTCCGGCCCTTAGCGCCGCGCCCCTTTTGGCCGAGGAGATGTCCCTGCGCGCAGGGCGAAGTGAGGGGGTGGGGCAAGACGGAGAAAAACTACGGGGCAAGTATGTCCTGTTCGGCTTTTCAGCGCCCGGCCTTTTTGATCTGCGGCCGACCTCGGTGGACGGTATCTTCTCCGGGGTGGAAATCAATGCCACCCTCCTTGATAACCTGCTGGGCAACGATTTTATTAGCAAGGTTGATCAAAAAAAAGAGATTGGGGTGCTCTGCCTGCTTGTTGTTTTGGCGGGTATCCTGACTGCCCTCTATCCCGGACCTGCTACCCTGACCGGATTTTCCCTCTGTTTTTTCCTGCTGCCGCCCGTTCTGGCCGCACTCAGTTATCGTCAGGGGCTGCGACTGGAGATTCTGCCTCTGGAACTCGGCATCTGTATCACTATCGGTCTTGCCATCTTTCTTGATTATCGGCGCGAGGGAAAGCGGCGTCGTTTTATCAAACACTCCTTCCGCCACTACCTCAGCCCGAATGTCATTGAACAACTGATCGAAGATCCTGAGAAATTACGCCTTGGTGGTGAACGGCGGGAGCTCTCCATCTTTTTTTCCGACCTCCAGGGCTTTACCACCATCTCCGAGGGTATGGAGCCCGAGGCGTTAACCACCCTGCTCAATGCCTATCTGTCGGCCATGACTGATATCATTCTGGAGGAAGATGGGACGGTGGATAAATATGAGGGAGACGCGATTATCGCCTTCTGGAATGCGCCGATTGACGTGGTCGACCACGCGGTGCGGACGGTGCGGGCAGCCCTGCGCTGTCAGCAGAAGCTGGCCGAGCTGCGACCGCGCTTCAAGGAGCAGTATGGCCATGACCTGTTTATGCGGATCGGGATCAATTCCGGTCCGGCGGTGGTCGGTAATCTGGGCTCCTCCACCCGTTTTGATTATACGATGCTGGGAGATGCGGTGAACCTGGCGGCCCGCCTGGAGGGGGCGAACAAGCAGTTCGGCAGTTATTTGATGATCTCCGGGGCCAGCCGAGAGCAGATTGGGGATGCCTTTCCCTGCCGGGAGTTGGCCCAGCTGACCGTGGTCGGCCGCAAAGAGCCGGTGCGGGTCTATGAGCCCTTTCTGCTCGAAGAGTTTCAGCGGGCAGAGGCCAGGTATCGGACCTTTGATCAGGGGCGGCAGGCCTTTTACCAGGGGCAGTTTCAGGAGGCCATCACCTTGTTCTCCTCAATAGCCGACGAGGATCCACCTTCTGCCCATTATCTCATTCAATGCCGGGAGTTAGCCGAAAGAGGGGTTGGTGACAATTGGCAGGGGGTTTGGTCACTCACCAGCAAATAGCCAAGGTTGTGTCCGGTTGAGCTATACTCAGTATGGCGGCAGATTTTCTGCTGTTTGCTTTCAGCTTTGCTCTTGGTCTGAGTAAGGGAAATAGGCCGAGAGATCAAGACGCTTATGACGAAGCACCGATTCAAGCAGATCCCGGCTATTCAAGACCACAGTAGAGGGGTCCAGATAGTGGATAAACTCCGAGGAAGGGTTATGCATCTCGACAAAGATCCTGGCCTTTTTATTCATGCCCTGGATACGGGAAACAGCATGAAGGGTTTTGAGATCCGGTTCCTGGAAGCGGGCGTTGGAAAAGACAAAGATGTAAGCGGCCTCTTCGATATTGGCCTGTTTTAATGCTGACGGGCTGATGGGTACTCCGCGGACGAAAAAGGTGTGCGGATAAGGATTGACTGCCACCAGATCTGTTACCACCACGGCATCACGCCCGGCCAGTTCAGGATAATGGGGGATGGTCTGCAGCAATTCATCGGCTAAGGCGGTATATTCACAGAGCACGATATGGTCTGTGCTGTGAATCTGGGCTGTGCCCAGACGATCCCGATGCATGAGGTTGTGCAGTTTTTCCGCGGTCAGGGTGATGAAGTTTGTGTAGCAGTAAATGCCGGTGATAATGGTAATGGCCCCGGCAATCCGGCCCTGGAGTGTGAGAGGTGAAATGTCGCCATAACCCACGGTGGTCGAGCTGATCAGCCACCACCAGACCACATCGCCCATGGAGTGAATGGAGGGATTGACCGGCCGTTCATAGATCCAGAAGATCCCGGAGGAAATGGCAAAACTGATAATGAGGATGGCCCCCAGAAAGCGAGATTGTTTTTTCATGGATGTGATGGCTGTCTAATAGCAGTATTGCTGTTTATTTATCTGAAGCGGTAAGGCATGCTTTTTTTCTTAATTGCTGGAAATTTCTTGCCACTTTAGAAGGAATGGCGAGACATACCTTGCCCATTCGCATAATGGGGCTTGTGATCAGATGCTTCCGATAGATGCGGCCCCAGCTTTTCGATGAGAGCTTTCTTTTATCTTCTGGAACGGAGGTGAGAACTCTGTCGTAGATGATTTCCCGGGTGGCTGTTGACTCTTGTATTGATTTCCGGTGCAGAAAGTCGTCAATGGCCGGGGTTACTTTTTCGTGAAAGGTAAAAGGTTCCATGATTAAGGCGATGAGTTTGAATTGAAGGGCTGGATATCTTTTTTCAATGGCGTCACGGAATCGTATGGATTCGGACTCAAGCCTGGATAACTTTTCATGGATTGAATAGTCAGGGTTTTCAGCGTAGTTGCCGTTTACCGGCTCGTCATATTGACGATAGTACAGAAAAATGGCTTGACGGTTTGTGTCCTGCAGTATTTTTTTGAATCGTTCACTTTTCCTTTTGAACGATTGCAGGGTGTCAATGGTGTGTTGGTAGTGATAAAAGACAATATTGACAAAATGTCTGCTCACCAGCATGTTTTGGATTGTTCCCGGGGGGTTGGCACATAGTGAAATGGGTTTCAGCTCAATGTTGGTATTCCATTTCGGATGAGGATAATAAACCAGATCATCCATTTCCTGAAAATCCTGAAAATTGTTCTCGATGATCTGTGTGCAGGTGTCAAGCCCGTCGAAATTCCCCAGATAATCAAAAAAGTGGGCAGGTTGTTCCGGAAAGTATCTCCTGATGAGCTCCGTTTTAACAGCACATCCGAAACCAAGTGAAATGATATTGAGATGATTGACAAACGGATGGCAGATTTTCATTTCTTTTAAGGTGAGATACAGGTTGCAGTTCAGGCAACAACAATGGCAAACAGGAGTTCTGTCAGGCTGATCAGGTCTTTCAGATCAAGGCATTCATCGGTGGTATGGACCTTGTCCATGCCGGTGGCGATGATGGCGGTGGGCAGGCCGAAGCTGTTCAGGATGTTGGCGTCGCTGCCTCCCCCGGCAATCTGAAACTCCAGGTTTCGGTCGAGATTCATGCCAGCCTGTTTGACTCGTGCCAGTACCGGATCGCTCAGCTCAAGGCGCATGGCCGGGTATTCCAGTTGGACGTTGATCGTAACCGATGGTGCAGGAGCCTGGGACGAAGAGCATGGATGCCCTGGAGTCATTTGCTCCAGGGCCGGAGTCTCGTCTTCGTCTCTCTTACCTGGCGGGAGCGGCGACGGACAGGGATGTCCTAATGCCGTGGGAGCCAGGGATGGCGGCAGCGGCCAGCATTCGATCACCTGCTGAAATGTCCGTTTGATCTCTTCGGTGTGCGCGGCCAGTTTTTGCAGCGAGTGGCTTCTGACCTCTCCTTCAATGGTGATGTGGTCCGGGATGATATTGGTCGCCACCCCTCCGTGAATCAGTCCGAAGTTGGCCGTTGATTCCTCATCAAGGCGCCCGAGGCGGAGGTCGGCAATGGCGCTTGCCGTCAGGCACAAGGCGCTGATCCCCTGTTCGGGATGGAGTCCGGCATGGGCGGCGATACCGTGGACTTCGATTTTCAGTTTGTTGGCAGCCGGCGCCCCGGTGATGATCCGGTCAATGCCCGTTGAATCCAGGGCGTACCCATATCGGGCTGTCATCTTGGTGCGATCAAGGGCCTTGGCCCCGAGCAGACCGATCTCTTCACAGGTGGTGAACAGGAGTTCGATAGGCCCATGGTCAATTTTGTTTTCCCGGAGGATCCGGGTCAGTTCAATAAGGGCGGCAATCCCTGACTTGTCGTCACTGCCCAGCACGGTATTACCGCGGCTGGTGAAGATGTCACCCTCTCGCAGCACCTCTACTCCGCAACCAGGCTCGACGGTATCCATGTGACAGGCAAAAAAAATCGGTTCTTGCTGCGCTTTCGTGCCGTTTCCGCTTCCTGGTATGGAGATGAGGAGATTGCCGCAGTCAGCGCCGGTCTGTTCTGCAGAGCTGTCTTCCTCAATACTTGCGGCTCCCAGGGCATGAAAAGTCCTGATCAGGTAGTCGGATACCTTTTTTTCCCGGCGGGATGGGCTGTCAATTTCGCAGAGCTGCACAAAGGTGCAGGCCAGCCGTTCCTCATTGACGGGGATGTTCATCTGTCCTGTCTCCTTTCTTGTGTGTCCTGATTGCGCAATGAAGCCAGCAGCACCACGGCATGGCAATCGATGCCTTCTTCCCGACCGGTAAAACCCATTTTCTCGGTGGTGGTCGCCTTCAGGTTGATCTGTTCAGTACTTATTTGACAGGCCGTAGCCAGGGTCTGGCGCATGGCGTCCATATAGGGTGCCAGTTTCGGGGTCTGGCAGATGATGGTGATATCGGCGTTAGCAATGGTAAGGCCTTTGCCTGTGGCTAGTTCCATAACCTGCTCCAGCAGGGTGATGGAGTAGACATTCTTGAAGCGTTGATCCGAGTCCGGGAAATGACGACCGATATCGCCCATCCCAAGCGCCCCAAGCACCGCATCACACAAGGCATGAGTGACCACATCGGCGTCGGAGTGGCCGGCAAGACCGAGGGCGTGAGGGACGGTAACTCCAGCCAGGACAAGCTTTCTGTCCGGAACCAGGCGGTGGGCGTCATAACCGTGGCCGATACGCATGATGGGGGTGGGTTGTGATTGCATGATTTTTTCCGCCAGGATCAGATCCAGGGGCCGGGTGATTTTGATGTTGGTCTCAGAGCCTTCAATCAGAGTGACCGCAATCCCTGCCAGTTCCAGCAGGGCGGCCTCATCGGTTACATCCTGATCATTGAATGCTGTATAAACCTGCTTGAGCAGGGAAAATCTGGCTGCCTGCGGGGTCTGGGCCTGCCACAGGCCCAGTCGATCAACGGTGCCGGCTATGGTTTGATCAGAATGGGATTTCTTTAAGGTGTCTTTGACCGGTATGGCGGCAATGGCCGCGCCATACTGCCATGCTGCCTCAAGGCATCGCTGGATAAGATCCGGGGTGACCAGTGGTCGTGCGCCATCATGGACGAGAACGATATCCGTTGTATCTGTCAGCCACTCCAAACCCGCCAGTACAGAATCCTGTCGTCTCTTGCCGCCAGCGGTGACAATGATGGCTTCGCTGGTCAGGTTGTATGCTGTGAGAAGCCGGCGGGTCTCAGCAATAAAATCCTGAGGGACAACAACGATAATGCGGGTAATAGAGGACGTGGCGACAAAGGCCCGAATGGTATGGATCAGGATGGGAACGCCGACCAGGCGATGGTACTGTTTCGGATGGTTCAAGCCCATCCTGGTTCCGCTTCCGGCGGCAGGGATAATGGCGGCAGCAGATGGCATAAACGAGATGAAAGAAGAATAAGCCGTTGTTTACAAATAATTGTAAAATTAACCCCGGTAAACGGGATAAGTGCCTTACAGATTATTTTCTTGTAAAAAAACAAGAAAATAATCTGTAAGGCACTAAAATGTGGCGATCGGCATCAGGAACCGTAACGAACGCTTGTAGGATATATGCAAAGCGCCACTTAAAGAAACAGCCGGAAAAGATTGCTGTTTCTTTGTTGCGGCATAAGGTGTCGTAAACTCAAAGAGCAAGAAAAAGAGCTTGCGCTTTGAGTAACGGCACCTAAAAAACGAAGCGGGTTATAAGCCGAATTCTGTTCCCCGCATGCGGGGCCATGATCATTTCACTATGGATGCCGGTTGCCCGGCACCTCTTGCAACCTACCCGGAGACAATGAGCGGGCAGCCCTTAAACGTCTCCCTATTTGGTCTTGCTCCGAATGGGGTTTACCTTGCCCTGGAATGTCACCATCCAGGCGGTGAGCTCTTGCCTCGCCGTTTCACCCTTACCCAGCACCATCCTGGGCGGTTTATTTTCTGTGGCACTTTCCCCCGGTCACCCGGCGTTCGCGTTACGAACCATCCTGCCCTGCGGAGTTCGGACTTTCCTCCCCGGCACAAGGCCGGAGCGATCATGCACCCGCTTCACCCGCATCATAGCGTGAGAACAGAAAAGTTGAAAGGAGAAAGTCAGTCGACTGCCGCTATTCTCTATTCCTGGTCTTCCGGCGCTTGATAGTAGATGATGCGTTGACAGACGGGGCAGTCAAGGTGTCGATCTCCTCGCAGGAGGATGTTAAATTGCTGGGGGGGGATACTCATGAAGCAACCCTGACAGACACCCGCAAGGACATTGACCACAGCCAGACCCTTGCGCCGTTCTCGCAAGACACTGTATTTATTGAGAAGTTTGTCATCCACTTCACTGGCGTGTTTTTGCCGTTTGCTGTCTTGTCCTTGCTTGTTTTTATGAATTGCCTCAATGGCCTCTTTGGTCTTGGCTGTTTCTTCCACTAGGCTTTTTGCTTCTTCCTGCAAGAGTTCCTGTTGTCTGGTGATCTGTGCCGTCAGGGATTCCACTTCTTCCATGATGGCGACAATTTTTTCCTCTTTTTCCTTGATGCTTCCCTTGCCATCTTCAATTTCCTTGAGTAAGGCGGTCTGCTCGCGTCCGGTCTGGACCTGCATCATCTTGGATTGGCGGGATTTAACATGGGTCAGGTCCTCACTCATCTCCAGATCCAAGGTGCGGCGTTCTTTTTCGAGAGTGTTGATCTGCTCATGGAGATCGGCAATATCAGCCTCCCGTTGGGTGAGCATGGCGCTTTGCTGGTCAAGGGCGTCCTGTCTCTGTTGTATTTCATTGTCAATAGTGTCAAGGTGCAGGTCAATTTTTTGCAGTGAGATGAGTTGCGAGATGACTTCGTTCAAGGTGGCTCTCCTGGGTCGCTTAGTTGGGTGAAATGTTATATGAATTTATTTTTGTGGTTGCAGGTAAAAGGGTGTTTCTCGATCTGGGTTAAGAATACGTTCAGCGACCAGTTGTTGGTCGTGGCCCATTCTTGCATTTTGCCTTGCAGGAAAGGCATAACTGGTTGTTCGGTGCCATAATGGGTGCCGTCGATGACACAGAATCCACAATCTTCTGCCCAGCGGGCGGTGTTGTGTTTGATTTCTGCCGAAAGATAGAGGTCTGCACCCCGTGCTCGTGCCGTCTCTGCAAGCTCTGATCCACTGCCGCCGCAGAGGGCCATGATCTTGATTTGCTCCGGTATCCGGCCAGCTATCTGCATGGTTTCGAGCTGCAAGGTGTGGAAGAGTTTGTCCATCAATGCAAGGGCAGAAAGGGGAGGATCAAAGATGCCTATGCGCCCCATGCCGGTTCCTTTAGTTTCTTCCATTGTTCCCGGACGAAGCGGGGCCAGGGCGGTAAGGCCAAGGGCCAAGGCCAGGGCATCGTTTGTTCCTTCGGCGGCATTATCAAGATTGGTGTGACAACTGATAATGTTGATTTTGTAGGTCAGCGCTTTTTCAAGAAAAATGCCGCCAGGGGTGTTGGTGATGATCGAGGCAAGGGGGTGGAAGATACAGGGGTGGTGTGTGATAAGGGTATTGGCCCCACGGGCAATCGCTTCGTCCAGGAGTTGGAGGCTTGGGTCAAGTCCAAGCAGGACGGAGGTGACATGCGCTTCCGGATTGCCTGCAAGCAGTCCAACATTATCCCATTTCTCGGCCAGAGAAAAGGGTGCAAGTTGATCAAGGCAGGCAAGGATATGCTTTATTTGCACGTTCATCTCGTCTGCCTCTGGTCGAAGTGTGCGGCAGGCAATAAAAAAAGGTACATCCCGACAGGGGTGTACCTTTTTATTTCATTTCGCCTGAGCCAGAGGTGATCATCCTTGATGGCCAGATTGCGTATGGGAACTGTTGACTTCCCTGTTTTGTTTGTGAGAGCAGATAATGTATTCAAGGAACCTGGTGGTTGGATGCAGATTCTATAGCAAGATTCTCTGTTAATTGGTGGGCGCAGTAGGACTCGAACCTACGACCGACCGGTTATGAGCCGGTGGCTCTAGCCAGCTGAGCTATGCGCCCTTTCTGACAACAAAACAAGTACTATACTGGCAGGCTGTAGGTATAGTCAATAAAAAAAAGTTTTTTTATAAGAAGCAAGTAGATTGTTGAGAGTTGTTGTGTGAAATCTCTTCTGTTTCCTTGCAGGGCAAGGAGTTAGTATGGGCGTTTGGTGGGGTTGGTAGGACCTTTTGAAGGGATTCAGTTTGGACGAAAAAGAAGAGCTGGATGACTGGCCGGAAAGTGACTGAGTTAGGTTTCAAATTGGTGCTGCTGATAAAGGGCGTGATAGCCTCTCTGGCAAAATGGATGGGTTCTTGAAATAAAAACTATGACTAACCTCGTGTTGACAAGAGGTAGGGCCTGTAGTCTTATGATTTGAATGTTAGTGAAAATTCGAGGAAATAGAGCCTCATGCAAAATGAAGATTTTCGTCCAAAATCGAGGCATGCGAAAAATTTTACCGCAGGCATATAGTTGATATTCCGAGGATAAAATTCTGAGCATAACGAAGAGATTGGGCGAAAAGATCATTTTGCAAGAGGCTCAATAATATGGCCATGTATGAAACCCTTTTGCCCTTAACTTGTTGATGAGCAAGCATAAACCCAAAATACTCATTATTGATGATGATCCGGTAATCGGGTCGATGATGGATGAAATCCTCAAAGATGAGGGGTATGATCTTTTTTTTGCAGTTGATGGACGGGAGGGTCTGGCCAAAGCCAACTCCATTCATCCGGATCTTATTTTTCTGGATATGTGCATGCCGGTTCTTGATGGGGTTGGGTTTCTGAAGAAATTGAACGGCCGGGGGAATTTACCCTGTCCGGTCCTGGCTATCACTGGCTATGAAGATGATATGGCTCTGAGTGAATGCTTTGATCAAGGGATCTTTTCTTTGATTCGCAAGCCTTTTCATACTTCTGAAATCATTGCCCTCTGTCGTCGCTATACCAAGCTTACCGAGATCAAGAATCGGCTTTCCTTCAACCTGGAAACGGTTGCGTTTCTGAGTAAACAGGCCTCCTCTTTTGGTCTCGATAACATGGAGGAGAAAGACCTGATTGAGGCCATTCCCTTGCCGATCTTCGTCAAGAACCGGGAGCGGGAAGTGGTCCAGGTCAACAAGGCATTCGAGGCTTTTACTGGTCTTGATCGAGGTGCAATTGTGGGTAAGACCTGCGAGGAGATCGGTCGTGGCCGGCAGTTTATTGCTAATGATCATGAAACTGAATCTACTCTTATCGGGGATGGCCTTCTCGCCTGCCATGAGCAGGTGGTTACGGACCGACAGGGTAAGCCGCGGGAGGTAATTATCTGCCGTTCTGTTGTTGCCAACGGAACCAGCAGTCAACCGGTAGCGATCCTGGGAATTATGATTGATATCACTGAGTTTGGCTTTTCCTCCTTTAAAAAGATGTTGGTGCAAAGGTATCCGCAGCTTTCAGCCAGGGAACGCGAGGTGGCCAATCTGGTCAGGTTGGGGATGAGCAATAAAGAGGTCGCCCAGCAGCTCAACATTGCCATTTGCACTGTTGAGTATCATCGGGTCAATTTACGGGAGAAGCTGGGGTTGAAAAAAGGTAATAATGTAAACCTCAGCACCGCACTTCTTTCTTTGTAAGTGAGATCAGGAGTTCGCAGGGAATGCGGATGATCTTGAGGGTGAAATTTTCGTTTGGTGAATAAATGGCAATGGCAGGAAGAAGGGATCTCGGTGATGACGATGGAACAGATACGAGGAAATGGCGAACATATCCTGATCGTTGAAGATGAGGGGGGGGTGCGGGAGATGGCCACTGAGATGCTCAAGACACTTGGCTATCTGCCAATAGCGGTGGCAAGCGGTGAGGAGGCGGTTTGTTACCTGGAGCAGCATCAGGCCCATCTGGTCATGCTTGACATGTTGATGCGTCCAGGGATAAATGGCCGGGAGACTTACGAGCGGATACTTTCCATCACGCCGGGTCAGCGGGCGATTGTTGTCAGTGGATTTGCAGATTCCAGCGAGATTAACAGGACATTACAACTGGGCGCCAGTCAGCTTGTGAAAAAACCATACACCATTCGCGAGCTGGGATTGGCTATCAAGACGGCCTTGTTTGGTTGAGGTGGAGGTCAAGCGGGGTCGGTTCTCAATCAGAGGAAGATTGAGGAGCCGACCCCGACCCAAGCTGTCTGAAAATAAATGCAGGTGGCAAAAAAGAAAAAGGGGTTGTAGTCTAAATGGCTGCAACCCCTTTTGTGTTTGGTGCTTTGAGGCGGGATATGAGTGTTTAGTGCCTTACAGATTATTTTCTTGTTTTTTTGCAAGAAAATAATCTGTAAGGCACTTATCCCGTTTACCGGGGTTTGATGGATAATGCAATTTTCTGATTAAACAACACTGGCGTTATGTATAACAATCTTCTCTACTTTCTCGTCGCGATCTTTTTTTTCAGCATGAGCACGGTGCCCGAGACCCCTTTGCTGCCCGCCTGGGCCTCTGGTGCTCTTTTGGTTCTGAGTCTGATCAGCTATGAGCGGCTGGTGCGGTTTATGCATGCGCAGGCAGACAGCCGTTCATCTGCAGGGTATTTCAGGGCGGAGCGCAAATCCTCGATCCTGGCCATTGGCTTTTTTGGCCTGACGACACATGTCTGTGGCTTGAAGTATTATCTTGCTTTTCTGTCATGGGGAAAGGCGCTGCCTTCACTGGTGAATATTGCCGGCTTGCTGCTGTTCTTTCTCTATCTCTCGCTCATGTGGCGGGTTGCCCAGTCCAATTATCAGTGGGTCTTTGGCGGCTGGTATTCAACCCGCGCCTTTATCGTCTCGAATATCAAGGTGAATCTGCCCATTGTTCTGCCCTGGGCGCTGCTTTCTCTCTGTTATGATCTGGTTGCCTTTATCTCCTGGCCTGCTCTGCATGATTTGCTGCTTTCCGCTTGGGGTGATTTTCTGTTTTATGTCCTGTTTCTTCTTTTTGTTTTGTTGATTTTCCCGCCCTTGGTGCGTCATCTCTGGGGTTGTACCAGGATGCCGGCGGGCCCGCTCAGGGATCATCTCCTGGCCTTTTGCGCTGGGCAGAAGTTTGCGTGCGAGTTGTATCTCTGGCCGCTCTTTGAGGGGCGGGCCTTGACTGCCGGGGTCATGGGTCTTGTGCCGGGACTGCGATATGTCCTGATTACCCCTGGGCTGCTGGAGGTCTTGACTCTCGAAGAATTGGAGGCGGTTATGGCCCATGAGATCGGCCATGTCAAAAAAAAGCATCTCCTGCTCTATCTGCTGTTAATTGCCGGATTCAGCCTGGTGGTCGGGCTGTATGCCGAACCATTGACCTTTTTTCTGCTCTCCCGGGACCTGTTTTATTCCCTTTGGCGCTGGAGCGGGTTACCTCCCGAGGCCATGCTGGTGGTAGGCGGCACCCTTCCTCTGCTTGTGGCCATGCTTCTTTATTTTCGCTATCTGTTTGGTTATTTTATCAGAAATTTTGAGCGGCAGGCGGATCTGCATGTTTTTTCGGCAATTGATAACCGTTACGGTAATCATTACGGCAGTCAGGCCCTGATATCGGCCTTGGAGAAGATTGCCCTGCTGAGCGGCAACATCCGCGATCAGCCCAGCTGGCATCATTTTGGTATTGGTGAGCGGGTGGCCTATCTGGAAAGATGTGCGCAGGATACCCAGGAGAGAGGACGTCATCAGCGGAAGGTGAAACTCAGTCTGGCGGTGTATCTGCTGATGTTGGCAGCGGCATTGATCTGGGCGCAATATCTGCCGCTGGAAAGACTTTCCCGGCAGTATCAGGAAAAGTATCTTGAGGCGGTCTTGTTGCAGAAGGTGGAGCGCGAACCGGATAAGGCCCTGTGGTTGCAGATGGCAGGGGATCTGATGCAGCATAAGAAGATGGAGAAAAAGGCCCTTGCCGCCTATGAGCGGGCCTTGACATTTGATCCTGTCAGCCCTGAGTTGATGAATAATCTGGCCTGGCTGCTGCTGACCAGCTCGGATCCGCAACTGCGTGATCCGCCTCGGGCCTTGATTCTGGCTCGTCAGGCAGCAGGGATGAGGCCACTGGGCTCATTTCTCGATACGCTGGGTCTGGCCTGTTGGGCCAATGGGTTTCTTGACGAGGCGGTGGCTGCGGAACAGGACGCGGCCCTTGCAGATCCTGCAGGCCGGGGGTATTATCAGCAACAGATTGATCGTTTCCGGCGCATAAATTATCAGCAGGAGTTGAAACAGAAACAAGCAGATGACCAACAACACAAGGAATAGCAGATGCCATTATTAGGGGCTCATGAGTCGGTGGCAGGGGGATTGCATCTGGCCTTTGACCGGTTGCACCAGGTGGGCGGGGAGGCCCTGCAGATCTTCACCAGAAATCAGCGGCAGTGGCATCCGCAACCGTTGACACAAGAGGAAATTGATCTGTTTCAAACAGCCCGTCAGCAAAACAATAATCCTCCCGTTGGTCGCTCTTTATCCGTCCATGGAGCGATCGACACATGGGCGTCCATGCCCGTTGCCTCGCACGCCTCCTATCTGATTAATCTGGCCAGTGGCAAGCAGGAACTGGTGGAGAAATCCATTGCCGCTTTTGGGGCTGAGATTCATCGTTGTGAGCAGCTTGGTATTCCTTTTGTTATAATCCATCCCGGATCGCATGGGGGTGATGGGGTGGAGGAGGGGGTAGCTCGGTTTACCCGGGCCCTTGATCTGGCCCTTGAAGAAACAGGGGCCGGGGTGACAGTTCTGCTGGAGACCACGGCCGGACAGGGGACCAGTTTGGGCAGTCGTTTTGAGGAACTGGCCTTCGTCCTTGAACATTCCGGCTACCCACAAAGGCTCGGAGTGTGTGTGGATACTTGCCATATCTTTGCCGCCGGCTACGATATCGGGACTCGTCCCGCCTATACCCAGACCATGGCGGAGTTTGATCGGCTGGTGGGGATTGAGAGGATCAAATTCTTCCATTTGAATGATTCGAAGCAGCAACTGGCCAGTCGGGTGGACCGGCATGAGCATATCGGGCAGGGGGCAATCGGGTTGGATGGATTCAGGAGTCTGCTCAATGATCCCCGCTTTACTGATCACCCCATGACCCTTGAGACCCCAAAGGGGGACGATCTACAGGAGGATCGGGATAACTTGCTGACATTGCACGGGCTTATTGAAAAACTATCGACGCCAAGGCATAAATAGGAAATTGTTATGAATTTACTGAACAGTGACGAGCTTCTTGATCTTCTGGAGCGACAGCAGGTGCTCACCAGTCAGCAGCGACAGGTGATCACCCTGGAGAAGGGGAAGCAGCGGCAAAAGTTATTGAAGCGTGCCGATGATAATGGTGGGGGGGTGGATAAGAGCTACCCTGATCTTGTTGATATTATCGCCTCGTTCCGCCTGGAAATAAACGGCAGGAAAGGGGCGCTGCTCGATGAAGAGGCTATTATGCAGGCGGTGGCCCGTGATTGTAAGCTGCCCTTTAAAAAGCTTGATCCATTGGCGCTCGATATGGATATCGTCACCAAGAGTATTCCCCGGAATTTTGCCGTGACCCATTTACTGCTCCCCTTTAATAAGCAGGATGGGGTCTTGGATATTGCGGTCTATCATCCCGACAATAAAACTGTGCTGGCCGATATTGAGCAGGCCAATCAGGTTACGGTCAGGCCCTTTATTGCCACCAAGTCAGATATCCGCAAGATTCAGGCCGATTTTTTTGGTTTTCAGAAGTCAATCAGGGCCGCGGAGAGCCAGTTTGCGGGCCCCGGTATCGGTAGCTCGGTGGATATCGGCAATCTGGAACAGTTTGTCAAAATCTCTTCGGCCAAAGAGATATCGTCATCCGATCAGCATATCAAGTCGGCGGTCAATCATCTCTTTCATTATGCCCTTGATCAGCAGGCCAGTGATATCCATATCGAGCCGAAACGTGATGCCTGCATGGTAAGGTTCCGTATCGACGGCATGCTGCACCCGATCTATAAACTGCCCAAGGCCGTGCATGCGGCTATCACCGCCCGGATCAAGTCGCTGGCGCGGATGGATATTTCGGAAAAGCGCCGGCCTCAGGATGGCCGGATCAAGCTGGGTGTGGGCGGGAAGAAAGAGGTAGAAATCCGGGTCTCTACCGTGCCTGTTTCTTTTGGTGAAAAAACGGTCATGCGTATCCTGGACTCGGATATGATTTTTCAGGATCTTGATAATCTGGCCTTTTCGCACCGGGATCGCCAGGTTTTTGATTCCTTTATCAATGCCCCGCACGGCATAGTGCTCGTGACCGGGCCCACGGGCAGTGGTAAGTCAACCACCCTCTATTCGACCTTAAAAAAGATAGCCACTCCGGAAAAAAATATCGTCACCGTCGAAGACCCGGTCGAGATGGTGCATGAGGAGTTTAACCAGATCTCGGTGCAGCCTCTGATTGATGTGACCTTTTCTACGATCCTTCGCAATATCCTGCGCCAGGATCCCGATATTATCATGATTGGCGAGATTCGAGATCTGGAAACTGCGTCTCATGCGGTGCAGGCGGCGATGACCGGCCATCTTGTTCTGTCCACCCTCCATACCAATGACGCGGTCTCATCTATTGTCCGGCTTATGGATATGGGGCTTGAGCCATTTTTGATCAGTTCCACCCTGCTGGGTTGCGTGGCCCAGCGTCTGGTTCGGACCATCTGTCCGGGATGTGTGGAGACCTTCCAGATGGAAAAGGAGGAGCTGCAGAAACTGGGTTTTCCGGTTTCAGGGGGTGGTACTGTGGAGTTGAAGAGAGGGAAGGGGTGCCGTCAGTGTCGTGGCACCGGTTATAAAGGACGATGCGGGGTCTTTGAGGTCTTTGTCTTCTCTGAGCAGATAAATCGGCTGTTGCGGGCTGGAGAAGGGGTAAATGAAATGCGCAAGGTTGCAATTCGTGAGGGAATGACTACTCTACGTGAGGATGCATGGCAGAAGGTCAAGGCAGGGATCACCACCTATCAGGAAGCCATGCGGGTGACATCTTAGGAATACGTCAGTAAGGCAGGGAGCAGGCTATGGCCGAAAAGATAGTGTGTCGCAACAAAAAAGCCTTTCATGATTATTTTATTGAGTCAAGCATGGAGGCCGGGATGGTCCTGAACGGGCCCGAGGTGAAGTCGTTGCGGGCCGGTAAGGCCAATCTGCGTGATGGGTATGCCCAGATTGATGACCGTGGCGAGCTGATGTTGTTCAATGTCCATATCTCCTTCTATACCTTTGCCACCCATAATCCCAATGAACCTTTGCGGTCGCGTAAACTCCTGTTGCATAAGACTGAGATTCGCAAGTTGATCGGTAAATTAAAGGAGAAAGGGCTTGCTCTTATTCCGCTGAAGATCTATTTTAATGAAAAAGGGAGGGCCAAGGTGGAATTGGGCCTTGCTCGTGGTAAGAAACTTTATGATAAACGTGAAACCCTCAAAAAGCAGCAAAGTGATCGTGAGCTTGAGCGGGTAGTGCGGAGTAACCAGCGGTAATTATTTTTCAATTTTTTTAATAAGGGGGCGAAACGGGTTCGACGGGGATGTGTAAGCTCTACGTTGCATGCCGAGCTTCTATCTGCTCGTAAAACTGATGGAACTTTAATTATAATCGCCGACGATTATAACTACGCAGTAGCAGCTTAGTCTGCTCTGCCGTTCCCCCGGTCTCTGCCCGCAAGACCGGATCGGAGCGCCGACTCTGTGGGCTGGTTCTCTGGCAGTTTCTGTTTGCCTGAGGATGAGAACTAAGCAGGATAGCAACAGAATATCTAAGCTCCGGCGGAGCTTCTGGCGCGAAAACTAAAGTCCGGAACTAAGCATGTAGATACGGGAGGGGAGCATTTTCGGACGGGGGTTCAACTCCCCCCGCCTCCACCATTTTGAAGTCTTTAGATGTTTTTTGAAGTCCAGCAAAGTACAGAGAGCCCGCAACTGGAAACGGTTTGCGGGTTTTTTGTTGTCTGTTGTCGTCTTGAGAAAGGTATTGCATTTTACCCGCGCATACGGGTAAAATAACGGGTAAAGAGTAGTCCTGATAAATTTTTACCCGTATAGGTGTATCGTGCCGAGAATAGGAATGAATCTGCTTGAAGCAAAGTTTGTGGCCGGTGTCAAGTCAAAGGAAAAAGCATTTACCGAAAGGGATGGTGGAGGCCTTTTCTTGGTAATCGAGCCTTCGGGAAAAAAATGGTGGAAATATCGAGGAGTTTTTGCGGGAAAAGAAACCTCTTTTTCTTTTGGTTCATTTCCAGATGTTGCCCTTGCTCAAGCACGAAAACAACGGGACAAGGTAAACAGCTCAATAGCGAATGGAATCAACCCTGCTGCCATGCGTAAGGCTGAAAAGGCTACGAAGACAGGAGAAGGAAGTTTTGAGGCTGTGGCCCGAGAATGGCATGAAAAATTTTCTAAAGTCGAATGGTCTGTATCTCATTCCAAGAATATCCTTATTCGTCTCGAAAAGCATATTTTCCCATGGGTCGGAGGCAGACCTATCAATCAGATTTACCCGTTAGAAATGCGTGAGGCTTTTACCCGTATAGAGAAGACTGGACACCTTGAGACATTACATCGGACAATTTCTAATTGTGGCCAGATTTTTCGTTTCGCTATCGCTACAGGTAGAGCCGACATTGATCCCACTTACAAGATGACAGAAGGATTTGCTAAACCAATCAAAAAACATTTTTCTACGATTCTTGATCCTGTAGAAGTTGGGAAAATGCTTCGTTCTTTTGAAGAATATCACGGTGACCTTCCAGTTAGGACGGCCCTGTTGTTAGGTCCTCTTGTTATGCTGCGGCCTGGTGAATTACGACTGGCTGAATGGGTTGAGTTGGATTTTGAGAAAGGCGAATGGCGCATTCCTATCCGTCGTATGAAAAGAACTCGGCGCGATAAAGAAGGATTCCCTAATGAATTTCATGTGGTTCCTTTGTCCAAACAAGCAATCCGGTTATTCGAGGAGCTCAAACCTCTTACCGGTGAGGGGAAACTCGTCTTTCCCGGAATGCGTGGTCGTGGACGAGCCATAACTGACTGTACCTTAACTCGGGCGATTCGTTCCATGGGTTATGATAAAGATACCCTCCATATTCATGGCTTCAGAGCAATGTGTCGAACTCTGATAAAAGAAAACATTCTTAATAACGGCGCTAAGATAGATAATGATGTCATTGAGAGACAACTTTCGCATGCTACAGATAACCCCCTCGGCAAGGCATATGATAGAACGATGTTTATGCCGGAGCGAATTTGGATGATGCAGGCTTGGGCTGATTATTTGGATGAATTAAAGGCTAACCGTTAGTGATTGACATCTGTGGCAATGAAGCCCGTTTTTTCAATACAGGGCAGAGAGGAAATTTGTAGTAGTTGCGCAGTTGCGTTGCATGGTAACGCAACTGCGCAACTCTTACCCTCAACGACGCAACTTCCTTTGCAACGAAAGTGAAACCGTTGCCTCCTACCTCCTTAATGCTAAGGATTCGCGCCGCAACATGGCCCGCAACTGCAACGCAACTGATACTTTCAGCCAGCGCAACTTTTTGCTTGTGTCCAACACCTAAAAGTTGCGCTGTGGCAACAGAGCTTTTGTATATTTTTCCAAATATGCTGCTTGTATTTCTACATGATCGGTATT
>JAUSAB010000024.1 GCA_030653035.1 Desulfocapsaceae bacterium | reverse complement strand
TCAGCAAAGACAATCGGCAGTTTGCCGTCGATGCGTACGCGGATATGTGATGGCGGGGCAAGCAGGTTAATGGTATCGGCTACCACCGCATTGAGATCGACCCCCTGACGTTGTTCCTGGAGCCGGCCAATTCGTGAGTATTGCAGGATGCCGTCGATAAGGGCATGCATGCGTTTGACCCGCTCGCTCATCAGGGCAAGATGCTGCTGGCCTTCCTCCGCCAGGAGGGAGCCATAATCTTCACCAATCCAGGTGGCAAGCTGGTTGATGGCCCGCAAGGGGGCCTTGAGGTCGTGGGAAACAATATAGGCGAAATCCCGCAACTCCTGATTGGCTATCTCCAGATCTGCTGTCCGCCTGGTTACCAATTCCTCGAGATGATCGCGATGCTCGATCAGTTCCAGCTCGCTTTTTGTGAGCTGAGAAGTGGTCTGTTGAATCTGATCCAGCATCTTGTTAAAGGTGTTGGCCAGGACCCCCAGTTCATCTGAGCTGTTTTGATCAACCCGCAGGCTGTAATCACCTTTTTCAGTAACGTCTCTTGCGGCGGCAGTTAAAATGTTGACTGGCCGCATGATCAGCGGCTGCGCCCACCATGTGAGGAGCAAGGACGCGCCGATTGCAGGCAGAAATACGGCGATGAAAATGAAAATCGAAAAACGGAGACGGTTGGAGATCTCAGCAAGATCAGAACGCAGATAAATTATGCCAACCTGTTCATTCTTGAGAAGACAGGGGCGGGATACCTCTAAAAACGTTGAGGTAAACCTGGCTATATCAGGGGTTGACATGGTGGGTGGTGCAAAATCTGCCATTTTGGGATTGGTGTAGCTGGCAAAAAGTGTGCCGTCGTGGAAGTAGAGAGCGGCGGTCTGAATATGAGGGTTAACGCCAAGACTGGAGAGGAGCTTGCCCGCAAAGTCCAGATCGTAAAAGACAAGGGATGAGGCCGCGCCCTGGCCTATAATTTCCGCCTGGTTGATCAGCTTGTTCCGCAACGTGTCCCGCATGTTGACCAGATCAATGGAGAGGAGGGCAAGCCCGGCGAGCAGGAGAGAAATAGCGCTTACCCCCAGACAGATACTGACGATTTTTGTCCGAAATGAGAAATCACGGAAGTGCATTCTGAGCCTCCCCATTTTTAATCAGGACGGTGTGCCGTAACAGCTCGGCGCTGAAGCGGAAACCAATATCCGAAGTCAATTTATGATTGATCTGAATGGCAAGTTTTTGGGCCTTTATGGTGAGGCAGATCATGCCGGTGTCATTTTGACAGAAACTCTCTGTCTCGCCAATAGTCAGGATTGGTCGTTTGTGTACCAGTGATCTGATTTGCGGAAGAAATCGCAGTCCGTCTTGGGTCAGATAGAGGACCTGACAGTCGGCAAGCATGTTGATAAAAAAGGTGGCTTCATTTAGGGAGGTCAGGGTGGTGACGCGCAGTATCGATTTATTAGCAGTCGTGGAGTCCTGTGACTTGTTGGTAAGGATAGTGGCAATGCCTTCTGGATCCTCCCCGAGAACGATGATGTGGGGAGGCTGGTCAGGGGGAATTTTCGGTTCCGGCCATTGGGTAAGGGGATGATATGAAAGATGACTGCTGCCCGCACTCGGCCCTCATCCATGGCTGCCAGACAGAGCTGGGGTAGAAAAAGTATGACCGTCAACGCCAGGAGCAGAAGTATTCGCTTGAAGCTCTTTGGGCCATGATTTTTTTTATTGCCAGATTGCATTGAGTGTTTCTTTTTTTGGTTTTATGGAACCAAATTTCAAGTTTATAAGTCGTTATAAAATAACTCGTGCATTTCAAACTCTTTCGTTACGGTTCCTTGTACCGCATGTGTCATGCTGATGGCGATATTGTATCTTTACAACGGCTTCTTGAAAATAATGTTGTAATTGATTTTATCATAAAAGAGTGATTACATTTCAAGAAAAAACTTAAAAAAACGTAATTATTTACCCTGAAAAATGCATTCAACAGAGCCTCTTGCAAAATGTTCAGTTTGAGAAGAACAAAGAGATGAGCCCTTGAGGCTTGTCCTACAAAATGGCCGCTTGACCTCTCCATTGTTAATTTGTGCTGAGTTTTCGTGTAATACTATGGCAACATAAACGCACGTCTCCCTTGTTTTATGTTGTTTTGATCTTTGAGAATCTAACCGAGCAGCCGTATAAGCTGATCAGCGAAATATGATGACCCCGAACATCAAGTGCTGGGTCACTTTGTTGTGCCCCTACACCATGACGTTGTTGGCACCAAAGTCTTCTTTCAGTCGACTGTTTGCACGTTCTGCAGATGATCGCATCTTGTAACGCTCAGCTTCGTGGGGTGCCATTGGGATGACTTCTTTGCCGCGAGCATTTTTATCAATGATCGGGACATGCCCAAATTGTCGACTTGTTTCGTCAATTCGTTTGGCATCGTGGGCCGCATCCATCAGGTCATACAGATAGGTTACCTTATTGCTGGTCAACTTTATCAGCGGGATGGCAACCTGGCTGTCATGTACCGAAGCAGAGGTAACAATAGCACTGATCGGAGCCCCACATCATTTGTGTGCAGATGCAGCTTGTAGCCGTTCCAGGACGTTGTGTATCCCTTGACATTCTTCTTGGTGCCCCGGTCACAGCAAGATGGCAGTTCACGAATGGCCTCTACTGCGGACTGGCCAACCTGACGGTCAAGTCGTTTCTCAACAACCGGCGCCCTTTATTCGCCCTTGGCAGGACGGCCTTTCTTGCGTGCCTTCTTTGGCTCTTTTACCTTCCAGGCTGGTTTCTCCCTGCCAACAATGGCTGTAGAGTCCCGGCTGATATGCCCAAGGAGTTTACCTCCAAGGTAGTCTTTAACCAGGGCATCGTGTGCCCGGTTGCCGAGTTCACTGGCGGCAAATTCAGTGAAGGCTCGCGAGAAGGTAGACTCTGACGGGATATCACCAAGGGCTATGAATCCGCAAATGCGCCGAAGGTTTCTGGTAGCCAGAAGTGCCCAACGCAAGTCACTGGTTTTGGAAATCCGAAACACTGCCTTTGCTACAAACGCTCTGGCAATGCCTTGCCGATCAAGAGGCTTACGACCCAGCCACTGGGTGGCTGCACTTTTGGGAACATACTTTTCGACCTGGACAACTTCAAGAATTGTTACCAATCGTTGTTCCTGCTCAGTGAGACGTGTATCAAGGCATTCGTTAAGATGGGAAAACAAACTTCTTTGGACACGGCCCATCGCCCATCAACCATGATATCTTCTCTTTGAGCTTCATCGGCATTCTCCTTGGCTTTGCTTTGGTGGTACAAAACAATACCTGAGAATTCCTTGAAGCTCAATTATTTCAATATATTAAATATAAAAAACAGCTTCTTGGACTTCTGCAAGAGGCTCAATATTTGTGAGACACGCCATGGAATGTACCGTTAAGGACGGTCTTCAAATTCCCGATCACAATATGGACAAAAGGCAGACAATGGCCAGCTTCTTCCGGTGGTGTCAACCACTTTTCATGGGTATGTTCTTCGCCAATAGAATTCAAGGCAGACAATGCATCGGTACGCACCTCCTGACCCGACTTCAGGTGACGACGGCAAAACTCGCGTACACTGTCCTGGCTAACCGCATCGACCGCTTCCGCTGCCACGAATCCGGCATGATCCTTACGGTTTTCAACCGTTACAAGAATCGGCTTCTTACTCATAGCTCCCCGACCACGCTTTCCCGACTTCTTGCCACCCACATACGCATCGTCACTTTTTATCAAACCTTCAAGTCGATAGATGCTGTCTCTGTGCGCCATAACCGTACGGATCTTTGCAGGATACGGTGAGCAGTAGCCAAGTTGTAGCTATTTGTTTGCTCAGCCTCAGGGCAGAAATTCCTCCCTTGTCCGAGGCGCTGAGGTATATTGCCCAGAACCACTTGACCAGAGGCAGATTGGTCGAATGAAAGATCGTCCCCGATGTCACACTTGTCTGGTGCTGACAATGACTACATTGGTAAATCTGGCGAGAAGTTATGTAGCTGTAAGCTTTTCCCGCACAGACTGGACATATGAATCCATCTGGCCATCTCACACGGGTCAAAGCCTCGGCGCAAGCTTCTTCGGTACCAAATTGACGCTGCCATTTTATAAGAGAGAATTCTGGCATCTTCATAACAAGACCTCCTTTTTAATGTTGGTTTCTTGGTCTTGTTGAGAAAATAATCATTTACTGAAAATAGGGCAGAGCCATAATTTTTATAGACACATTCGGAATAAATGTCAGGAGACACCTGTTACATTTTTTTCATTTTTTGTTTCGCTCTTCAAAGTCATGGTCTGGCCACCGGGACAAGTAAAGCAATCGCCTTGTTCATTATGTTTAGATGTGTCGGCCTTAATGCTTTGAACCGTCTATATAAGTCATGACCCAGGGAAGCCAGACCTTATTCCATAGCCAACAAAACCCTTTGTTTAAAGCATTCATGGAAAAAATCATACCCTTCCTGAAATCGCTCAATACCCGGAAATTTGGACAATTCATATCGGGGGTAATGGGCGGGCAAGGGCTGACCTGTGCAACATCTCCTATGTCCATCGGCAATATTAACCGTTCCAAAAACACCGCAACTTAACCCTCTTCCTGACTCCTTCTACCGATCTAAAAATGAATAGCTATTCATTCAATCACAATAAAAATATAATTACCAGTAATTCTGGAAAATATTTTAAGAGGAAACCAGTGGTAAGGTTAATGATCGGCAGGGAAACTGAAATTTTAGATGTTTCCTGAGAACCCTTTTCACTGCTTATGTCGATTGTCAGTTCTTGTCAAAACCTGAAAATTGAACATGTCAGGTTGAGTCTCGATTTCTACACATCCTGTCACTGAGAAAACCGCAAATACAGAGGTGCCCTTTTGTCTTTTTCCACCCTCATGATCAAGGCGTCGTAAAACTGGCCTCGATATCCTCAATCTCCCCCTGCGCCTCTTCCCACTGACTGTACCAACGCTCCAGAAGGCTTTTGCATTGGTCGTATTCTTTGCTGGTCCTGCTCCAGGCCTGTTCATCATAATAGAGTTCCGGATCAGCCATCAGAACTTCCAACTCTTCCTTACGGACTTCCAGGCTGGCTATTTGTCTTTCCGCCTCTTCTTCCTTTTTCTTCCAGGGAGCAAGTTTCCGGCTGCGCTCCTTCCGTTCCATGGCCTCCTGCTGCCGCTTCTCTTTTTTGGATTCCCGTGAATGTTCAACCTCGCTGTCATCTCCAAACTCCTGGGTCTGGGAACCGGCGCTCTTCTTTTCTTCATTCTCCAAGCCGACCTTGTGCAGATATTCGGTTATATTCCCTTCATAAAGGGCCACCTGGCCGTCTTTAACCTCCAGCACCTTGTTGACAAAGCTGTCAAGGAAATAACGGTTATGCGAGACGACAACGATACAGCCATCATACTGGGCCATGGCCTCCTGCAGCACCTCCTGGGAACTGATATCCAAATGGTTGGTCGGCTCATCCAGAAGCATGAGGTTGGCCGGTTTGGCAATCATCTTGGCCAGGGCCAGTCGACTCTTTTCGCCGCCAGACAGCACCGCCACCTTCTTGTCCACCTCTTCGCCCCTGAAGAGAAAGGCCCCCAGCAGCGAACGCGTCCGGGTAACCGTCAGATCGGCGCCGGAGAGCGCCATGGTCTCGAGGGCCGACAGGGTGGGCGACAGTTCCTGGGCCTGATGCTGCCCGAAATAGGAGAGCTGCACATTATGGCCCAGCTTGATCTCGCCGGCATCATATTCCAGTTGCCCGCCGATGATCTTGACCAGGGTGGACTTGCCGGCGCCATTGACACCCACCACCGCCACCTTGTCTCCCCGCTGCAGCTGCAGATTCACATCGTGAAACACCTGCCGCCCCTGATAGCTCTTGCTCAATCCCTCAATCTGCAACACATCACGACCGGATGGGGGAGCAGGCGGAAAGGTGAAACGAATCTGCTGCTCATCATCGGAGAGCTCTATCATGTCGATTTTTTCAAGCTGCTTGACCCGGCTCTGAACCTGCTTGGCCTTGGTGGATTTGGCCCGGAAACGCTCAACAAAACGCATGGTCTGCTTGATCTTGGCCTGTTGATTGTCATAGGCCCCTTTTTCAATAATCCTCCGTTCCGCCTTTTCCTTGATATAATAGGTGTAGTTCCCCTTGTAGACCGACAACTTGCCCAGGCTCAACTCCCAGGTTGTCTTGGTGATCTTGTCCAGGAAAGTCCGGTCATGGGAGATAATCACCATTGCCCCCTGGCAGGAGCGAAAGAATTCCTCCACCCAGGTCAATGACTCCAGGTCGAGATGATTGGTCGGCTCATCAAGGAGCAGCAGAGAGGGTGAAACCAGCAGCATCTTGGCCAGCATCAGGCGCATGACCCAGCCGCCGGAAAAGCTCGTCACCGGCGCCTCCATGTCCGTCTGCTTGAAGCCCAACCCCAGCAGCACCTTTTCCACCCTGGCCCGGATGGTATAGACATCATGCCCTTCCAGCTGATGCTGCAGTTCCCCCTGCCGTTCTATCATGGCGGTAAAGAGCTCGGAGTCATGTTCCGTTACCGCTCCCGCCATCCCTGGCTCCCGCGGCATTAGGCCGTCCTTGGCCGTCACCGCCAGTTGATCATTCAAAAAATCCGCTTCCTGCTGCAGGGTCAGGATTTCATCAAAGGCGCTCTCCGCCTCCTGGTACAAGGTATTCTCCGAGACCAGGGCGCTGCTTTCCTGAGGCAGGTAGCCCACGGTAAAATGTTTGGACTTGGTAATCACCCCGTCATCACAGGCGGCGACCCCGGCCATGATCTTGAGCAAGGTGGACTTGCCGGCCCCGTTGACTCCAACCAGACCAACCCGGTCGCCGGCATGGACCCGCTGGGAGATATCTTTAAACAGATGTTTCTCGCCAAAGCGGACATCCAGATGATTAATTGACAGCATAGAGCAATGTTCCTCGTTTCATTTCATTATCCGTTGTGATTTCCAATCTGTCGGCAAGCCCCAACCGCTCAAATCGTTGCATATTTAATCGCTTCATCCCGATCACCGCAGAGAGATCACGTGGGGAGATTTGTATTGTTACCTGTTTGCCAATCGGACATGAGGCCAGCAAGGGCCGGATCTTCTTCAACCAGATCCTGCTCGCCACCAATTCTCCAAAGGCAGGATGATACGGCCCGGCCAGCAGTTCGCGCTCCAGCGCTGCTGACGGTTGCAGCCCGATGCGCACCACCCGGATCGACGCCGCCGTCAGTATCTCCTTGGCCCTACAGGTCAGGGCAAGAGCCCGGTTCATGGACAGGGGTCGATACTCACCTCGCCGATACATCTCCGCCAGCCCGGCATGCTCCACCACCAAGACTGGATAGAGACGAACAAAGGCGGGCGCAAGAGTTACCACCTCCCGCACCGTCCGCAGGAAGGAACCCGTCGTCTCCAGGGGCAGGCCCGGCAGCAGTTGGATTCCCACCTTCATCCCCGCCTCCTGCAACAGGGCCACAGCCCGCCGGGAATCATCCGCATCATGGCCGCGCCGGGATGCCTGCAGCACCCGGTCATCAAGGGACTGCACCCCCAGCTCGACAATACGCACTCCGTGGGACAGAAGGAAAGAACATACTTCCCTATCCACGCAATCAGGTCGGGTGGAGAGCCTGATACACCCCACCTGACCTGAGGCCAGAAAGGGCTGGACCTCCGCCAACAGTTCCTCCTGACGAGCTCTGGGCAGACAGGTAAACGAGCCGCCGAAAAAAGCCACCTGCACTTGCGGGACGGGCAGCACCCGGAGTCTCCCCGCCGGATCGCTTCCTTGGCCGTCCCTGGCCTGCGCCTGACGTCGGGGCCGCAACAACCATTCCCGAATGGTGTCAGCCACCTGCATGGCCACATCTACCCGGCCTTCCCTCTCACCAGTGATCGAATGTTGATTACAAAAAAGACACTGCTGCGGACAGCCCTGATGCGGAATAAAAATGGGAATAACTAAAGGCATATTTCAATAAACTTCAGGACAAAAAGAAAAGCTATTGCCGACAATCAGCAAAGATATCAAGCTCCTTGTTATACATCGCCGTTCTAATCCCCATCAGTCCCAAAACGGAAGGGAACAGATTATCATGGGACAGCTTCTCATCCACCTTTTTTTGCAGACAGCTCTTGTCTATATGATTCCCTTTCAGAAAGGCATCTCCAAGCCAGAGGATGAAAGGGATATGCTTCTGTTCATCCGGGGCAATGATATAAGGAAGCCCATGAAGATAGATATTTTTTTCACCAAGCGATTCACCATAATCCGAGAGATAGAGCATGGAGACATTGAACTGATCGCTGTTTTTCTTCAGAAGATCAATCACCTGGGACAGGAAGTAATCAGTGTAGATAATCGTATTGTCATAGGCGTTCAACAGTTCCTCGGACCGACACTCCTGGAGTTGATTCGTTGTGCACTCCGGGACAAAAGCCTTGAAGTCTGGCGGCGACCGGCGATAATATTCCGGCCCATAGCTCCCTTTCTGGTGCAGAACAATAAAGGCGTCAGAGCCTATTTGATTGATATATTTTTGCAGGCCCTGCAACAAGATCATATCCTGACATTCACCCGCCGCACAAAGATCCGCCACCCGCAGACCTGCCATATCCTCCGTCTCCACCCGTTTACACACCCCTTTGCATCCCGAATTATTCTCTCGCCACAGAACCTGGACACCCGCGTGCAACAAGACATCAAGAAGTCCTTCATGACGATCAGCCTTGAAGTCGCTGAAGGACTCCCGACCGAAATGGGAAAACATACAGGGCAGAGAGGTAGTAGTCACCGTCCCGCAGGAATAGGTGTTGGTAAAGCTGAGAACATCCTCTTTTTCCAGAAAAAGATTGGTCTTTCGCTCGTATCCATTGAGCGAAAAATTACGGGCCCGTGCCGCCTCTCCGACAACCAAAATCACCAGATTTTTTTTGCCCCTCTCCTGCCATGGTTTTATTATTCTCGCATCTTCACCAATGGGCCTGACCACCACCTTGCCGCTGGTCACCGTCCTCTTTGCATACGAGGCCACCTCATAAATGGGGCTCACCGGATTAATCAGATGGCGCACATAATTATAATTCTTCCCCAGTGAGATATAATCCTTATAAAAGAACACCAGAACAACTACCAGAGCCACCAGGCTTGTGAGCACGCCACCCAATACCATAAACAGCTCTCTCACAAAAGGCTTGTAGCGAATCTCGGAGCGCAGAACCAGAAAAGAGGGAATCACGCCAAGGACCACCAGATAATAGAACATCTTGACGTTCAACAATTCAGCAACATCTCCCACATCTATTGCCAGGACATTTTTAACCATCGATTGATCAATTATGATGCCATAGGTTGTCATGAAATAGGCAGCAAAGGTGGCAACTAACAAAATGAGAATCACAGAAGGTTTGAGAATATATTTAAAACTGACCAGGGAAAGACAGAGATTGATAAAGGCAACAAGCAAGAGGAAGATGGAAGCAAGAAAAAAGCGATTTTGTTGAGAATCAGCGGCAATTTTCAGGATTTCTGACCAGAAAACATTATTATAGAATGCGATCAGGATCAAAGAGATCACTAAAGTCAACTGGATGCTGTTCACCTTGGGGTGCAGAACAAACGCCATAACCATCCTGAGGGAAGAAGGCGCACCCGATTTATTGATTTCCAACCCCTGTTTCATACTGTCATGATACCTTTACGGCAGAAATAAACAAAGACAATCACAGCGAATCAAACAGCACAAGACCCCAGACCATCACCACCATAACAAGACTGACAAAGACGGCGGCCGATCCCAGATCTTTGGCCGCCCCGGCCAAAGGATGATGTTCCAGACCAATACGGTCAACCACGGCTTCAATGGCTGAGTTCAATAGCTCAGCCACCAGCACGACCAGACAGACACTGATCAGCAAGGCTCGCTCCACGCCATTCTTTCCCAGCAGAAAGGCAAGGGGCAACATAATTGCCATCAGCAGGACCTCCTGGCGGAATGCCGCCTCCGTCTGCCAGGCTGATTTCAGGCCGCACAACGAATACCCGGTGGCATTGATAACACGACGCAGGCCAGTCTTTTTTTCTCCTTCCATATCCCTCTCCATTCTCAAATCATATAAGCCAGTTACCAGGTTCCTTCGACAAACACGGGCATCATCACAAACGGGAAATCAGGCGATTATGCTCCACAAGAGCAACAGCTGCGGCCCGTTGCTCGGCTTCTTTCTTGGAGCTGGCAGTTCCAGTCCCCAGGACAATATCCCTAAAGATGACTGATACCGTAAACATCTTCTGATGAGACGGCCCTTCCTCCATATCCACTCGATACGATGGGGCCTCGTTAAACTTTTCCTGCAAGACTTCCTGCAACCTGCTCTTGGCATCCGCAATCAACAACTCCTCTCTCTTGACCTCAAAGGCCGGGACAAAGAAACGAAGGACGAGATCTTGCACCGTCTCATAGCCGCCATCTTCAAAGACCGCCCCGACAACCGCCTCATAGGCGCAGGCCAGAATAGACGATTTGCTTCTCCCGTTGGAGGCGTCCTCACCCTTGCCCAGACACAGAAACCTACCCAGCTCCACATCCCTGGCCATGGTCGCCAGATGAGTTTCATTCACGAGCGCGGACCGCAATTTGGTCAACTCCCCTTCGCGCATCGCCGGAAAACGCTGGTATAAGGTATGACCAACAACCAGATCAAGAACCGCATCCCCCAGAAACTCCAGCGTTTCATTATTATGACCGGGAAAAGAATTTTCAAAGGCAAAAGAGGCGTGGACTAAGGCCCTCTGCAACAGACGCAGATCAGTAAAGCGATACCCCAGTATCTGTTCAAAAGAAGAGAGGTCCTCCTTATTCTTCCGCACCAGTGAATCGAGATCCATACCTATTTTCCCCTTGTCAAAAAAACAAACTGTGGTATAAAGCGGCTCGCATACTTTTTTAAAGTCTGCTCAAAAAGGCGGCGTAGCCAAGCGGCTAAGGCACTGGTCTGCAAAACCATGATTCAGCGGTTCAAATCCGCTCGCCGCCTCCAGTAAATTCAAAGGGTCACAAGTTATTCAACTTGTGACCCTTTTTTTATCATTATTACGTAACGGTCTAACCCCGGTAAACGGGATAAGTGCCTTACAGATTATTTTCTTGCAAAAAACAAGAAAATAATCTGTAAGGCACTAAATACCTGATATTCGCTCCAAGGTCAAGTCACATCCTGTAAGAGATGTGGCAAACAGCTCCTATCTCCGATCTCTTCAAGCATCATCATCCACCGGCACTCCCCAGATCTCTCTGGCATATTGCTTGATGGTCCGGTCAGTGGAAAATTTACCCATGCGGGCCACATTCAAAATAGACATCCTGACCCAGGCCACAGGATCAAGAAAAGCCGCATTTACCTGTTCCTGACAGGCAAGATAGGAGCCAAAGTCAAGAAGGAGAAGATAGGGATCATATTGATCCAGCAGACTATCGACAAGGGGGCGGAATAATTCCTTGTCACCCCGACTGAAAGAACCGTTGCGAAGGCTGTCAATGGTCTGACCGATTTCCTCATTGTCACGGCAGATGGCCATGGGTGTGCGACTGACATTTAACTTCTCATACTCAGCCTCTTCTGCCGTCATCCCAAAGATAAAGATATTTTCCCGCCCCACCTCTTCCAGGATCTCAATATTGGCCCCATCCAGGGTTCCTATGGTCAGTGCGCCATTGAGCGAGAACTTCATATTGCCGGTGCCGGAGGCCTCAGTACCGGCAGTGGAGATCTGCTCGGACAGATCGGCGGCCGGCATGATTATCTCGGCCTGAGAGACATTATAATTGGGAAGAAAAACAACCCGCAGACGCGCCCCGATCCGTGGATCATTGTTGACAACCTCGGCAATGGAGTTAATCAGCTTGATAACCAGCTTGGCCTTCCAGTACGTAGGTGCGGCCTTGCCGGCAAAGATAACAGTTCTGGCGACAAGATCAAGATCCGGCCGCCTGAGGATCTTGTGGTAAAGTGAGATAACGTGCAGGCAGTTCAAAAGTTGCCGTTTATATTCATGGATGCGTTTCACCTGGATATCAAACATCGAGTCCAGATCCACCTCAATACCGCATTTTTTCTGGATCAAAACGGCTAATCGTTCTTTATTGGCCCGTTTAATTGCCCGCCATTCTGTTTGAAAATCCCTGTCATCCGCCCATGACTCCAGCCCCCGCAATTGACAGAGATCCGTGATCCATCCCGAGCCGATTTTGCTGGTGATCAGCTCAGCAAGGTTGGGATTGGCCTTGAGCAACCAGCGCCGCGGGGTAATACCGTTTGTCTTTGAATTAAACTTCCCTGGAAAAAACTGATGGAAAGGTTTAAACATCTTTTCCTTCAACAGGCGGGTATGCAGCTTGGCCACCCCATTGACCGAATGGCTGCCGACAATAGCCAGATGAGCCATGCACACCTTTTTTACATCCCCCTCCTCAATAATGGACATGGCACGCAGCCTGCCGATATCGCCGGGATAGGCCAGGGCAACCAGCTCCAGAAAACGCTGATTGATCTCATAGATGATCTCCATATGCCTGGGCAGCACCTTGGCCAGCAGATCCACATGCCATTTTTCCAAGGCCTCGGGCATAAGAGTATGATTGGTGTAGGCAAAAGTCTTAGTGCAGACATCCCAGGCTTTTTCCCAGATCAAACCTTCAATATCAAGAAGCAGACGCATCAGTTCAGGAATAGCAATGGCCGGATGGGTATCATTCAACTGCACGGCGATAATATCACTGAAGGTATTAAAATCTGAATACTTATTTTGATAGCGTCGCATAATATCCTGCAAGGTAGCCGCCACAAAGAAATATTGCTGTTTCAACCGCAGCTCCTGACCTGCGAGGTTATGATCCGGCGGATACAACACCTTGGAGATGGTCTCGGAACTCACCTTGTTCTGGACCGCGCCGATGTAATCACCCCGGCCGAAAAAGCTCAGGTCCAGATCACGGGAGGCGTGGGCCGCCCACAAGCGCATATTGATCACATGATCATTCTGATACCCGGGCACCAGAATATCACAGGGCATGGCCATGACATCTTCCGTCTCCAGCCATTGGGTCCGATATTTGCCGCCTGCATCCAGATAACTGCTGACCCGGCCATAAAAATGAACTGGAAATGCGGGCATGCTCCGCTGAAAAACCCAAGGCGTTCCATAACGCATCCAATTATCAGGACTTTCTACCTGATAGCCATCAATCAACTGCTGATAAAAAAGACCATATTCATACAAAATGCCATAACCGTAAGCCGGGATCTTCAAGGTGGCAATGGAATCCATGAAGCAGGCAGCCAGACGCCCCAACCCGCCATTACCAAGGGCAGCGTCCTCCTCTTCCTCCCGAAGAAGATCCATATCAAAACCAAGCTCTTCAATTGCCTGCTGCACCTCATTATAGATCCCCAGATTAATCATACTGTTGCCAAGGGAACGACCAATCAGAAACTCAAGAGAGAGATAATAAACCCGTTTCTTCCCCTTGGCGTACGAGGCCTTCTGGGTCTTGATCCATTTTTCCACCATGATATCACGGAGGGTATAGGCAACAGCCCGATAGATATCACTCTCACCTGCCCGCTCCGGATCACGCCCCTGAAAGCTCATCACATGATGCAGGATATTTTTCTTGATATCTTCAGCGGTTGTGGAAGAAAAGAGACTCTCACAAGCACAGGCAAACAGGGGATCTACCTTTTTTTTGTTCTCTGATGCTTTCATAAAAAATATCCCTCTTGGATAGAATGTAAACTGATCAAGCCATCTGAGCCTCATCTCACTGAACAAAAGACAAGAGCCCCCTCCTTGCTTTACAACAAGGAGTCGCTTATACTTATTATTCATTATTCGTCGATTGTACAACAATGGTCCATCACAACACAAACGAAAAGCACCTTTTTCTTTTGGCACGACACACTCAATCATTTCCAGAGGACAACCATGACAACTACCGGAAAAATGGTAAAAAAAGAGACCATGCTGATCGCCATCGCCATAAGCTTGGTATTGGGCTTTCTGAGCGGAATCATTTTCACCACCTACAAGCTCAGCCCATCAAAAACTACCGTCAGCCAGCCTGATCATGACCATGAACAGCAAGGCGTCACCATAAATAATGAACAAAGCAAGGCCATTGCGGCACTCGAGGCAGAGGTCGGGAAAAATTCCGGCAATGGTGCGGCATGGAACAGTCTTGGCAATCTTTACTACGACACAAATCAGTTCAAAAAAGCCATTGCCGCCTACACCCATGCCCTTGAGCTTGTACCTGCAAATGCCGACATTCTCACTGATCTTGGCGTCATGTACCGACTCGACAAGCAAGTAGACAAGGCAATAGAAACCTTTGATAAAGCCATCCAGACCAATCCCCGGCACGAACCTGCACGTCTGAACAAGGGAGTTGTGCTGCTTTATGATCTTGGCCGGATCCCCGAGGCCCTGCAGGCCTGGCAGGAACTGCTTGGCGTCAACCCCAATGCGATGACCGCGAACGGCCAGTCGGTACGTGATCTTATAGCAGAAGTGACCAAAGAGGTCGAAAAATCAGGAAAACAGGAACCCAAGACCAAATAAGTCACGGGTTACGGTGCTCGCCTATGTCAATCCCCAACGACAAACAGACTGCCACCCCCACCTGTGATTCCTGTGGCCATAATCCTGGCAGCAATATATGCCAGCATGACCAAATCCCGGCGGTGGTCAAACAGCTTGTCGCCCTGTGGCAAACAAAATCAGGACAGAGCGGAAACTGTTTTGACCACATCGGCCCGGTGCCAATCCCCTCACACCAGGCCATCATCGACATCATCTATCAGGCAAGGCAGCTTCTCTTTCCAGGGTACTTTACCCAGACCAAACTGCATGCCTCCAATCTGGAATATTACATCGGCCAAGAGGCAACCGAGCTCTATGAACGACTCACCGAGCAGATCACCATGGCAATTCGCCATGACTGCAGACGGACCAATCTGCCCTGCACCAACTGCGAGGGACGTGGCCATCTTTTGGCCCTGGCCTTCATCAAGACCCTGCCACAAATCACCGAGACCCTGGCCGCCGACATCCGGGCAACACTCACCGGTGACCCGGCCACCAACAGTGCCGACGAGGTAATCTTCAGCTATCCCGGCCTGCTGGCCACCTCAATCTACCGTATGGCCCACGAACTGTTCCTGCTGGGGGTACCTACCATCCCGCGGATCATGACCGAGCACGCCCACAGCCTGACCGGCATTGACATCCATCCCGGCGCCACCATCGGCCCCGGCCTCTTTATCGATCACGGTACGGGGGTGGTGATCGGCGAGACCAGTATTATCGGCGTAAATGTCAGGTTGTACCAGGGAGTCACCCTTGGCGCCCTGTCCCTGCCCCGTGATGCCGGGGCCAAACTGCAGCAGGTAAAGAGGCACCCCACCATTGAAGATGAGGTCATCATCTATGCCAACGCCATTATCCTGGGCGGAGAAACGGTTATCGGCAGGCGGTCGATCATCGGTGGCAACATCTGGCTGACCGAAAGCGTGCCGCCAGACACCCGGGTGATGCTCAAGCGGCCGGAACTGATTTTTTCGGGGAAAAAAGAGAAAACAGGCAGAAAATAAAGGAACATTTTATGACCAGCATGCCGCTCACCGCCACCATCGGCAACACCCCCCTGCTCACCCTGACCCGCATCAGCAAAGGCTGCCGGGCCACCATCCTGGCCAAACAGGAATCGAGAAACCCGATGGGGAGCGTCAAGGACCGCATCGCCCTTGCCATGATCGAGGCCGGAATCAGTGACGGACAGATCAAGGCTGATACCACCATTATCGAGCCCACCAGCGGCAATACCGGACTGGGACTGGCCTTTATCTGTGCCGCCAGGGGACTGCGCCTGATCCTGACCATGCCCGAGAGCATGTCCATGGAGCGACGGGTCCTGCTCAAGCACCTTGGGGCCGAACTGGTGCTCACGCCAGCCGCCAAGGGAATGAGCGGCGCCATTAGCGCCGCCAGAGAACTGTCCGAAAATGAGCAGAACAGCTTCATGCCCAACCAGTTTTCTAATCCGGCCAATCCGGCCATCCATCGGGAAACGACCGCCGAAGAGATCTGGGTGGCATGTGAAGGAAAAATCGATATCTTTGTAGCAGGAGTGGGCACCGGCGGAACGATTACCGGCGTGGGCGAAGTGTTAAAAAACAGAAATCCGGAAATTAAAATCGTAGCCGTTGAACCGGCGGACTCACCGGTGCTCTCAGGCGGCACACCAGGTCCTCACAAAATCCAGGGCATTGGTGCCGGGTTTGTCCCCGACATCCTCAACACCGCCATCCTTGACACCATCATCACCGTCTCCAATCAGGACGCCATGGAGACAGCCAGACGCCTGGCCGCCGAAGAAGGCATTCTCTGCGGCATCTCATCCGGGGCCGCCGTCTGGGCCGCCCTGCACTTGGCCGCCAGAGACGAAAATCACGGCAGGACCATCGTCACCATCCTCCCCGACACCGGCGAGCGCTACCTGAGCACCGAGCTGATGACCGGGGCATGAACCGTGGTCAGTCAATAAATTGAGCAGAGTACCCCCCAGAGTAAATTATACTCAATGTCAGATCAGGTCGAAACGTTATCACATAATCAATATGGGCAGTGCTTTTTATTTGTCCCCTTGATTAAGGGCATTTGATGGTGTACTGTTTTGCTTGACATCTAATGACATCTACCGACATTAGGCAATATTCCAAGGAGCCAACATGAGCCAAATTACTGCAAGACTACCGGATGAGTTAGTTGCTTCGCTCGATGAAGCGGCTACCCAGTTGCGTCGAACACGTGCGGAGGTGGTTCGACAAGCTATAGAATACTACCTGGATGATTTCGAGGATATTGCCTGCGCCATAAATGTGCTACGCGATCCTGCTGATGTTGTACTGGAATGGGACACTGTTAAAAATGATCTACTCAGTCAGCATTAAGCAGAGCGCGGTAAAAGCGCTTGAAAAGGTGGCTTGGGAAGATCGACTGCGTATTATTGCCGCCATCGACCAGCTTAACATCAATCCCGCTGCAGGAGGTGTGCTGAAGGGTGAGTTTTCCGGCTTGCGCCGCATTCGGATTGGCAGCTATCGTGTGGTGTACGAAGTACAGGATCAGAGACTGGTTGTGCTGGTTATCCGTATCGGGCATCGTCGTGAAGTGTATCGGTAGGCCACATGCCAGTTATTAAAAATTAGAACCCTTCCCAATTTCAACGTACCTTGAAATAAACCTGTTCCCTTTTTACCCCCCCCAGAAGTGCGGCCTTCACCATGATTTTCGCCAACGCCTCAAAAGCCAGAGTGTGAGAATTGCCGCCACGCCACCACAAGTATCTATAAAAATATCCGAGATCAGCGCCGTTCTCTCTGGGACAAACGATTGATGGAATTCGTCAAGCGCCGCAAAGAGAAAAACAATGAATATTGCCAGTCCCGCATCGTTCCATTTCCACGGGCTTTGCACGCTCTGCCGGGGTTGTGTCTCTGCCGGTTGGCGCCGGGTATTACCAATAGCGCGCCAGAGCAGCAGGGCAAGCACACCATATTCGCTCAGATGTCCGCCTTTGCGAAAGATGTAATGAATTGCATCGATCCGGGTTTGCACCAGATGGGGAAAGAGCCAGTGGAGTATCGGCTCAAGCAGGTGCGACGAGTGTTGATAAGAACTCGAATCGGATGAGACCAAGAAGATCAACGCCATCCACAACAGCACCGGAAGCCAATATTTAACAAATGCTTTGAAATTGCACACGCGGGAATTGATGGATGAGAATAACAAGAAATGAGTTTTGAAGGTTGGCCCCAAAATTGGCCTTCCCAATCTTGAGCGACACTCACCAGAGTTTATCTATACCTGGCTCATGCCAACGCATCAACATTTTTCCGAAAAATACTGGATCGGTCGATAGGAGAGATCTGATTTTTTGTAACGGGGCGGCGCTTGACCTGCCGGGCAGCTTTACCGCCCGGTCACGGTCTGAGCGCTGGTTGGTCGCTCACTTCAATTCGATTACTTTTGCCAAGATTGCAGTGTTGGCAAAGGGTTCTGAGATTGTCAATCTCTGTCTTACCGCCTTTAGAAAAGGGGAAAATGTGGTCTACATGCAAGAGGCAATCAAATGATATTGCGGGAGAATTGCCGCAGCGTACGCACTTGAACCTATCACGATTCAGGATGGTATATCGTAATCCTAATCTAATATCACGGCTATCTCGTTCATCAGTTTTCGACTTTAATATTGTCGCTGATTTTGTCGTGGGTTGTGATTCGGGTTCTGAGGAAGTATTCACGGACTGAAGGTCGTCATTTACTCGCGCTACGAATGCATACAAGGCTTTTGTCCAAGTTTCCCAACGGAGAGTGTACGCCTTAGGGCCAACAATAGACGGGGGTTGATTCATTTCTCTATGTTGCGGTTGTCTGCCATAGTGTGTCCATACTTGAAGTAAATTTTCGAAACATTCTTCATCAGTGTACCGCTGGCCTAATTTATTTGCTGTCAAACCAGCGGCTTCCATTGCTTTACGCCAAGTTCCAAAAACTCTCCGAATAACAGAGTCCTTAAAATGTGCATTAGCGTTGAACTGCTCTCTACTGAAGGTCTTGACCCCCAGCTTACTTGAAACTTTTTGAAGCTCTGTAATTATATCCTCTTTGCTTACAGCTTTATTGGAAGAATCAAAACGGTCTGATAAGCCAGCAGCATTCATTGTGTTTTCCCAACAGCCGAAACGCTTCTCTAACGTAGAAGTATGAACACGTGAATGCTTCTGGAACTCAGTACGGGAAATCGTCGGATGATTAACCAATGCTGCAACTCGTCGAATTTCATCGATGAGAGTTTCATCCGTATAATCAGGAAGTCTTTTCAATTCAAATTGCATTGTAAATTCCCTTATCGACCAACAGTATTATTATGACAAAGTCACCATGACAATATCGCGACAACTTCCAGTACAGATCTTACGCTATCACATGGAATTGTCATGTTTTTTTTGACATGATCAATCGTCTTTCTATCCAATTTTGCTGATAATCACAAAGTCAAAAGACAAGCTCGTGTATCGCCAAACAATAACATCGACAATGAAATATCTATTGTTTTAGTTTGGTCTTTCATCGTGGCATGTAGTTGCTTGAAAGTAAAGACTGTTCCCAATGCTACTCAATACATCTTGACTTGCACAAAGAAAATTTTGATCACTTAACCCCGGTAAACGGGAAATAAGCCGGGATAAGTACCTTGTGACAGGATATTTTCTTACAAAAAAACAAGAAAATATCCTGTAAGGTACTAAAGGCCGCAAAGCATGTAGCCTAGAATTGGCTGGCATTTGTTTTTGCAGCCGGGATAGAATTCTTTGTGGAACCTTGTCGAAGCTTTATTTTCCTTGCCAAAGTAGAATTCGGTCAGTCCGAGAGGCGTCAGCCCGTTTTGGGCGGCGGCGTGGAGGAGTTTTGGGGCGCAGCAGTCGCCGGACCCGGTGGGAATTCCCCGGTCTTCATAAAAGACATTCAGGATGGAACGCTGCTCACCTTTGAAGTTTTGGAGTTGATACAGATCCTGAAAGACAGACAACATGGATTGGGAATATGTTCTCCGGTTTTTCTTTGCAAGCGCGAGCGCTTTCAATGCCTCTCGCATCTGCCTGCGGCAATCTTTCTGGGCCGCACGACCACCGGAACGCATGGCTTCTTCGAACTTCAGTTTACACTGGTCTGCTTTTTGTTGGCAGGACTCAATACCGTCGGTCATTTGATGGACCGACGACTCAATTTTTGGCAGCATCCGGTGGTATCCATTTAGGTCAAAAGTCGGTGGGACCCAGCCCTCTGCTTGCCAGCGGGTGTTGAACTGTCCGGAAAAGGCCCGAAGTACGACGGTCTTTCCATCGGCATCGACACATTCCAACACGCCAAACATCTGTCCGCCTCTTTTTTCCCAGAGACAGTCTGTGGAAAATATTGGCTCCGGATCCGGAGTGTGAAAGTCAATCCGTTTGTTCTGCTCGAGTTCTGCCATCAGCTCCACAGCATATTTGCGGCTGTTTCCCTCTGTCAGATAATGAACCTCATCACAAGCTGGACAATACCCGTAGCAGGTCGCATCTTTGGGAAGTGCAGTAATCAAGTGGTCTATATCGGTACTCTTTTTCATGGTAACAACATGATCCGGGAAAAATAGTTAGAACAGAGGTTCCGAGTTAAATTCGAGACTCTCGCCAGTCCTTGGGTGAGCAAAGGAAAGATAGCAGGCATGCAGCCTCAGTAATCCCGGGCCGGTTCCCGTTCCGTAGAGCGGATCGCCGACAATAGGAATTCCGAGACCGTGTTCGGAAGCGGAGTGGACCCTGAGCTGATGTGTTCTTCCGGTGACAGGTCTAAACTCGATTCGTGTTTTGCCGTTCTTTACCAGGAGTTTTTTCCAGTGGGTAACTCCCACCTTTCCGTGGACCGGATCGTAAATTTGATGGGGTCTATTGTCAATATCGAGGCGAAAAGGAAGTTCGACGATACCCTCCTCACCATCTAATTCGCCATCGAGAATGGCGATATAGCGTTTAGTTACCTCGCCCTCTTGAAACTGAAGAGAGAGGTTACGATGTACCACTTTGGTTCGAGCGACCACCAACAGCCCCGAAGTGTCCATATCAAGGCGGTGAACTGCGGGCTGTTCGATACAGCCCGGATACCGTGCTTTCACCCGCTCGCTGACACAATCCAGGTTTTCCGGACCACGCCCGGGAACAGAGAGCAGCCCGCTTGGCTTTACGACCACGACAAATTCGGGTTCTTCGTGAATTACGTACATTTCTTCCCAAAGATGTTGATGTTGACGAAACGACGCGGACATTCCCCTGTCATTCAAAGCGGGACGATCAACAGCCGCAGGCCGATGATTTTTTCCCGGTGATCCTGGCCAACCAACTGTTAAGAATGTACCGTGCGCAACCGCAGCCGTCATCGGGATTGACAAAGATGGCCCCAACGGGACAGTTTCTGGCACACGCCCCGCATTCCATGCAGGCATCATAATCGACAATGGTCGCCTTTTTTTCAATACACCTGAAAATCCGGTGCGGACAGACTATCTCGCACATCCCGCAACCAACACAGGCCGCCTGATCAAGTTTGAGGATGGCTGCGCCATCTATGTATCTGAACTCTTTCATGGTCTTGTTTCTTAGAGGAAGAATGGCCCGGCAAACCAGCAGAGCAGGCCTGACAGGGCAAAAACAATCTGGATCGCCAGCCCCTTGCGCATCTCCATCTCCACCCCGGAAAGCGAGGTAAAGGGGGTGGAACCGGTGAAATTCATGGCCAGATAGGAGCTGACAGCCATGGCCCATAAGGCCATGCCGATCACCGCCGTCCAGCCGGTAGAGGGCAGAAGCCGCAAACCGGTAAAGATCCCCACTGGAATCCCCAGGAGCACCCCCTTGCACCAGAACTGTCTGCCGGGAACCCACGGCAGCAGGAGGGGCACCAGAACTGCCCCGGCAAGGACACCGGCAAGTGTCACCAGGGCGATGGTCCCACCCCGCTGCCATGCCCGCGCCAGGGAATAGATCTGCGGGCCGAATCCGGACAACAGCATCAGGCCGGCAAGGGTGAGCACGAGCGGCTTCAGCAGCAGGAAAATTTCCAATGGAATCAGGACCGCCCGCTCTTTCAGGGTGAAGGTGGCGCTGCGCATGGCCTCGTCGGCGGTATTACCGTTCGCCACAAAGGCCCTGATATCCGCGGCCCGGATCGGGCCGAAGATCCCCTTGAAGCCACAGGCAGCTTTCAGTTGCAGGGCCGAAACCCCAGGGGCGCTGTATTGGGGAAGAATGAGTTCACGGTGTTTGACCACCTCCGCAAGTCTTGCCCGTTGGACCTGATAGGCTACCTCTTCCGTGGAAAATGTCCCTTTTCCCGCTGCACACCAGACGTTGATGCCCCTGGTATCCACCACCAGTATCCACACATCCATGCCCCCCAGTTCACGGCGCAGGGCATCGAATGTCAGTTTATAGTTGGCGGTAACCAGGACGGGCGAATCAGCGATTGACCTGCCGACACAATAGAGTCCGGGGGTTATGGTGTATTGGTCACGCCGGATGCCGATTCGCGCGCCAATCGTTCCCATCTGATCAGTGCGGCTGAGGATGGTAGCAACCTGCGGAACCAAACCTGCCTGTGAATCGACAAAACCAGCGACAAAAGGGAATAAAGTGTATCCTGCCCGTTCATGCTCCCCGGCCCGGGGTTCCGTTTTGGGGCCTCAGCAGACCCCGGTATCGACTTCCGGCGGCGGGACTAACGAAGCCGAAGAAGATGCAGGATTTACCGATTTCGGCATACTGGCAAGGGGTTGAAATGATTGGGTCTTGGTCATAATAATTGTAATTGTGGTTACGTCCGCAGAAGATTATCCAACGATTCTGCCAGCCAGAAACTCAACAAAGAGATCACTGTCATTCTGCACCTGACAGACCCGGTAATCCCGCAGGCCGATAATCTGTGCCAGCTCTTTATATTCAATGGCCAACTCCAGATCGGTCTCGGAATTATCAATGGTAAAAGAGAGTGGATAAACAATCACCTTCTCGCCGACCAATCCCTTCAGCGTCGCGTCCAGGGATGGTTCCAGCCAGCGCATGGGGCCGACCTTGGACTGATAGGCCAGATGAACCTCCTTAAAATCCAGACCGGCATCCGGCAACAAGGTCTTTAAAATGGCAACATGCTCGTTGATCTGTCCTTCATAAGGGTCAAGGGCGGCAATCTTCTGCGGCAGACCGTGGGCAGAAAAGACCAGATGATAACCGCTGTCCTGATACTTTTCTCGAATGCGCGCAACAATTGAGGCATTAAACAGGGGATCATCGTAATAAGGGCCGATCTCCCTGACCTCCGGCCGCTGGCCACAACTCTTAAGCGCGCGGTAGATATCTTCAAGACTTGACTGGGTAGTGGTCGAAGAAAAATGGGGATAGAGCGGGACAAGGATCAACTGATCAAACTGTCTCTCCGCCAAAAGGTCCGCAGCCAGGGGATGGGTATAACGCATGACCGGAAAAACCGCCTCACCCGTTCTTTGTCGCAGCTTCTCAACTAATCGTTCGGTATGCTCATAGATTCTGCTACCACCGATCAGCTCATATTTCCGCCATATTTTTTTATAGCGCAGGGTTGAGATAAGGGGAGCAAGAAGATAACGCACTGGTGAACGGATGATGTGCTGATCACTGAACATATTGAACAGAAAAGACCTAAGTTCCTGTTCGGATCGCGCACCACCCATATTGAGCAACAACACCCCTCTCGTTTCCCCTTTCATTTTCTGCCCTCTGATATCTGCATTGTGTTCAATCCAAGGCTACATCAACCACACTACTTGCAATCATTCTTACCAGATGCATCCATATAAAAAAAGGGGGAGCCAGATGGCTCCCCCTTTTTTTAATCATACAATAACGGCTAACGCTTACAGTTTGAAGAGCAGGTCGCTGTAGGTTGGCACCGGCCAAAGGTCACTGGGCAGGATCGCCTCAAGGGCATCAATATCAGCGCGCAGGCTTACTGCTGCCGCCATGACCTTGTCACGATAGGCCGCAGCCTGTTTCTCCACCTTGTCATGGGCTTGGGCTTTCTTGGTCTCTTCCTCAAGTTTTGCCACCTTCTTGCTGGCAGCATCAAGATGTTTAGACACCTCCTCCAGCAGTTCCTTCTGAACCGTCCCCAGCTTTCCGGCAGCCGCCAAAGAGGCCCCAAGCTCGGTCACGAAACGAATAGCAGCAGGGATATACAGACGCCGGGTCATCTGGGTCGCCGTCAAGGCCTCGATATTAATATGTTTGGCATACTGCTCAACATAGATATCATAACGGGAATGCAGCTCATCTTTGGACAGCACATTGTACTTACCAAAGAGTTTGATCGCCTTGGGGGTCACAAAGGCCTTCAGGGCATCGACAGTATTCCGGATATTGGGAAGGCCACGCTTCTCAGCCTCTTTAACCCAGTCTTCTGAATAATTATTGCCATTGAAGATAATCCGGCCGTGCTTGGTCATAACCTCGGTCAGAATGGCCAGGATCTCTTTATTCACATTCTTGGTCTTTTCCAGACGAGTCGCGATTTCATCAAGGGCCTCGGCAGCGATGGTATTCAAAGCCACATTGGGACCAGCAATGGACTGGGCGGAACCGACCATACGGAACTCAAACTTATTGCCGGTAAAGGCAAAAGGCGATGTCCGGTTCCGGTCAGTATTATCCATGGGCAATTCCGGCAGGGAATCAACTCCGATATTCAAAATCTGCAAGGTATCTTTCTTGGCTATCTTCTCGCCCTTAGCCAGCTGCTCCAGGACATCAGAAAGCTCATGACCGAGGAAGACGGAAATGATCGCCGGCGGGGCCTCGTTGGCACCCAGACGATGATCATTTCCAGAGCTGCCGCAGGTAGCACGCATGATATCGGCATGAGTATCCACGGCCTTGAGCAGGGCAGAGAGGAAAACCAGGAACTGTGCATTGTCCTCAGGAGTCTGGCCCGGATCCAGCAGATTAATGCCGTCATCGGTGGAGAGCGACCAGTTGTTGTGCTTGCCGGAACCATTGACACCGGCATACGGTTTCTCGTGGAGCAGGCAGACCATGCCGTGACGGATAGCCACCTTCTGCATGGTCTCCATGACCAGCTGATTGTGGTCGGTAGCGATGTTGGTGGTAGTGAAGACCGGAGCCATCTCAAACTGACCCGGGGCCACCTCATTGTGCTTGGTCTTGGAGGCGATGCCCATCTTCCACAGCTCGATATCCAGATCCTTCATGTAGGCAGAGACCCGATCCTTGATCGCGCCGAAGTACTGGTCTTCCAGCTCCTGACCCTTGGGGGCTGGGGCACCGAACAGACTGCGGCCGCAGGTCATCAGGTCAAGGCGCTGCTGATAATACTCCTTCTCGACCAGAAAATATTCCTGCTCGGCGCCAACGGTTGACATGACACGGCTGGAGGTGGTGTTACCCATGGCCTTGAGCACCCGCATCGCCTGTTTGGCAACAACATTCATCGACCGAAGCAGCGGGGTCTTTTTATCCAGGGCCTCTCCCTTGTAGGAGCAGAAGGCGGTGGGGATACACAAGGTCACGTCACCGGCAGTATCCTCTTTCAGAAAGGCGGGGGAAGTGCAATCCCAGGCGGTGTAACCGCGGGCCTCAAAGGTCACGCGCAAGCCGCCGCTGGGGAAGGAGGAGGCATCAGGCTCGCCCTGAATCAGCTGCTTGCCGGAAAACTCCATGATCACGCCGCCATCATCGGTAGGGGCAATAAAGGAGTCATGCTTCTCGGCAGTGGCACCAGTCAGCGGCTGGAACCAGTGGGTGTAATGACTGGCACCCTTCTCAATGGCCCAATCCTTCATAGCATTGGCCACTACCGAGGCAACTTCAGGGGCAAGGGCAACGCCGGTATCGATGGTCGTGCGCATCGCCTTGTAGGTATCCTTGGGCAGCCTCTCTTTCATGACCCTGTCATTAAAAACATTAGCCCCGAACAATTCCGGCACGGGGATAGCATTCTGGTTATAACCACTGTCACAACAGCAATTTGGATTATCACACATTCATTGTTCCTCCTGTTTTTTTTAAATCATGATTTTTATACTTCATCAATCCCACCATCACAAAAAAGAATTTTGCATTCTTACCATTCTACGCACACAAAGTAATCAAAAAATATTTTTACTTACATATTTGTAACATTTCATGACACGCGCTCCATGGCATAGAGCAATCCCGCCCTGATCTCAGCGGCAAAGGATTTATCCACGATCTTTTGCCCCTCGCTGTCCAGGACATAAAAGATGTCAATCAACTGCTGAACCTCAGTAGCGATAAAGGCACGAAAGATGTTAATCCCAAAATCAGCCAAGGCTTGGGTGATATGATACAATTGCCCGGCCCTGTCCTCAGAGTGCACCTCAATAACCGTATAGCTGTCTGAAATATCATTATCAATCACGACCCGGGACGTCTGCTGCCCCAGCAGCACTGCCCCTGACGACTTCCGCCGTTCATAAATAGAAACGAATTTCCGATAGACCCTGTGCCCAAGCCCCAAGCGATGATTCAGGGCAAGATCCAGGTCATTATTAAGAGCCTGCCAATCTTTTTCAAGAAAAGTCAGGCCATCAAAAGACCGCACCTCCAGCACATCCACCGCTAACGCCATCCGCTCTTTCTCCACCCCTAGCGCAATCGGTACTGAGCCAGGGGTGGCCGTCACCGCTAACGCCATCCCTGGCTCCCGCGGATTTAGGCCATCCCTGACCGTCACCGCCTCACCACCCTCCCAGGTAAAGATCTGCGCACCCAACACCGAGAGATTATGCAGCGCCAGCACCCCACAGATCTTCGCCAGCAGACCGGAACGGTCTCTGGCCATAATCAATAATGACCAATGCTGACGTAGTTCTCGTGGAATAACCAGGGCCTTCCGCCGCAAAACCTGATGGTTTTGCCGATAGATACGAATATGCTCAACAACCATCTCCGGAGTAAAACTGAGCAAATAATCTGTGGGCAGGAGAGCGACATCAGCCAGGGCCTCTTCATCATCACCAAGCAGCGACACAACCTGGCCCCGCAACCAGTCAACCCCCTGTTCGACCTGGCGCTGCACCGTATCAGGATGAGTAGCCGCAATCAGGCCAGATTCCAAATAGGGAGAGATCTTCAGAAACATCTCATGGAGCAGGGCAGCCTTCCACTCACTCCATGCTGAAGGACCGGTGGCCTTGGAATCAGCAATGGAAAGGAGATAAAGCATGGCCAGCCGGTCACTGTCTCCGATGGTCTCGGCGCAGCGTCTGATGAAAGATTCGTCATTCAAATCACGCCTCAGGGCATTCTCCGGCATGAACAGATGATAGCGAACCAGAAAGGCCAGACAGGCACATTCTGCAGGTTCAAGCCCAAGTCTTGCCCCCACTGCCCCCACCATATCCGCCCCGATCTGCGAATGGTCACCACCCGCGCCCTTGCCGATGTCATGGAGCAGGGCCGCCAGAAAGAGGATATGCGGCGAGGCCACCGCAAGATAGACCGCGGCATCCTGTTCAGCGAGCAATCGCAGCTCGGCCACGGTCTGCAACAGATGCCGATCAACTGTGTAGATATGATAAATATCATGCTGGGCCAGGGTACTGATCCGCGCGAACTCAGGAATATAGGCCGTAAGCAGCCCGGTCTCCAACATCACCTCTAGGACAGGAAGCGGATCAGCTGGGTGTAACAAAAGCTCAAAGAAAGGCCTGGACATCCGTGGAGAGACCCGCAACTTGCCATCAACCAGACCAAGATTGGCGCTGACGATTTTACGCGTTCGATGATGAACAGGAAACCCGGTTCTCGCCGATGCCAGAAACAGACGCATAAGCAGATACGGTCTGACCTCCAGCTCTTTAGCCGAAACAGCCAGATGAACGCGATTATTGCGCAGCTCGATTCCCTTTTCCAGGGTTCGATCACTGTTCGGCCTTTCATCCCTTACCGCCAGGCCAAGGACCTCATCCACATGCTCAAAAAAAAGATCCGTGATCACTGCAATAGTCTGAAGATGACCATGCATCTCGCGCATAAACCTCTCCACACTTAATATACCCGTACCGGTTGTGTAGCCGAATGCCTGGGCCAGAGCCTCCTGATGCTCAAAATAAAGCTGATCATTCTTGCGCCCACTGATATAATGCAGACGATTCCTGATCTTCACCAACTCGTTCCAGGAAACCGCAAAGGCCTCCCGCTCTTCCTCAAGCAGAATCCCCGCTTCCACGATATCCGGCAGACCGTCCAGGCCAAAAACAACCTTTGCCGTCCACAGCATGGCCTGGATATCACGCATGCCGCCTTTCCCCTCTTTAATGTGGGGTTCAAGCAGGTAACTATGACTGCCAAAACGTTGCCGTCGCGCCTCACGACAGGCCTTCATGCTGCGTACAAATTCCTCCCGCCCCCCTTCAATAAAACAGAGGCGGTAGCGGGCCAACAATTCATCAAATAACTCCCGCGCCCCCCCCAGAAACCTGGCATCAAGCATAGCCACCTGGAAGAAAAAATCCTGGCCGGCATGCTCCATGGCCTCATCAACAGTACGCACCCCGTGCCCAACCTCAAGCCCCGAATCCCAGAGCGGGTAAAGAATAGCCTCTGCCACCTGCTTAATTTCCGCCTGCTTCTCCGGCTGATACAGAATCATCAGATCAATATCTGAATAAGGAAAGAGCTCCTGGCGACCATATCCACCAAGGGCCACCAAGGCAATTGAACTATTCAGCTCACTGGCCGCAGCCTGAAAGTGCTGACAGATAAAGATATCAACCAACCTGCTCTGCTCGGCAAGCAGGGCCTGACCACTCAGGCCTTGCTGCCACAGTTTTTCCAGAGCAGCGCGTTGAGCTCGAAGATGTGTTGACTTCATGGAATATCTTGCATGGTATTTGGCAAAGGCCACTCACAGAAACAGCCAGAAAAGATTGGCTGTTTCTGTGAAGTTGCATAACGTGCCGTAAACAGAGGGAGTAAGGAAAAGACCTTACTCCCTGTAATGGCACCTAACCCCGGTAAACGGGATAAGTGCCTTTCGCAGATTATTTTCTTGCAAAAAAAACAAGAAAATAATCTGTAAGGCACTAAATAGCGTCGTGATCCTCTTCGCCGGTACGCACACGTACAATCCGCTCAACTGGCGTAACAAAGATCTTGCCATCACCAATGGTACCACTGTTGGCCGCGTTTCTGATGGTATCGACCACCTGATTCACCTGATCCGCGCCGACCACGATCTCGATCTTGATCTTGGGGATAAAATCAACAACATACTCAGCGCCGCGATAGATCTCGGTATGACCTTTCTGCCGACCATACCCCTTCACCTCACTGATCGTCATCCCCTTGATGCCAACAGCATTGAGGGCATCTTTCACATCATCAAGCTTAAACGGTTTAATAATCGCTTCAATTTTTTTCATAACATCTCCTTAGCAAAAATCAGAGGGGCATAAGACAGATTTTCGATCCAGTTTATGGACCTAACTTCCGTTTCTTATTTTCAACTTCTTTTATTCCGTCTTTAAATCAAACATAAATATTGCCAGCTTGACTTAAAGACGGAATCATTCTCCTCATTACAGGTTATAACCAACCTCACTGTGCTGGGTCAAATCCAGCCCTTGTGTCTCTTCATCAGAGCTTACCCTAAGACCAATGATTACGTCTACGACTTTCAAGATAATAAAGGTCACAACAACTGAGTACGCTATGGTTGAGCCGACACCAATGGCCTGAACTACCAACTGGTGCGGGTTCCCGTTAAGAAGCCCATTACCGGCCGGATTCACCGCTGATGACGCAAAAATTCCGGTTGCCAATGCTCCCCAGATTCCACCGACACCATGCACACCAACCACGTCAAGAGAATCGTCATAACCCATTTTGGATTTGGCAAGAACCGCCAGATAACAAATAACACCAGCCACACCACCCATGATAATGGCAGAAATCGGACTAACAAATCCCGCCCCAGGTGTAATTGCTACCAGTCCGGCCAAAGCACCTGATGCAGCCCCCAAGGTGGTCGGTTTTCCCTGTATCTTCCATTCCGCAAAAACCCAGGTAAGGGCACCGGCACCCGTTGCAACCTGAGTCGTAAACAGGGCAAGAACAGCAATAGGACTTGCGCCAAGCGCGCTACCTGCATTAAACCCAAACCAGCCGAACCAGAGCAACCCGGCACCCAAAACGGTCATGGGTAGATTATGGGGATGCATGGAGTCACGACCGTATCCTTTTCGCTTACCAAGTACCAGTGCCGCGACCAATGCTGCGGCGCCGGAATTAATATGAATAACAGTACCGCCTGCAAAATCGAGGGCACCCATCTTAAAGAGCCACCCCTCCAGTCCCCAAACCCAATGACAGACAGGGAGATAAACCAGAGTTGACCATAAAACCGTAAAGGCCAGAAAAGCGGTAAATTTCATCCGTTCAGCAAAGGCCCCGGTAATCAGCGCCGGCGTAATAATGGCAAACATAAGCTGAAAGGCACAAAACAACAAAGCGGGGATAGCAGTTGAATACGGCCCTGGCTCCAATCCTACACCTTTCAAAAAGACATTATCAAGATTACCGATAAAATGGCCGACATCTGGACCAAAGGCTAAGGAGTAACCATAGACAACCCAGAGTATAGAGACAATCCCCAGGCAGACAAAACTCTGCATAGTTGTTGCCAGCACATTTTTGCTGCGAACCAGACCACCGTAAAACAGGGCCAGCCCCGGGGTCATCAACATCACCATTGCCGTGGCAATGAGCACAAAAGCAGTATCTCCAGTATTCATCTTTTTCTCCTTATTAACGCATTTATTTATTGATGGTTATAGGCTGTCTCCGAATGTTCAGATGAATCAAGACCTACAACCTCATCCTCTTCTGTCAGCCTGAGCCCCATGACGGAATCAATGACCTTCAAAAGAATCCAACTAACCACCAGAGTATAACATCCAACAACTGCAACTCCTATGGCCTGCTTTCCAAGCTGAGCCACATTTCCAGCCAGCAGACCATCAACTCCGGCAGGATTGACCTGGGTGGAGGCAAAAATTCCCAGACAGAGCGTACCAACCACTCCGCCGACTCCATGGATACCAACTACGTCAAGCGAGTCATCAAACTTGAACCGGCTTTTCAAACGCACGGCCAGAAAACAAACAACACCAGCCAGAAGACCAATAACAATAGCTGCATTTGGGCCAACAAAACCGGCAGCCGGAGTGATTGTGGCCAGTCCGGCTATCGCCCCGGATGCCGCCCCGAGCGTCGTGGCGTTCCCCATGACAAACCGCTCCATTGCCACCCACATGAGCATTCCTGCCATACCGGCAAGATGCGTGGCCACAAAGGCCGTGGCCGCAACCTCGTTGGCGGCAAGGGCCGATCCGCCATTAAAACCAAACCAGCCAAACCATAGCAGACCTGTCCCCAGCAAGGTCATCGGCAGATTGTGAGGCATGATACTTGTCCGGCCATATCCTTTTCTTGGCCCTACAACCAGAACCGCCGCGAATGCTGCTGCTCCACAGGTTACATGCACAACCAAACCACCGGCAAAGTCAAGCACACCCATCTGCGCCAGCCACCCGCCCTTGGCCCAAACCCAATGACAGACAGGATTGTAGACCAATACTGCCCAGAACAAGGAAAAGACCAGAAAGGGGACAAACCGTACCCGCTCGGCAAAGGCGCCGGTAATAAGAGCCGGAGTAATAATGGCAAACATGCATTGATAAATCATAAAAACAGTCTGCGGGATGGTAGTCGCATAATCAGCACTGGGGGCACTGCCTACCCCATTTAAAGCAAACCATGACAAATCTCCTATCACCCCACCAATATCAGGACCAAAAGACATTGAATAGCCCAGATAAACCCACTCGATAGAAACAAGGGCAATCATAAAAAAACTCTGCATGATCGTCCCTAAAACATTCTTTCCGCGTACCATCCCACCATAAAAAAGAGCAAGTCCCGGTGTCATCAGTAACACCAGCCCTGCAGCCGCCAGGATAAATGCTGTATCCGCCTTGTTCACTTTCTTCCTCCTTGATAATTTGAATCAAACACACAGGGTCTCCCGCCCCGCACCTCTACTGTGTGCCCCCGCCTACACCCGACAGGGGTTTAATAACCAGCACCCAGCAACACCTTTGTCACTTCTATTACAAAAGATGTGCCAAGCATCAAACGAAACGATAACAACCTGTAATAATTCATCATACATTCAAATACTAGCCACCCTCCTATAAATAATTAATTACATTTTTGTGAATCAAGTATGCGGTAATGTCAAATTTGTCAACAACCCCCCGCCTGCGACACCAAGACTCAGCTCATTTGCCAATGAAATTATTTTACATTTTAGCACATGACGGGTATTCTTCTTTAAATGAAACATTTATGATTACTCTTACAGCTGTCCTCCCAACAAGAAGATGACCTCTCTGCCATGAATATCAATGGATACCACTTTAGAACCATCTGGCCTGACCCAGAAGACAACAAGAGTGTCTACATTATCGACCAGCGCCAACTTCCCCATCAATTTGTTATTGAATCCCTGACCAATGTAAATGATGCAATAACCGCTATCAAAGATATGCATGTACGAGGCGCGGGGCTCATAGGGGCCACTGCTGGATTTGGCATGTATCTGGCAGCAATCAAGGCTCCGGATCATGATGTGGATAAAGAACTGGAAGCGGCTGCAATACGACTGAATAAGAGTCGGCCCACCGCTAAAAATCTGAGTTGGGCCGTGGAGCGTGTTCTTGACGCGACTAAAAAAGTCAGCAAAGGAGTAGAAAAAAAGAAGGCGGCATACGCTACCGCCTGCGAGATTGCCGATGAAGACGCCGCATTCTGCAAACAAATAGGTCTTCACGGCCTCGAGCTTATTGCCGCCATCAGCAAAAAAAAGAAAGGCGAGCCAGTTAACATCCTCACCCACTGCAATGCGGGCTGGCTGGCCTTTGTTGATTATGGCAGCGCCACCGCCCCCATATACGCGGCAAGAGATGCCGGAATAGCAGTCCATGTCTGGGTAGACGAAACCCGTCCCTGGAACCAGGGGGCAAAACTCACCGCATGGGAACTGCAACAGGAGGATATCGCCAACACCCTGATAACCGACAACACTGGCGGGCACTTGATGCAACAGGGCCTGGTAGACATAGTCATTGTCGGCAGCGACCGTACAACCCATACCGGCGATGTGGCCAACAAGATAGGAACCTATTTGAAGGCCCTGGCCGCCCATGACAACAATATCCCTTTTTATGTTGCCCTACCTTCCTCCACCTTTGACTGGGAGTTGGAACATGGCGCCCAGATCTCCATTGAACAACGTTCAGGGGATGAAATCACCTGGATTAGTGGCATGGACGATACAACAGGGAAGATTACGACCGTTCGACTTGTTGCAACCGGGACCAAGGCAGTCAACTACAGTTTTGATGTTACACCAGCACGACTCATCAGCGGTCTTATCACAGAAAGGGGAATTGTCCAAGCCAACAAAGAAGCAATTCATGCTCTTTTTCCGGACAAAAAAACACAAGTGAGGCACGGGATAATTATGACACCAACAGAACACAGACATTCAATTCGTAAAAATTCCCTCCATCTTCTCGACTATCTCATCATTGACCAGAATGGCCTGCAGACCATATACTCCATGGGACGAACCCTAGATGTAAGTGAAAATGGACTCAAGCTGGAAACAACCAAGAAAATATCAAAGGGAGACACTCTGCTGATTACTGTTGGACTAGAGGATGATCTAGTGGATCTCCGCGGTGAGGTTGTCCACACAGAAATCCTTGATGGATTTCATATTACCGGCATTGAATTTATAGATATCTCTGCGGATGGGAGAAGAATTTTCAAAAAATATGCCGAGGCCTTTCGCTCATTACAAACGAATAATTCCTGATTTGAGCTTGAGCTCTTTCTTATGAGGACAAAACACTGTGCGGGCCAACATCCTTCCCTGCCTCAATGGCACATCTTTCAAGATAGCTATAGGCACCTATAGAAACATTTTCACCAAGGATACTATCTTTAAGAAATGCTCCGGTTTTCAAAGTACAGTTTTCCCCTATAACGGAATGACCTGTGATATGTACACCTGGATAGAGAATAACATCCCTGCTCATTTTCACCTCTGGGGCTATGGAAATAGTGGCAGGATCGTGCATAGTAACCCCCTCCAGCATCAATTGACGGTTACGACGCATCTGTAATTCCTTATGCGCCTCTGCCAACTCAATACGTGAATTAACCCCAAGGACATCCAAAGGCCGAGAGGTTAGATGTTTTTCAACAGGATGCTTCTGTTCAGTAGCAATTAAAACGATATCAGTGAGATACACCTCACCCTGACTGTTATTGGTTCCAATCATTTTCAAGATTGGAAAAAGAAAGTCGACATCAACACAGTAAATACCGGCATTTATTTCTCTGATCTTTTTCTGCTCAGGGGAAGCATCCTTTTCTTCAATAATTGAAAGTACCTTACCCACGTTATTAGTAATAATTCGTCCATAATTCGTAGAGTTTTCCAGAAAAGTGGTCATAATTGTAAGCGGTCCACCATGGGCCAGATGTTGCGCATACATCTCTTTCAATGTTTCGGTCTGAATCAGCGGAGTATCTCCACAAAGGATCATGACCGTACCTTTTTTGCTGCCTATTATCTGCTCAGCACACAGCACGGCGTGACCAGTACCCAGTTGTTCTTCCTGAACACACGGAACGACATCAAAACCGGCCAGGGATCGTTCTACATCGCTACGTTGATGACCAATAATAGCAATGGTTTTATCTGCACCCAGAGGCTTGACGGCAGTCAATACATGATGCAGCATCGGGGCATAAAAAACATGATGCAAGACCTTGGCCTTTTCAGATTTCATGCGAGTCCCTTTGCCCGCCGCCAAAATCACAAGAAACAGCATAGATTGATCAGACATCAAAAATTCCTTTTTTCGGTAAAATGTATCCTTCAATAAAATATCCTGCATGAAAAGATCAAGGTAAGTTCAACCCAATTATCCAGAAAACATCAATCTGTCAAGAACCGGGAGGAAGCCAGCAGGAAAAGACAGGTGGAAAAGACAGGTGGAAAGTTTTCGGACTTCCAAACCAATTTCATATCCCTGGCAAATCGATAGTATCAGACGCAAGAAAGCCCCAATCAGTTGATCTGATTGGGGCTTTTATATAAAAAATTCGGCGGCGTCCTACTCTCCCACATAGTCACCCATGCAGTACCATTGGCGCAGAAGAGCTTAACGACCGTGTTCGGAAT
>JAUSAB010000012.1 GCA_030653035.1 Desulfocapsaceae bacterium | reverse complement strand
AGAGCTTCGAACAATAGAAACAAGACGGTCGGAAAATAAAAACGAATAAAAATTCCAATCAAAATGAAAATGGAGAAAAAATCACTCGTTTTTCATTTGGATCATTATTGTAAATCGAGTTTTTCTACAGACTCGTTGGGCAAGCAACTTCAGAAGTTTTACGCTGGTTCTAACCAGCAATAATTCAAATAAGGAGAGGAAAATGACAAATAACGTTGTTATTACTGTTGCATGCGGCACTGACGATCCCAATCGTGCAACAAGGGCTATTCATCTTGCAACAGTTGCTCACAAAGAGGGGAAAAACGTCACCCTGTTTCTTCTTGATGAAGCAGTTTATCTCGCAAAGAAGGGCCTTATAGACAACCTTCGGGCAGCAACCGGGGATATAGCAGATGATCTCATGACGTATCTGCAGGCCAACCAGGTACCCGTACTTGCCTGCACTCCTTGCGCCAAGGCCCGCGGGATATCAGAGGATGATTTGATTGAGGGAGCCAGAATGGGTACTGCTGTTGAATTGATAAGGCTTGCCTGTGATGCAGCGGTTATAAGCCTGTAACTCTTAGGCAACCCACAACCCTGCCTTGCCAAATTTTCCGTCAGGCGGCTCAGCAGCTATATTGAAGAGTCAACAGCCCAATATCAATTCAATATCAATTGCATTCACCAGACGGCAAGAAGCGCGGCGGCGCTAACGCGGTAAGTTGGGTGGGCCGCTGGTGAGGCAGGTCGTTTTAGCTCCATAGAATTCGGCCATGTCAGAATCCAAGAGCTCAAGTCCTAAAACGCGCAAAGAATCCCATGCCCGGATTTGTCAGGAATGTATTACCCTGAAAACGGCAGTTAGACACGGTTGTTTTGTAATAACTTATTGTATTGCTAAGCTTTTCCCTCACCCCGACCCTCCCAAAAGGAGAGGGAGTTTTTGGCCCTTCTCCTTTTGGGAGAAGGGGTGGGATGAGGGGGAGCTATATGTGTATTGTGAGGCAACTGCCGTTTTTAGGTTGATTCGAATGCTCCACTGTCCCTCTCGGCCACCGGATAGTCGTTCAAGACGACTGGCTGGAGGGGTGTGCAGGTCATCAAGCACACGGGCGTTGTTCAGCATTCTCAGCTTGCACCGGGCAATACCCAGGATCTGATTGGGTAAACGCCGTGAAAACTCGCCCCGCCACACTTTTTCAGTTTCGCTGTCATGGAATACCTTGATCATGAGGCAATGATATCCTTGCGCGATACTATTGTCAGGCGATATGTGTGGGCGTAGAGAGCAACCAAACTGATTGAGGCCTTGAATAGAGATCAAGAGTAAAGATTTGCCATTGTTTTGTTTAGCGCTTAGATTGAAAGACGACCTCTATTTCAAGGGGTAAATACTTTCTTCTCTGTTTCCATGGCTTGGTAAAGGAGGGTTGCTTTCTGATGAAAAAGGTCATTGTTACAGAAAAACAACCGATAAAACTCTGGCTCGATGATATTGAGTCAGGGGCCTTTGAACAGGCGAAAAATCTCGCCAACCTCCCTTTTCTGTTTCAGCATGTTGCCATAATGCCGGATGCCCATCTGGGTTATGGGATGCCCATTGGCGGGGTGATGGCCGCCGAAGAGGTGGTGGTCCCCAATGCGGTTGGGGTTGATATCGGCTGCGGCATGTGTGCGGTGCGCACATCGCTCACCACTATCTCCACGGAACAGTTGAAACAGGTGCTGGCTGAGATCAGAAGGACGGTTCCTCTGGGCTTCAATCATCAGAAAAAGAAGCAGGATCCGCGGTTGATGCCCAAGGCGGAGGTCGTGCTCAATGATCTGCCGGTGATCGCCAGGGAATATCAGGCCGCTCTTACCCAGCTTGGAACGCTGGGAGGGGGAAATCATTTTATCGAGATCCAGAAGGGTGATGATGGGCGGATCTGGTTGATGGTCCATTCCGGCAGCCGCAATCTTGGCTTTAAGGTCGCCAACTATTATAACCACCTGGCTATGGATTTGAACAGGCAGTGGGGATCCAGTATTCCGAAAAGCTGGCAACTGGCGTTTTTACCGCTGACCCATGTTGCCGGTCAGACCTATCTGCAGGAAATGCGCTACTGTGTTGATTTCGCCTTTGCCAATCGGAAGATGATGATGGAACGGATCAAGGACACCCTTTTGTCTGTGGTGCCGCCGGTGTTCTTTGAGCCAATGATCAATATTGCCCATAATTATGCGGCCATGGAGTTGCATTTCGGCAAGAATGTCCTGGTGCATCGTAAAGGGGCAACCAGGGCCCAGGCCGGGGAGATCGGCATCGTTCCCGGTTCTCAGGGGAGCCCCAGCTATATCGTCAAGGGTAAGGGGAATCCTGAAAGTTTTGAATCCTGTGCCCATGGTGCCGGGAGAAAGATGGGACGCAAACAGGCCCAACGGCAGTTAAATCTTGAGCAGGAAAAAAAGCGGCTGGATGATCAGGGGATTATTCACGCCGTCCGTTCTACCGGAGATCTTGATGAAGCGGCCGGCGCTTATAAGAACATTGATGAGGTCCTTGATAATCAGCTTGATCTGGTGGAGGTGCTGGTGGCCCTGCGGCCCCTGGCGGTGATCAAGGGGTGAGAGGGGGTTGTCGTATTATTCCTGGATATTGGGATGATATCAGGAAGCTTTTGGGTGGCGATTCTCTCTCATTGAAAAAAACGCTTGCTTCCAGTACGTTGATCTCAACTTAGTATGGTACGATTTCTTCCATTTTATTTTTTTGTGATTATCAAATTTTTTCAAAGTAAAAGTTTCCTTTTTGCCTTTTTTGCTCAAAATTCACCCACAATATTTTACTTCATATCTCCGATGTCCATAGATCTGCATACCCATTCCAACTTTTCCGATGGCACCATGACTCCAACCGAGCTTGTGGCCCTGGCCAGACACAAAAAGATATCTGCCCTGGCCCTGACGGATCATGATACCATGGCCGGAACGGCAGAGGCCGTTCTGGCTGGTGCCGAGATGGGGGTCGAGATCGTTCCCGGCATTGAGGTCAGTGTGCTCTATGGCCAGGTTGAATACCATATCCTGGGCTACTGGGCCGATCCTCATAACAGCGAGCTTGCGGCAGCCCTGGCCAGGTTGCAGGGGGCAAGGGCTGAACGCAATATCAAGATTCTTGATAAGCTGAACGCGCTGGGCATTCCGGTGACAGCTGAGGAATTACAGCTTGTGTCTGAGCAGGGGCAGACCGGCAGACCCCATATCGCCAGGATTCTGGTGCGGCGTGGCGTGGTCAGGACTATGAGTCAGGCCTTTGAACAGTTTTTGAAGAAAGGGGAGGCGGCGTATGTGTCACGGTTTGCGTACAGCGCTGCCGAGGCTGTATCTTTGATCCGTCAGGCCGGGGGGCTTGCAGTCCTGGCCCATCCGGCACAAAATGATCCTGAGCTTGTTCGCTTGCCTGCGGTTCTTGCTGATCTGGTCCCGGCAGGTCTGGATGGGATTGAGTTGTACTATCCAACGCATTCGCATAAAGTAAAGAAGAAGTTGCGGGCGCTTGCCGGAGAGCATGACCTCCTGCTTACCGGCGGCAGTGATTATCATGGTGAAGTGCGACCCGGAACCAGTCTGGCTGGCGGGGGGAATGTCTTTGTGCCGCCGGAACTTCTTGAGAATATGAAGTGGCGCCTGGCAGATAACATGCAGGGAGCCGTTACGAAATAACTGTTGTCTCGTCTTGAGTGCCCGTATCTACATAGAAAATTAGTCGCAAGCCTAACAAAATATTCCTTTGAGAGCTGCTCATGAATTCTATCCTGATTGTTGATGACGAACCGAACTACCTGGTGATCCTTTCCGAGTTGCTGCGCGATGAGGGCTTTGAGGTCTTTACGGCCTCGGATGGAGCCAAAGGACTGGCGCTGGTGCGGGAGGTAGATCTGGATCTGGTGATTACCGATATGCAGATGCCGGGCATGGATGGTCTTCAGCTTCTCCAGGCTATCAAAAAGATTAACAGTGATCTGCCGGTGGTGATGATCACGGCCTATGCGGCTGTGGAAAAGGCAGTTTCAGCCATGCAGTCCGGGGCCTTTAATTATCTGGCCAAGCCCTTTTCCAATGATGAGCTGATTGTCACCATTAACAAGGCGGTCCAGCACTATTCCCTGATCCGGGAAAACATCCGGTTGCGTAAGGCGATTCTGACCCGTACCGGTTTTTCCGGCATGGTCGGAAAAAACGCGCGAATGGTGCAGGTCTATGAATTGATTGAAAAAGTGGCCCCTACCCCGTCTTCGGTTTTGATCACAGGTGAGAGCGGGACCGGCAAGGAGCTGGTGGCCAAGGCCATCCATATGAACAGTCCTCGTCAGGACAAGGCCTTTATCACGGTTAACTGTGCGGCCCTGGCCGAGACTCTGCTGGAGAGTGAACTCTTTGGCCATGAAAAGGGGGCCTTTACCGGGGCTGTGGTCATGCGCAAAGGACGTTTTGAGCTGGCGGATGGCGGGACCCTGTTTTTGGATGAGATCGGTGAAATCCCTCTGGCCTTGCAGTCCAAATTGCTGCGGGCCTTGCAGGAAAAGAGTTTTGAACGGGTGGGGGGGAGCAAGACCCTGTCCGTTGATGTCCGGATTATCAGTGCCACCAATAAGGACCTGCGGGAGGAGGTCGATCAGGGCCGATTCCGGGAGGATCTCTATTACCGGCTCAATGTGATCCATGTTCTGCTGCCGCCCTTGCGCGAGCGGATGGATGATATCCCGATCTTGGTTGAATATTTTATCAGGACGGTTTCGGAACGGCTGACCAAGCCCGGGCTTTCGATCAGTCCTGATGCCCTGCGGCTGCTGGTGACCCTGCCTTGGGAGGGGAATGTGCGGGAGCTGGAGAATACCATTGAGCGGGCGGCAATCCTGTGCGATAACAATCGGATTGAGGCGGATGACGTGCAGCCTGAATCCACGAACCGGAGTTCTCAGGCTGCCTGGACCCGTGAGATGGATCTGGGGCAATTGATCCCGGATTCGGTGGAACTCAATGAGGTTCTGTACGCAGTGGAAGAAAAGATGTTGAACCGGGCGCTGGAGGCCACGAGTTTTGTCCAGGCGCGGGCGGCGGAAAGACTGGGAATTACCAAGAGCCTGTTGCAGTACAAGATGAAAAAATACGGGATTAAAAAAGGGAAGTGATGAAGGGCGAATTACGAATTACGAATTAAAGCGTAGTAATCAGGTTATATGTAGTGCTGTTTGTCAATGCTGCCATGGAACACAGCGATTTCTTTCAGATTTGAGTCTTGTTTTTAAATTCGTAATTCGTAATTCGTAATTCGTAATTTTAAATTCCTAATTCCTAATTGTCTTCCCCCAGTGCAGCTTGTTGCGCAGGATGGAGAAGTAATCCCGATGCGGTGAGATGATCAGTTGCAGGGGGTGTTCCGCCGCCTCGATCTCCAGAACCTCGTCTTCCTGCATGTCCCAGGCCGACTGGCCGTCGATGATGATCTTGGCGTAATGGCCGGGGCCGTCGTCAATCCGGGTGGTGAGCTTGGTCTCAGGTGGCAGGAGAACCGGTCTGCTGCTGAGCATGAAGGGGCAGATGGGGGTGACCAGGATGGATGCCAGGCCAGGATAAACCAGCGGCCCACCCGCCGAGAGATTATAGGCGGTCGAGCCGGTGGGGGTCGAGAAGATCAGACCATCGGCTTTGTAGGTGGTGATATAGTCCGCATTTGCCCTGGTGGAAAGTTGCAGGACCCGGTCCAGGGTGCCCTTGCTGATGACCACTTCGTTCAAGGCATAACGGTATTTTGTTGGTTGCTTCTCCCGGCGGATGATGCGGGTCTTGAGCATCATCCGGTTTTCAACGGTCACGGCCCTTGTGATGATCTCTTCCAAGGCGCCTGTCGCCTCGTGTTCGGTCAGTTCGGTCAGAAATCCCAGATTCCCCAGATTGATCCCGATTACCGGAATAGAGTGACGTGCAGCCTGATCAGCTACATGGAGCAGGGTGCCATCGCCACCGACGATAATCAGGATGTCAAGATCAGGCTCAATCCGGTTGATTGTGACCGTAATCCCTTTATCCCGCAGCCAGTTGCCGAGCATGTCGGCAAAGGTGTCAGCCGGGGCGTGATCTTTTTTGATGATGATGCCTGCCCGGCGCACCGAAAAATCAGAGACGGTGCGAAAGGGGGTAAAAGACGCCATCTTATTTTTTCCCCAGTTCAGCGGAACGATTGGTGGCGGCCTCAATGGCATCCATGATGATCCCCTTGAATCCCGCCCTCTCCATGACATGCTGGGCGGCAATGGTGGTGCCGCCTGGTGAGGTAACCATGGCGCGGAGGACGGCCGGATGTTTGCCGCTCTCCTGCATCAGTTTGACTGAGCCCAGCACGGTCTGGAGGACAAGGGTCTCGGCAACGGGTCGGGCCAGGCCGGTCTTGACCCCGGCGTCGATCATCCCTTCAATGAAGGTAAAGACGTAGGCAGGACCTGAGCCGCTGAGTCCGGTGACCGCATCTAGATACTGCTCTTCGAGAATAACGGCCTTTCCGACTGCATCAAAGAGGGCCTTGGCGAGCCCCATTTCTTCAGGCGTTACGTTTTTATTGCCGCTCAGGGCTGAGGCGGACTCCAGGACGAGGGCTGGGGTGTTGGGCATGACGCGGATAATCTTGCATGGCAGGCTGGAAAGGTGTCCTTCGTAAAAAGAAATGGGCAGTCCGGCGGCAATGGAGATGATCAGGTGCTTGGCAGAGATCATCTCCTTGGCGGCAGTAAGAAGAGAGCCCATGACCTGGGGTTTTACCGCCAGGATCACGGTGGCGCAAGAGCTCCAGATGGGAGCGCCGCTGTCAAAGGGCTGTACTTGATAGGTCTCTTGGAGGTACGCGCGCCTGGCGCTGTCAGGTTCGGTGACCAGGATGTTTTCTGCCGCGTAGAGCCCAGACTGGATAATGCCGCGAATCAGGGCTTCACCCATCTGGCCGCCGCCGATAAAGCCGATTTGTGTTGTCATATTTTCGATCCTTTTTGTTAAAGGGGGAACTTAAGAACTATTAACCTAAAAACGGCAGTTGCAAATAGTGATTTTGCAATAACTTCTTGCATGGCCAGCTTTTTCCCCTCACCCCAGCCCTCTCCCAAAAGGAGAGGGGGCTTTCTCCCTTCTCCCTGAGGGAGAAGGGCTGGGGATGAGGGGGAGCGGTATTTACATTATGAAGTAACTGCCGTTTTTAGGATTATGTTATTACCAGAGCATTTCAATGTTACAGTTATTTTCAGGCGATGGCAATATTTGTTGACTTTAGTCTCTGATCGTATTAAATTTTCTTTTCTTTTGATGGGAATCTGGCATCTTGTGCCTGAGCTTTATAATATATTACCGGAAAATCCGGTTTACAGTTTGAGTAAGTCAATAACAGGAGGAATTCGTGGCTAATCATAAATCTGCAGAAAAAAGAAATCGTCAGGCAACAGTTCAACGTATGCGTAATCGTGCCATCAAGTCACGGATGAAGAATACAATCCGTCAGGTGGATGAGGCTATTGCCGCTGGTTCTGTGGAAAAAGCCATGGAGGCATTAAAGCTTGCTATTCCCGTTATTGCCAAGACCGGTGCCAAGGGGACTATTCACAAGAAAAATGCATCCCGGAAGGTATCCCGTTTAACTAAACGTGTAAACAGCATGCAGACAGCCGCATAAGTGGTTGCGACAGGTGTCCGGGAGAGAGTAGGGCGCCCCTGAATGTTGATTGTGCCATTGTAGAGGCCATGGAGTCATTAGATTTCATGGCCTTTTTTTATGCTGTTTTCATCTAAAACAATATGTGGTACAGTTTGTGCCCAAGGTGTCCCGTCCATATATGGATTTTTTTATGCCCTTACGGGTAAGAAGAGTTCAGTTGCTTATCATCCTCTTGCGGATCAGTCAGCATGTCACAACATAATCATTTTCCAAGCCTTGAAGTCTTTCAGGATTTGTGCGGCCGGGCCGGGCTTGTTCCTGTTTATCGAAAGATAATCGCAGATTTCGATACCCCGCTCACCCTTTTTGCCAAGGTTTCTGAAAATCAGAGCCATGCCTTTCTCTTTGAGAGTATGGAGGGCGGGGAGAAATGGGGGCGCTATTCCTTTATCGGTTTTGATCCGTTAGTGACCTTTTCTTCCAAGGGAAACCAGATTGAGACGCGTACCTTTTTCGGTCCGCGGAGAGAGAAGGTGGAATCTGTCGGGAATCCCTTACAGGCCCTGAAACAGTTGGTGGAAGGGTTTGCGGCTGTGGAGGTCGATGGCGATCTTCCCCGTTTCTGCGGGGGGGCGGTTGGGTTTCTCGGTTACGATATGGTCCGGTTTATGGAAGATTTGCCGGATGAAAAACCGCCGCTGGTCTTTCCTGATTCTTCATTCATGGTGCCGAAGATGGTGCTTGTCCACGACAGCTTCCGGCAGACAGTGACGGTGGTCTGCTGGGTACAGCTGTCAGGTGTTGATGATGCGACGTTAGCGTATCATGACGCCACCAGGCAGATCGATTCGGTTATTTCTTGTCTGCAGGCGCCGGTATCGGCAAAGTGTCTGGCGGCAAATATTCAGGGCAGTGCCTCGTCTCATCAATTCAGCTCCAACATGGAGCCGCAACAGTTTAAGGCCATGGTTACCCGGGCCCAGGAGTATATCAAGGCCGGTGATATCATCCAGGTGGTGCTTTCGCAGCGTTTTCATACCAAAACCGGGCTTGCTCCACTCACCCTCTATCGCGCCCTGCGCCATATTAATCCCAGCCCCTATCTCTTTTTCCTTAAACTGGGCGATCTGGTGCAGATCGGTTCCTCGCCTGAAATCCTGGTGCGCAAGGATGGTGAGCATATCGAGCTGCGGCCCATTGCCGGTACCCGGAAAAGGGGGGCGACCCCTGAGGAGGACGAAGCCTTACGGCAGGAGCTGCTGGCCGATCCCAAGGAACGGGCTGAGCACTTGATGCTTGTGGATCTGGGGCGCAATGACGTGGGGCGGGTCGCCCGTGACGGCAGCGTTGAGGTCAAGGACCTGCTGGTGGTCGAAAAATACAGCCATGTGATGCACCTGGTCTCCGGGGTACACGGGCTGATTGCTGCGGGCAAGGATCAGTTTGATGTGATGGATGCCTGTTTCCCGGCTGGCACAGTGAGCGGCGCGCCCAAGATCCGGGCCATGGAGATCATCGAGGAGCTGGAGCCCGAGCGGCGTGGCCCCTATGCCGGTGCAGTCGGCTATTTTGGCTTTTCCGGGAATATGGATTTCTGCATCACCATCCGTACCTTTGTCATGCAGGGGCAGGATCTGTGGGTGCAGGCGGGAGCGGGCATTGTTTATGATTCCGATCCGGAAAAAGAGTTTGAAGAAACCATGAATAAATCCATGGGATTGCGTCGCGCCGTTGAGCTTGCGGAAAAGGGGTTCTAGAATGCTTGTCATTATCGATAATTACGATTCGTTCACCTATAATATTGTCCAGACCATTGCCGGTAACAGTGCGGCCATGGGTGAGAAGGCAGAGATCAAGGTCTTTCGCAATGACAAGATCACCCTGGCCGAGATTGAGGCGCTGCATCCCGACCGGCTGCTCATTTCCCCCGGCCCCTGTACGCCGGCCGAGGCTGGGATTTCCATTGCTACCATCAAATATTTTGCCGGTAAGGTTCCCATCCTCGGGGTCTGTCTCGGTCATCAGTCCATGGGCGAGGCCTTTGGCGGGGCCACGGTGCGGGCCAGCCGGATCATGCATGGCAAGACTTCGCCTATTCACCATGACGGCAAGGGGGTCTTTACCTCCCTGCCCAATCCCTTTGATGGTATGCGCTATCACTCCCTGCTGGTGGAAGAGGCGACCCTGCCTGATTGCCTGGAGATCAGTGCTCGCAGTGATGCCGGCGAACTTATGGGGCTGCGGCATAAAACCCTGGCTATTGAAGGGGTGCAGTTTCATCCCGAATCGATCATGACCCCGGCGGGGATTACCCTGCTGAAGAATTTTATGTCCCCTGATTATTTGGCACTCTTGAAGCATTGAACCATTTTACGATCGGAAAGAAAAAAATATGGATATAAAGCAGGCAATTACCAAGGTTGTAAGCCATCAGGATCTCAGCGAAGAGGAGATGGTAGATGTGATGAATGAGATCATGGGCGGTTCGGCAACCCCGGCTCAGATTGGTTCTTTTATTACCGCCCTGCGGATGAAAGGCGAGACGGTGGCTGAGATCACCGGGGCGGTGCGGGTGATGCGGGCCAAGGCAACCCCCATTGTGACCGGGGTTGATGTGGCCCATGGCGGTATCCTGGTGGACACCTGCGGCACCGGCGGCGACAGTTCCGGCACCTTTAATGTCTCTACGACCTCTGCCTTTGTGGTGGCTGGCGCTGGACTAGTGGTGGCTAAACATGGCAACCGTTCCGTCTCCAGTCATTGCGGCAGTGCGGATGTCCTGGAGGCCTCCGGGGTTTCATTGAATCTGAGCCCGGAGCAGATCGGCCGCTGTGTGCGCGACGTTGGTATCGGTTTTCTCTTTGCGCCGACTCTGCACGGGGCGATGAAGTATGCCATTGGTCCGCGGCGTGAGATCGGGATCCGGACCATCTTTAATATTCTGGGTCCTCTGACTAATCCTGCCGGTGCCAATGTCCAGGTGCTTGGTGTTTTTGCCGAAGCGCTGACTGAGCCGCTGGCTGAGGTCTTGGGCCGGTTAGGATCTAAGCGGGCACTGGTTGTGCATGGAGAAGGCAATCTTGATGAATTGACGGTCACCGGCAGCACCAGGGTCTCTGATCTGGATCAGGGCAAGGTGAGGACCTATACCATTACCCCGGAGCAACTGGGGTTAGGGCGCTATACTCTTGCCGACCTTAAAGGCGGGGCTACTGCTCAGGAGTCAGCAGCGCAGATGCGGGCCATACTTGGCGGCGAGCAGGGGGCGAAGCGGGATATGGTTCTTATCAATGCCGGGGCAGCGTTGATGGCCGCAGGAGTGGCCGCCGATCTGCAGGCAGGAGTGGCGTTGGCGGCAGAGATTATTGATTCCGGCAAGGCCCTGGCCAAGCTTGACCAGCTGGTGGCCTTTTGCCGGGATCTGCAAGATTAGTTGATGCTGATTGCTTGATTTGTTGAATATCATATAGAATATACGATGATTTTAGATACGATTGTTGCAAAAAAAAAAGAAGAGGTTGCTCTCCTGAGGGCGCGGGGAATCCATCTCCCATCCGCATTTGCCCATAAACCCATTGACCCGCCACGCGGCTTTCGGCAGGCCCTTATTGATTATCCCGGCGTTGCCATCATTGCCGAGGTTAAAAAGGCCTCGCCCTCAAAAGGGGTGATTCGGCCTGATTTTGATCCGGTGGCCATCGCCAGGAATTATGAGGATAGTGGTGCCCAGGCCATATCGGTGCTGACCGATGAACAGTTTTTCCAGGGTAGTCTGCTCTATCTGCTCCAAGTGCGGGAGGAAGTGAAGCTGCCGGTGCTGCGCAAGGAGTTTATCATTGATGAGCTGCAGATTCAGGAGGCCCATGTCCATGGGGCCGATGCCATCCTGCTCATGGCCTCAATCCTCGATGCTTATCAGTTAAGGGATTTCCAGGCCTGTGCCCGGTCGTACGGCATGGACTGCCTGGTCGAAGTCCATGACGAGCAGGAGCTTGAGGTGGTGCTCGGGGTCGGTTGTAGCCTGATTGGGGTGAATAATCGCAATCTCAAGGATTTTTCCATGGATATTGAGACGACCTTCCGCCTGAAAAAATTGATCCCTGCCGATATCCCGGTGGTTGGCGAGTCGGGCCTGAAGACCAGGGCCGATCTCCAGCGTTTACAGGAAGAGGGAATAACTGCTGCGCTGATCGGAGAAACCTTGATGCGGGGCAGTGCCGGTGGCAATACCTTGCAAGGGTTGCGTGGACGCCATTAAAAGTTTGTTTGCAAGGGAGGGGTAATGGCCGGCAGGACGCGGATCAAGATGTGTGGTATCACCAATCGCTTCGATGCGGAAGAGGGTGTTTCGGCAGGGGTTGATGCCCTGGGTTTTATTTTTGTCGAGGCCAGTCCGCGGAGTGTTTCGCCGGAACTGGCGCGCGGGATCATTGCTGATTTGCCGCCATTCGTTGATTGTGTTGGTGTCTTTGTTGATCGTGACCTTGAAGAAGTTAAAGAAATCATTGTCTCTTGCGGTCTTTCTCATGTGCAGCTGCATGGCAGTGAAGATCCGGGATATTGTGAGCGTCTGGCCCATTCTGCCGCTCCCTGCAGGGTGATCAAGGCCTTTCGGGTTGGCGGGGAAACGGCGGCTGATGTTTTTGCTCCGTATAACGATGTGGTGCAGGGGGTTTTACTGGATACCTACAGCAAGGGGATAGCAGGAGGAACCGGTATGGCCTTTGACTGGCGGATCATTGAAGGGCTGCGTCTGCAATTGCCCTTGATCCTTGCCGGCGGGCTTGGTCCTGACAATGTGCGGGAGGCCATACAGCAGGTGCACCCTTTTGCGGTTGATGTGAATTCAGGAGTGGAGTGGACTCCCGGCATGAAAAATGCCGAAAAGGTGCATGCCTTTATGGCGCAGGTGCGGTTGGCGGATCAGGACAAGGCCCTGGATGGCTGATTTTGGGCAGTTTGAGTTTTCCTGTTATTGCTCTCGAAACCCTGTTTTTCCCTCTCCTCTCACTCTGTGCTGATTTGTCACCTAAATCCTGCAATCCTCATTCTTTCACTGTCTGGAACCAGTCCGAAAGAGGCCGCCAACTCGGATGATAAAAGCCCGAAGCGTTGCGGGCTCCCAGCGACGAAGGAGTTGATCGCCGCTGCAAAGCGCCATCCAGCGTTGAGCATTGTAGGCCAGAATAGCGCATTGAAACAGGACGCTATTGGCACAAACGAGTTGCCTTCTTGATCGTATTCCGTGAATGTCCGGTCTGCCGCGCAAGCTCCGTAATGTTCTTCCCCTAAACCCTATGGGCAGTCCTGATAAACTCATATTGATCCATCTCAAGCATCTCCTTTCCTCCAGTTAGAAATTGAAAACTTATCCTAACTGAAAAAGTAATGCCGGGGGTGGTCAAAATTCGGTTAGCACTGCACCGCTTTACTGGTCAATTTTAGGTTAGCACAACCAAGTGATTCCTATATCTTCAAATGTCTGTTCAATATTGCTATAAGAATTGAATTGAATAATATTTTTTATTGGTGTTTCAATTCCTGCCCGTTCAGCACCACGCCGACAAAATAATATGGGTTCTCCTTCTTTGGGAAGCCACAAGACTCCATTGGCAAAAGTACCAGTAAAATAGAAAATATTTACCCTTGAAAAAATAAATACACCATCTGCTTGAGGATGATATCTATGAAGTAATTCTCTATATCTTTTCCAACGAGAGTTTAGCTCTTTTGTAGGTGTATTATTATCCATATTTGATCATTTTGAATGGCTTCATTTTTAAAAAATAACAGTGTATAAAAATGAGGGCAGTGTCCTTGGTTTTCCCCTTCATCTGATCTCTTGCTGTCTCTCTCAAGCGCTTGGTTGTGTATTTTTTTTGTTTCTTTTATCCTCATACATTTTTGTGTCTGCCTCATCAAGACAATGCTGAATATCACTTACTGCTTTTGTCAACATGCTGATTCCATAGCTTAAAGAAAGATCAAATTCTATATCATTGTGATGATTCCAATGCTCTATTTTAGCATCAATTCTTGATGCCAAGGCTTCTGCATAACTTTTATTGTCACAACATTCGTGCATTACAATAATGAATTCGTCTCCACCAACCCTAAATACAATATCTGATTCTCTGATAGTGCTTTGAAAAATTTTAGAATATTCCTTCAGAACCTCATCGCCTTTTGCGTGGCCTAAAATATCATTAATTTGTTTGAAATTGTTGATATCAATCATCATAACAGTAAGAGCAGAGTTGCTTCTTTTTATTTTGTTATATTCATGCTGCATATAATTATCAAAGTGCCTCCGATTGAACAACCCAGTCAAATGATCTTTAATCGCAATTTCTTTTAGTTCTTCTTGTTTGCACTTTAAACTGTGTATTAATACAATCAAATGTTCTTCTATTTCCTGGGCAGGTTCAGCATACACCACTCTTTGGTAAATCTCGCATTCCTGGCAGTTACCATGTATTTTTGCAAATTTACCATGCACTTCACCACCACACATAGTACCGGCAATAATCCAACATCTTCGACATTTATGCAGATATGCGGGGCACTGCTTGTGGTCGCATTTTTTTTCTTCCCAACATTTTATGTCAATTTTTGAAGAAATCGAAGAAATCCAGTCATCCCAAGATAGTTCATCTTCTTGTAGAGACAATTCTATGAAATAACGTAATTCTTTCTGGATTTTTTTAAACTGAGACTGAATCTTCATGGTCATTTTATTTGTCATTTGATCTCCTTGTGATATTTTACTGCACAACGTAGAAGTAACCAGCTTGCGCGGCTTTCCGCACAGGTTCGGTTGATCGCCGGCTATACGAAACGCTGGTCATTTTGCAACTCACCCAAAACTTCCATGAGGTGATTTACGTCATGTTCGCTTACGTGAAGGTGCAGCGCGAAGCGAAGAGCACTCCCGCGCTGGCTGATGAAGATATTCCAATTTTTTCAGGTCGTCTACAAAATTTCCTGTGTATGTCATCGGCAACTGCGCGCCGAACATGTGGGGACATTGTTGCGCTTCACCCGGCAACTGAAACCCCAGTTGTAAAGAGAAGGAGCTTCAAATAGAAGGTGATCATCTTCTCCTCATCTTCCACATTGAGAGCGATGTGATCTGTTAAACATTCCATCTTTAATCCTTCCGGAAAAGTCATGGCTTAACATGGCCTTGACCGGGAATATCCTTTCGTCGTTGTCAACTGCTTTTCCTCGTAAAAGGCATAAGCCACATATGCCGGAAGCCGAGATTCTCAAATTTACGATGTGAGCCAATGCCGATTACTATCATGGACTGATCTATACCCCAGGTCAAGGTGCCAAAAAACCGGTCCCAAAAAGAAAACAGCACTCCGTAATTGGAGTCGCGTTCTTTTATCTTTACAGAATGGTGCACGCGGTGCATCGAGGGGGGTATAAAAAACCAAATCCAGAATTTTTCAAAAAAAGGATTTATCCTGATACTGCTGTGATGAAACTGTATGGAGAGGTTAACCACTATTTCGAAAAGCATGTACGTAATAAAAGAAATGCCCAATGCATAGACAACCATCATGCGGACAAGACCGGACATAAGGAGTTCGCCGATATGAAAACGGCTGGCAGTCGATACATCCAGATTTATATCAGAGTGATGGACCCGGTGGAAACGCCAGAAGAGTGGGACAACGTGGTTAAGCAGGTGCCAGATATAGATAACAAAATCAAGTATCAAAATCCCGAAAACCATTTTCAACCAGTCCGGCAGGGCGAATGAGTTTAACAGACCGAGTTGGTGGTTTTTTGTCTGCACCATGATTTCTGCAAGAGCAGAAAAATATATGAGATAATAAATGGAACCGTTAATGATGGAAAGTGGCAGATTTGTTAGCCAGCGTTTCAGCTTGGATACGCTGGATGGCCGATAAGGAAGCCATAGCTCCAGCACAAGAAATAAAGATAATCCTGCCCAGTAGAAAATCGTCTTGAGCGTATTAATGTCAGGAAGCGTATTATTCAATGCAATACCTCCTTGAAGCGGCCTCCATTCGCCTGAAGTCTGATTTCATGTTGAGAGGGGAATAGGAATTTCCTTAAAAGGGATTTTTCTATCTCGGAAAAAGGGTTCCTAAGGCCTGAAACGACTTCTTGTGAGACTTTTTTCTCATAAAAACATCGTATTGACTGGGTCCAGTTTTGAGTTCAGTCTTGTCGTAA